>NZ_CP071382.1:2918500-3221750 GCF_017338855.1 Geobacter benzoatilyticus
CCCACGGTGTCGGGGAGGAGCAGGCGGTTCAGCCAGGAGTGAATAACACCGTCGCCCGGCTTGAGGGGTACGCCGCACCGCTCGATGATGAAGCCGGGAAGATTCTTGTGCATTTTTACGTCAGCCGGCTTCGGATAGGCAGCGGTATGGCAGAAGGACTGCATGAACATCGGCGAGAGGAACTTGAGGCAGGCCAGTTCCTTGAGTTCGTCGGCGGTCATGGGGCCGGTGGTGTCCTGGGAACCTACAGTGGTCATCTTTGGCTCGCAGGCAGTACCGGGAAGCACACCGGTAACGCCACAGGCCTTGCCGACCATCTTCTGGGCAAGTGAATAGCCCTGGCCAGCTTTTGGCTGGGGGTTGACCGGCTTGGTGAATACGTCGGTGTCGCCGAGGCCGAGGGCCTTGCGGGCCTTTTCAGTCACAGCGCGGCCAATGATGAGCGGAATGCGGCCACCGGCCCGGAACTCGTCGGCCAGCGTGTTGGGGCTGATCTTGAAGGTAGAGATAACCTCCCCTTTTTCGTTGGAAATTTCGCCTTTTGCAGTGTTGATGGTGATAATGTCACCATCATTCATGTTGGTAACATCAGCCTTAAGGGGGAGCGCACCGGAATCCTGGGCCGTGTTGAAGAAAATCGGAGCGATTACACCGCCAATGATGACGCCGGCGGTCTTTTTGTTGGGAACTGCAGGAATCTCCTGCCCCATGTGCCACAGCACGCTGTTGCAGGCGGATTTGCGGGAGGAACCGGTGCCGACGACGTCACCGACAAAGGCAACCTGGTGACCAGCAGCCCGCCAATCGGCGATATCTTTCAGACGGTTCGGGAAGCGGGTTTTGCCCATAGCCAGTGCGTGAAGAGGGATATCGGGACGGCTCCATGCATCGCCGGCCGGGGAGAAGTCGTCAGTATTGATCTCGCCTTCTACCTTGAACACCTTGACTTTGATGGTTTCAGGCAGGCCCGGGCGGTTTGTAAACCACTCAGCGTTTGCCCAGGACTCGAGAACTTTCTTTGCAGCCGCGTTGCTCTTGGAAAGTTCCACAACCTGATCGAATCCGCCATATACCAAAGTCAGGCCGCAGAGCGCACATGCGGCTTCATCGGCCAGTTCGGCATCCTTGAGTGCTTCAACCAGAGGATCAACGTTGTAACCGCCAATCATTGTACCGAGAATGCGGATGGCATCTACCTTGGAAACCAACGGTGATTTCTTGGTTCCCTTGACGATCTCTGCCAGGAATGCTGCCTTTACTTTGGCAGCAGGATCAACCCCCGGAGAAACGCGCTCCTTTAACAGGTTAAGGAGGAAACCCTCTTTGCCGGCAGGAGGGGCTTCCATTAGTTTGCACAGTTCAGTGGCCTGCTCAGGGTTGAGCGGCAGCGCCGGGATACCCTGCGCCTGGCGTTCGGCTTCGTGGGCGAGATAGGCTTCAATCATGTTCCATTCCTCCTGTAGTTTTACTTCTGAATCAATCGTTATTTCGAGATGTTGACGCGATAACAATACGTGGGCGAAATGGATACTGTATACAATTTTTGTGGTGGGTTGTCAATTGCTTAAGTGGAGTTTATGAAAAGGAACATGAAGGAATATAAACATCGAAGGGGGAGTAAAGCGCATTCCGCACCACTCCCCCTTCGATGTTTTCGGTGGGGATCGTTACTTTACTTGGTCTGCAATGGCTTCGATGGCCAGATGTACGTCAGACTGGCTGCCTGTGTCCATGGCCTTAAGCGTTGCCCGTCGGTTTGCCAGCTCATCACTTCCTATGATGAGGGTGAAGCGGGAGTTGAATTTATCTGAGCGGCGCATCTGACTTTTGAGGCTCTTTCCCTCGTAGTCCATTTCTACTGATATACCGAGGCGTTGAAGGCCGCACATGAGTCTGAATGCCTCATCCTGGGCTTCGGAACCCAGGGCGGCGATGAAGAGATCGGGGCGTTGAGCGAACTTCTGTTCACCAAGGAGCAGAGCGACCCTTTCAACCCCCATGGCAAAACCGATGCCGGGAATTGCAGGTCCCCCCAGATCGGCAATAAGTCCGTCGTAACGTCCTCCGGCCGCCACGGCGCTCTGGGCGCCGAGGAGTCCCGTGACCAGTTCGAAGGTGGTGCGGGTGTAATAGTCAAGGCCGCGCACCATCCTGTTATTTATGCTGTATGGGGTGCCGGCGCGTTCCAGGTGGCGGCGGGTGGCGGCGAAGTGGTCGTCGCAACCGGCGCAGAGGTGGTCCAGCACGGCCGGTGCATTGGCGGTGGCCTCCCGGCAGTGTGGAGACTTGCAGTCTAATGCCCTGAGAGGATTCGTTTCGTAGCGCCTTTTGCAGTCATCGCAAAGTTGGTCAAGACGTTCGCGGAGATAATTTTTAAGCGCTTCGCGATAAACTGGCCGGCACTCGGGGCAGCCAAGGGAGTTTATCTGGAGCGTTGGTTCCGTCAATCCAAGCTCTGCAAAAAAATGACAGAGCATCGTTAGAACCTGGGCGTCCACCTTGGGGTCGGTGACGCCGGTAACTTCCGCGCCTATTTGGTGAAACTGCCGGTAACGCCCTTTTTGGGGACGTTCATAGCGAAACATGGGGCCCATATAATACAGCTTTGACACCGGATCCTGCGCATAGAGCTTGTGTTCGATATAAGCCCGCATGACGCTTGCGGTCCCTTCGGGGCGCATGGTTACGGCATTTTCGCCTTTGTCGACAAAGGAATACATCTCCTTTTCAACAATGTCGGTGGTGTCGCCAATGGAACGGCAAAAGAGTTCCGTTTTTTCAAGAATCGGAATGCGAATCTCCGAATAGCCATAAAGTCCGAATACCCGACGTGCGGTCGATTCGATATGTTGCCACCGCTCAACCTCCCCGGGCAGTATATCATTGAAACCCTTGATGCCAGTAATCATGTACTTACCTGCTCCTTGTCATTGCTGCGTGTCAGCTGGAATATTCAGCGGATTGCCGTTGCTCTGAATACGCAATTTTTCCCTTCTTCCTTACCTTTGTACATCGCTTTGTCGGCCAGTTCGAGAAGTTCAAGTTTTGATTGAGTGTCGGCTGGATAACAGGCATATCCCAGACTTGCGGTCAGGCGGATATTGAGGCCTTCAGTTGCCTGGAAGGTGTGATCTTCAATGGAGCGCCGAATCCGTTCGGCTACGGTAGCGGCTCCCTTTTCTCCCGTTTCCACAAGCATGACCGTAAACTCATCGCCACCGTAACGTATAACGATATCTACTTCACGGACCGATTTCTTGAGAAGCATACCTACTTCGGTAAGTACCTGGCTTCCAACCAGATGTCCATGTATGTCATTGACTCCCTTGAAGAAATCCAGATCTATAAAGATCATCGACACCGTCGAGCCGAACCTGTCGGCCCTTTTAAGTTCGCGTTCAAGGGAGATGTCCAGGTAGCGGTAGTTGAAAAGTCCTGTCAATTCATCGATATAAAGCATGTCCTTGGCACTTGAGTAACGGGCGGCGTTCTCGAATGCAAGAGTTGACTGTTCCAGAAGGAAGTGAATGCTCTTGAGTTTGAAATCACCGGGGAGTTGCTGCCCGGGATTGTTAAAGATGACAACGACACCGAGGATATCGGTTTTAGACCGGATAATCATAAGGAGAGCTTCGTCGAGATCTAAGCCACTGAAGTCCCCTCCCGTTGCAAAAGAGGATACTTTTATTTTTTTAAGAGTCGGAGCATTTATATCCTCAAGGTTTACGTTTTTTCGAATTAATTCGGCAAGATTTTGGGCGATATCTTCGTTGAATCCCTCAAAATCTTTCAGAAGCAGATTCTCGTCCTTCTGGCGGAATAATCCAATGGCCCTGGAGGCCCTGACCTCTTTTGTCAGTGACTCCACAACTACAGTCGATAATCGCTCGATATCAATGCAGTTGGCGATATTCTGCCCCACTTGAAATAAGTTCAGAAGTTCCTTTAATTCATAGTTTTCATTTATCAGACGGCGCTGTTCGAAGCAGAGAGCAACGGTATGCTTGAATTCATCGTGATTGAACGGTTTAAGGAGGTAGTCGCGTGCACCGCCTTTGAGGGCAAAAACGGCTGATTCAACGTTGGCGTGTCCCGTAACTATAATCACGTCTACAGTGGGAGCCTGTATTTTTACCCTAGCAAGAAGATCGATGCCGCCCATGCCGGGCAAGACGAGATCGGTAATCACAAGCTGATAATCATTTTGTTCGAGAAGATCCAGCGCTTTGGCCCCGGAGGCCACGGTGTCAACCTCGTACCCTTCTTCCCTGAGAAGGTCGATATACAACTGCCGAAAGAAGCGGTCATCGTCGACGACAAGGATTTTTTCCATAAAATGGAGACTCCGAATCAGGCAAAATGGCACAATACCCGTGAATTAAGTCCTAAAACTATCAGGTAAAATGAGGTTTTTGTCAATGAAAATGCCCGTCTGAATAGGTTCGGATACTATATCCTTTCCCATCGCTGGTGACTTCTACAGTCCCGTGCAGGTCGGTGCGAAACACAGAAATTCCGCGTTGATGGAGTCTTGAAATGGTCTCGGGTGATGGGAGGCCGAAACTGTTTCCGGCACCAGCCGAAATGAACGCCACTAGGGGTGAAGCAACATCGAGGAGCATTGGTGTAGTGGAGTGGCGGCTGCCGTGATGGGGGACCTTAAGCACTGTGCAACCAAGCTTGCCCGGATCTCTCAGGAGCATCTTTTCCCCACAATGACCGATGTCTCCAGTAAACAGCATGCTGAACTCTCCGTAGATAAGTTTGAATACAAGTGAGTTGTCGTTCTGGTCGCTGTTGCATCCGAGCGTATCCGGAGCCGGAGCCAGAGGGGTGATTTTGACGTTGCCCATGGTACATGACGGTGTCGCTGAAGTGATATTGCGGACCGGAACCCCCTGGCCGGCAAGAATCGACCGCAATTTTGCATGGTCTCCGACTGGCTCTTCGATGCCGCTTTCCCAGAATTCGCCAATGGGAAACAGTTCAGCAAGGGAAATGAGCCCTTTTAAATGGTCTGGATGGGGATGAGAAAGAACGACAATATCGAGCCGGTCAACTCCCATGCTCCATAGGGCCGGGGCCAGATATCGAGTCCCTGTGTCCATACCATCATCCCTGAGCGAGCCGCCACCGTCCACTAGCATGTGTCTGCCATCGGGGAAGGTGATCAGTGTGGATTCCCCTTGTCCGATGCTGAAGAAGGTAATTCTAAGCATTCTGTTCGAATTTGCGCCTGCCGGAATATGGAGCATGAAAAGCGTTGCAATGGCCAGTAAACAGACGGAATAACGCATTCTATATGTCTTGACGAGCGTGAGGGCAAGCAATGCCGGATAAAACACTGAAAGATCGAGAAGCGAAACGCTCCGCAGCGGTAAAGGAGGAATTCCGGCAATTATTTCAATCAGAGACCCGGATAGCCTGACAAGCCAGGCCGCTATCCCGAGAAGGAAGTGCGCGGCATCTGGGGCTAAATGAATCAGCGGCAGCGAGGCAAATCCAGTCACCACAGCGCCATATCCCAAAAGCGGAACCGCCACGAAATTTCCGATTAACCCGGCGACCGATGTGCGGTGAAACATGTGCGCAACTGGCAAAAGGGTTACGGTAATGGCTGCGGCAGATGCGGCAACAAACAGAAGCAGATTCTTCAGTTTGGTGTTATTGATGCTGGAAAACGGCTCCATGAAGAGCGGCGTAAGGATTATCAATCCCCATATGGCAAGGAACGAGAGTTGAAACGAGATATCGAAAAGCGTCTGGGGAGTGAATATAAGGATGCTGAATGCAGCTGCCGTCAGCGTATTGATGGGGTCCGTTTCCCGTTCGAGAAGAAGGGCAATGGTAGCAATGGCAATCATGATAACTGATCGGACCGTTGCCGGAGCCAAACCTGCTATGTAGAGATAGAAAACAACCGGGGGAAGTGCAACAAGAAGGACGGTGCGCCTCAGGTTCAGGCCCAGAGCGAGAATTTCCGATCTGGCAAGCAGTTTCAAGAGCAGGTAATAGATGGTGACGGCGATAATGCCGATATGAAATCCGGAGATAGAAAGAATGTGATTGACTCCGGCACGGGCATAGATTTCCTCAGTCCTTTTGTTGACGTAGCCCCGTTCGCCCACCAGAATAGCCCTGAGAATACCGCCTTCGACGGGGAAACGTTTGCCGATAAAATCGCCTAGTTCTCCTGCAAGGCTGTCGAACCGGCGCTGAAAAGGATATGCTGCCGCTTCGCGCATAAGCAGGATGTTGTCATTGCTCAAAACCGACGCAGTAACATAAATCTGGCGGTACGCCAGATAGCGGCGATAATCGAACTCTCCCGGAAGCCCCAGATTCGTCGGCTGCCGGAGCCGGGCGGCCAGCCGCACCCTGTCGCCGGTCAGGATATTCCCCCTACCCTCCCGTATGTGAACCAGAAGGCGCCCTTCGACTGGAATGGCTTTTCCGTCACGGAAAACCCGCTCGGCAGCAATAACGAATCTCATTCCCTCATCCTTGGCTTCCGGGCGGGTTGCAACGATTCCTTCCAAGGTAACCGGGACGTGTGATACGAAACGAACGAGATGATTCGACGGGTATGATGGGCGGAGAAACGGTTGGAGGGCTGCGTTACCCCAGGCGAAGAAGAATGCGGTGAGGAAGAACAAAAACGGCATGCGACTTCTAAGAATCGCACATGCCAGCATTACAATCAGCAGAATTGGCAGCAGGTAAGGCGTTAGAAAAATATTCAGGTGATGGGCGGATAAGAGCCCCCCTACCATGCCGAGAAGTGGGAGAATAAGAGGCCTGGAGGTCACCCCGCCCCCTAGCGTGCAGGGATAAGGCGCCCCAGGTCCTTCCGGAGCTGGTCTTCGAGCTCGGCACGAGACAGCGTTGATGACGGATTTTTACCAACCAGGCCCAGTGCTGCCAGATAGTCCTGTTGGGATGACTTGTGGGCTGTGAGTTCAACAACGTCGGCACCGCCAAGGGGGGGAAGCTCTATTTTAAATACATGGGTGCCTCTGGATAGACGCGCTACGCCCAGGTCATACCAGTAAAGATATGGTTTTCCATCCCACTGTTTCCGGACTCCGTTGAAATCGGTGATAAATGTAGAGCCAAGAAGGCGGACGCGGAGAGCGTATATCCCGTTTGCCGCTACGTCGATCGGAAGTTCCAGGACAGCGCCGTTTGCCCCTGCCCTAACCCATGACGCCGCGGTATGGGCACCTAGATAATTTATGTTGGTTTCAGAAACCGCAGGCGGAAGCTTCTTTATGCTCTTGAAGGCTACTATTTCAGGCTTTGCGGCCTGAACCGCCGGAAAGTTTTTTTCCAGATTAAGGACCGTAGCCATGGTTTCCGCGTAGTCGCCCCAAGACAGAGGGGTATCGGGCCGCCAGCCTCCAAGAGGCTCAATGGCCGGAAAGTCTCCAACTGCATTAAGGATGAGGGCATCAACTCCCCCTTCGGGAGGCAGCATCACTGAAATCTCCTGTTTTCCCCCATTAAGGGTTATCGTCCCCGCTTCTTTCTCCCGCAGGCTACCGCCGGTATTCACTGTGAAATCTTTGCCACCCGCATACCAATGCTGTCCATCTCCTTTGGAGACAACACTCAGAAGGTACTCACCGCCTCGCGGAAGAAAGACCGTGAAGCGAACCGTGGTGGGGGCAGCAGTTCCACTAAGCCAGCCGGAGCCCGAAAACGGCCCATAAAGCGGATAGTTTCTGACGGTTACACTATCTCCTTCGATGTTAAAAAAATCTTCAGCCTCAAAGCGGAATGAGTGCTTGCCGCTCAGCACGGCCAGGTAATCGGATATTTTCGGTTCTTCGGGGACTCCGGACTTCCAGCCGAGTTCACTCACCAGATATGACGCAAATTCTCCCTGGGAAACAACATGTGTCGAAACAGGTTCGGCCTTTGGAGTGCCGCAAATGAGCAGTACCATCACGATGGCCGCCAAAACAGCCGTCAACAGCGATTTCGAAAGAATTGCCGGTTTCGATTCGATCATGATCACCCCTCAACTCGTTAAAATCTGATGCTGATTCGTATATCACAGGCACTCATATTTGCCAATCGGCACGTCCGGTGTTATTAGTATAATCAATATATTTATTAACGGAGTCTTCACAATAACCATTATCTCCTGCGCCTCAGAAAGGTATGGTACAATTTCCCAAGTTTTTAACGAGACGCCTTTATACCGCCTTGGAGAGATCACGTGACCCCCTCATTGCGCGTACTTATAATTGAAGACTCTGAAGACGACTGTTTTTTCCTCGTCCGGGCTTTAAAAAAAGAATATGACATCACCTATGAAAGAGTCGACGCGGAAGCCCCCCTGCGAGACATTCTCACCGGTGAACAGTGGGATATAGTTCTGTCCGACTATTTCATGCCTCAATTTGATGCCTTGGCAGCTCTCACGGTTCTTCAGGAGTTGGAACTGGATCTTCCATTTATCATCGTGTCCGGCAGGATCGGTGAAATTGAAGCGGTCAAGGCAATGAAGGCCGGTGCCCACGACTATATAATGAAAGGTGATTTTACCCGCCTGATGCCTGCCATACGCCGGGAATTGCGCGAAGCCGCAATACGGGAAGAACGGCGTAAGGCGGAAAGGGACTTAAGGGAACAGCTCCATTTCAGGCAAGTACTGATAGACTCTATCCCCGCGCCTATATTTTTCAAAAACAACGATGGAATTTTTCTTGGCTGCAACAAGGCATTCGAGTCGTTTTCCGGATTACCCCAGAGCGAGATAGTAGGTAAATCAATGGCGGATATTGCTCCGTCCAGCCTTGCCGACCGTTTTTCTGAAACTGACAATGAATTGTTCCGTCACGGTGGCACCCAAATTTATGAGAGCACCATCTCTTTTGCCAATGGGACACTGCACGACGTAATATTTTACAAAGCTACTTTCAATAATATCGACAACACGCCCGGTGGGCTCGTGGGCACAATCCTCGATATAACCGAACGTAAACAGACGGAAGAAAAACTTCGCTACATGAGTACCCACGACCCTCTGACCGGCCTCTACAACCGGGGATATTTCCAGGAGGAGCTGGAGCGGCTCGAATTGGGGCGCCAGTTTCCGGTGAGCATTGTGGTTAGCGACATTGACAAGCTCAAATACGTCAATGACACTCTTGGGCATGCCGAAGGAGATGATCTGATAACCCGTGCTGCCTTGATGCTTAAAGGAGCTTTCCGCGCCGAGGATGTCGTGGCGCGTATCGGAGGCGATGAATTCGCCGTTTTACTTCCCAGCGCCGATGCCGGGGTTGTTGAAGATGCCCTCAGCCGTGTGCTGACGAAGATCGAGGCAAGCAACGCTACCGGCGTATCCTTTCCGCTCAGCATGTCATTCGGCGCGGCCACCGCCTCGAAAGGAGAACGGCTGGAAGAGACCCTGAAGCTTGCCGATAAAAGGATGTACGAGCAAAAATTCAAAAAAACTCGCACTCCAGCCTGAATTTCCCCAACCACTTCACCGTCATTACGGAAAAATGAATTAAAGAACTACTCTGGATAATTTTCGGCATACCATTAAACTTTCATAGTGAACTGCCGATAAGAACTGAAGGGTAGTGACGTAATAAATTCTCCGGTTTGGAATCGGAACATGGGATGACTGTGGTGGCGGCCCCTTCTTTGCGAGTCCTTATAGTTGATGATTCTCCTCTTGATACCGACCTTATCGTGTATGAGCTCGGCAGCAGTTTCACGCTCTCTTTTCTTAGAGTAGATACCGCTGAGCAGATGCTCGATGCTCTCGCTGCTTCCACTTGGGATATTGTTATTTCCGACTACGTCATGCCCACGTTCAGTGGACTTGACGCCATAGCTCTTCTGAGGAGCAACGGTTACTCCCTCCCGATTATCATTGTCTCCGGAGTGATTGGAGAACATGCCGCAGTCGAAACCATGCGTGCCGGCGCCAGCGACTATATTGTCAAAGATAATCTTGTACGACTGGTCCCGGCCGTCCGGCGGGAACTTGAAGAGTCAATAGTAAGGTGCCAGAAAAAACAGGCTGAGGATGAACTGCGTAAACTTTCCCATGCGGTAACACAGAGCCCTGTTTCCATCATTATAACTGACCAAAATGGCACGATAGAATACGTCAATCCCAAATTTACCCAGATAACAGGCTACAACGCAGATGAAGTTTTGGGGAAAAATCCACGCATTCTCAAATCCGGCGAGATTTCCGACATTGGGTACCGGAATCTATGGGAAACGATAACTTCCGGCCACGAATGGCACGGAGAAATGATCAACAAGAAAAAGAATGGTGAACTCTTTTGGGAAAAAGTGTGCATATCGCCAATCCGTAATTCTGATGGCGTCATAACACATTTTATGGGCATAAAAGAGGATATCAGCGACCATCGGCAAACCGAACAGGAACACCGGCAGGCCATGGCCCAACTCCGGCAGGCACAAAAAATGGAAGCAATCGGGCAGCTTGCGGGGGGCGTTGCCCATGATTTCAATAATCTCCTCACCATCATCAACGGCTACAGCACTCTTCTTCTCCATGAAATGCCCGCCGATAATCCATTCCGCGCAGAAGTAGAGCAAATCCTAAAAGCCGGGGAACGTGCCGCTGACCTCACCCACCAGCTCCTTGCCTTCAGTCGCCGTCAGGTGCTTGAACCTAAGGTAATAAGCATTAACTACCTGGTCAGGAACCTGGAAAAGATGCTCAAGAGGCTAATCAGAGAGAACATTGTCCTGGAGACTCGCCTTTCTGACTGCCTTGGCGTTGTGAAGGCAGATCCGGGGCAAGTGGAACAGATATTAATGAACTTGCTGGTTAATGCCCGGGACGCATTGGAAGATGGCGGTGTAATAACCATCGAAACAGCGAACTCTGTTCTGGACCGGGCATTTATCAATGAAAACCCCGGGGCCGTTGAGGGAAGTTACGTCATGTTGGCCGTACATGATAACGGAGTCGGCATGACTCAAGAAACAAAGCGAAAGATCTTCGAACCTTTTTTCACTACCAAAAAACAGGGTAAGGGCACTGGACTCGGGCTTGCGACGGTTTACGGCATCGTAAAACAGAGCGGCGGCTATATCCAGGTCGTCAGTGAACCCGGCCAGGGGGCATCATTCCGGGTATATCTCCCGCAAGTTGATTCTCAAACCGATAAAGAAGAGACTTGTGTCACCGAAGAGGTGTCAACGGGGACTGGAACCATCCTGATTGTTGAAGACGAAGCGGGAGTATTGAATCTCGCGGTCCGAACCCTGAGCCGCCGGGGATACACGGTACTTCAGGCGACTTCACCATCTGAGGCCAGTGAAATTTTTGATTCGAACCTGCATCTGATCGACCTCGTACTCTCCGACGTCATCATGCCGGAGAAAAACGGCCCGGCACTAATGCGAGAATTCAGGGAAAAACGCCCTGATATCAAAATATTGTTTATGTCGGGCTATACGGATGATACGATATTGCCGCAAGAGATTACCAATGAACGGATAGCTTTCATCAACAAACCCTTCACGCCTGATGTACTGGTCGGACGGGTGCGGGATGAACTCGAAAAACGGCTGAATCCATAAACCGCCAGAGAGGAATTGCCGTGCAAGCTACCATCCTTACTGTCGATGATGAAGAGATGATAAGAGAACTCATAGTCTCTGCCCTATCCCGTGAGGGGTACCGCTGCTTTCAGGCCGGCAGTGCAGACGATGCCCGATTAATTCTTCAGAACAACAAAATAGACCTTACAATTCTCGACATCATGATGCCGGGGCGATCCGGTGTAGATTTTCTTGAAGAGCTCAAGGCCCTGAGTCCTGAAACCGTGGTGCTTATGGTAACAGCCATAAGTGATACGGAAACGGCCATGAATTGCATCCATCTCGGCGCCGACGATTATATTCTCAAGCCTTTTGACGTGGACCGCGTGCTCCTGACGATTCGCAACTCGCTGGAGAAGCAGCGTTTACTCATGGAGAATCGGGAATACCAGACAAATCTGGAGAAAAAGGTAGAAGAACAGACTCGCCAGATTCGCACTGCAATGGAAGATCTCAACCTTGCCTATAACCACACCCTGACCGCTCTGGTACGGGCCCTGGATGCCCGCGAAAAGGAAACGGGTTCCCACTCGGAACGGGTCATGAGTTACACGATGCTCCTTGGTGAAACCATGGGGATTTCCGGAAAGGATTTGTACGTCATGGCACGGGGGGCGCTGCTGCATGATATCGGTAAGATCGGCATTTCCGATAATATCCTCCTCAAACCCAGCAAACTCGATGCATCCGAATGGAGGGAAATGAAGCGTCACCCCCAACTTGGTTACGATATTCTATCGGGCATAAAGTTTCTCAAGGAGCAAGCAGACATGGTGTTGGCTCACCACGAGTGGTTTGACGGAACCGGCTACCCCAATGGGCTCGCAAGGCACAATATCCCCCTTCCCGCCCGCATTTTCTCCGTTGTCGATACCTTGGATGCCATGACATCCGACCGGCCATACCGCAAGGCGCTCCCCTTCGAAGCCGTAGTCAGTGAAATGAACCGTTGCAGGGGAACTCAGTTCGATCCGGAAATTGTCGATATTTTCCTCTCTATTCCTCGTCAGCGTTGGGAAGAAATCGGTAATATAAATTTCATCCGCAACACCTAGCGCAGTTATTATCTAATCAGTCGTAATGACATAAAAAAACCGCCCATTCAGGCGGTTTTTTTATGCAAAGAATTGCGGCCGGAAAATTCAGCTAATCCTCTTCGCCGTATTCATCAACTCCGAAAGCATCGTCATATCCCAAATCGTCTGCACCTTCGGTTTCGTCCAATTCTTCGGCAAAGTACTGCTCGGGAGACTGGTCGTCATCGGCTATGGCTTCAAAACGGGTCAGGATATCTCCCTTGGTGCAATAACGTCCGTCACGATGTCCGCAGACATCCGTCGTTCCCTTGTCGCAAAGGTCGAAAAGCTGTATCTCGGAGCACAGTCGTTTTTGTTTTGCACTTTCTTCCATAAAAACCTCGCTACAAACCGGGTTCGACGTTGGCTCATCGCTTTCAGGCAATAAATTCCATCGCCTTTGCCACATCATTCTTACAGCCGATATAAATGGGAGCCCGCTGATCCAGAGACTGGGGATCCAGGTCCAGAATGGGTGTTTTACCGTCAGTTGCGGCTCCGCCGGCATTTTCAATCAGAAATGCCATGGGATTGAGCTCAAAGAGAAGGCGGAGTTTTCCGTTTGGCGAACCATTGAGGGCAGGATACATGAATATCCCCTTCCCTTTCATTATGACCTGGTTGATGTCGGGCACGAATCCGCCCGAATACCGGAGCTTTGCCCCCTTCTCCTCCAGGTAGCGGACAAACTTTTCCGTTCCCGCATGATACTTGTTGCGGAGACCGCCCGGCGAATATATGTCTCCCTCGGGTTTCATCACAACGTTCTCCCGTGAAAGAGTGTACTCCATCAGATGGTTCATGGTGAATTCATGTACTCCTTTGCCGACGGAGTAAACCATGGAAACTCTCGGACCATAGAGGATGTACATGGCGGCAACCTGGTTGCGTCCTTTCTGAAGCAGGTTGCATCCTTCATAGATGGAAACGATTGTGCCTACCGCCAGGTTAACATCCACAAGAGATGAGCCGTCAAGGGGATCATAGGCAACGGAGTAGAGACCGTCGGCATCGGCCTGGGCCTGGAATATCTCGTCCATTTCCTCGGAAGCGATATTACAGACAACTCCTGAGTGGATGAGACGTTTTTTTATGATCCGGTCAGACAGAACGTCAAGAGCCAGCTGCTCTTCCCCATACAGGTTCGACGTACCGGCTACTCCCAGGTCCCCGGTCCGGACGGCATTAATTACATATTTGCTCGCCTCGGCTATTTCGCAGATAAGGTGCACAAGGTTGTCGGATATATCTTGATTGCGCAAATGGCGTCTAAGATTGACCTGGAATTTAGTCGAACCCGGTTGACTTAACGGCATGAAGCCCTCCTCGTGGCATGTAATGGTTAAACCGGTGAAAGGTTAATGTAAACAGGCAAGGCAAATCAAGTGAAAAGTGCCTGCCGACAATGTATCGCAGGTGGCGCAATTGCAATGTACCTACCAGGGGCTATACTTGAGCACGATCATCGGTTTACGGGAGGGTTCATGCAGACCAGCAGCAGACGGGAATTTCTCGGTTTCTGCCTTGGCGGGCTTGCTGTCGCAGGTGCGGTTGCGGTTGCCTACCCTATTCTCGGCTATCTCACACCAGTGAAAACCAATGAATCCGGAGACAGGATTTCGTTTGCTGCAACGGAAATACCGCCGGAAGGTGCCAAATTCTTCAAATTCCGCGGCACGACCGGAGTTGTAATAAGAAAGCAGGGTGGAGAACTCGTTGCTCTTTCGGCAATATGCACGCACCTTGGATGCGTTGTGCAGTGGGAGAAAGAAAAACAGAACTTCCTCTGCCCCTGCCACGCCGGTCGTTTTACTCCTGACGGCACTGTAATCTCCGGGCCGCCGCCAAAGCCTCTGGAGAGGCTGCCGATAGTTGTGGCCGACGGTGTTGTGACTGTCGGATAGGAGCCGGATATGACGCCATTAAAGAGCATCTACCACTGGCTCGACGTCAGGCTTGGCTTGGGAGAACTGGTGGAGAAACATCTCACCGGCTACCTTCTGCCCCGCAACATCAACGCCTGGTATTCCCTGGGCAGCGTGCTTCTTGTCATATTCGGCATCCAGATTGCGACCGGTATCCTTCTCCTCATATACTATGTCCCCGATGCTGAAAAAGCCTTCAAGAGTGTGACTTACATCATGAACGATGTCCCGTTTGGCTGGTTCATCCGCCTGTGCCACGCCGTTGGCTCCAATATGATGGTGGCTGTCCTGCTTCTCCACATGCTGTCGGTCCTGTTTATGGGGAGCCATAAGAGCCCACGGGAAATGAACTGGTTAACCGGCTTCATCCTCTTCAACCTGATTCTGGGAATTTCACTCACGGGTTATCTCTTGCCGTGGAGCCAGCTTTCGTTTTGGGCTACAACGGTTGCCACCAACAGTGTCGGCGCAATCCCCATTGTCGGGGAGTATCTCATGACATTCCTCCGGGGCGGTATTCTGGTGGGTCCACCGACGCTGGGACGTTTTTTTGCCGTTCATGTGACCTTCCTGCCGCTCGCCATCGGAGCTTTTATTGTTGCACACCTCTTCCTGCTGGAGCGCATTGGCGTTTCCACCCCTCCCTTCGGGCTGGGCGAAACAAAAAACAACTGGCAGGGGGACAGCTTTCGCTATCAATCTCACCCCGGTGGCATCCCGTTTTTCCCCAATTATCTTCTCCAGGATATGACTTCCATTCTGATTTATCTGGCAATATTTTTAACGGTCGTGTTTTTCTCTCCGTACATTTTCTTCCCTCCAACCGCCTTTGTGCCTGCCGATCCCTTCAAGACCCCGGCACACATAAAGCCTGAATGGTATTTCCTCGCAAATTATCAGACGCTCAAGGTGTTCCCGAACGAGCTCCTGGGGCTCATGGTTCAAGGGGCAGCTATGACCATTCTGGCGCTACTTCCATTCTTGGATCGGAGCAAGGAGCGAAATCCGCTAAAAAGACCTCTATTCCTTTCATGTTTTGCGGGAGGAATTATTTTGTACATCGCAATGGCAATATGGGGGCATTACTCATGAATCTATCCCCGCGAGCCATACAATTTGCACTCTTGTGGGTATTCATCCTAATGCCCCTTGCTGCGTACAGTAAAGATGAGACGACATGCATCCAGTGCCACGGAAAACAGCCGGGCAAAGGGGGGGCACCGGTTAAAGCCTGGCGCGGGAGTATTCACGAGGCTAATGGAATATCGTGTCATGACTGCCATGGAGGGGATGCAAAAGATGCCCTGTATGCCATGAGTCCTGCCCGCGGATTCATAGGATTCCCTGACACAATGGGGATACCGGCCTTCTGTGGACGTTGCCACGTGGGGATCATGGACGACTACTTCAAAAGTGCCCACGGCCGCGCACTAGGCACCGGAGGGCCCACATGCGTCACCTGTCATGGATCCCATGCTGTAGCAACGGCCACCCTGGATATCATAAACAAGGAGAACTGCGGCAAGTGCCACCCGTACGGGCAAGCTTCAGCCATCAAGGAGGCCATGAGGAACACCGAACGGCTCATCGTTGAAATTGATGGAAAAATTAACAAATTCAAGGGTGAGGGAGTAGATACCGGCTCTTGGGAGAAAAGCCTTTTTTCCGTGCGCAATCGCTATCATCGCCTCTTTCACGAGGTTGACACAGGCAAAGTGATAAAGTTATCGGGTGAATTTCGGGAAGAGCTGGACGGAATCTCTAAAACGCTCGCGAAAATCGACGAACGAGGTCAACGCAGGAAAATAATTGGTGCTATCGTGATCTGCGGGTTACTTGCAGCAGCCCTAATCACCTATCTACTCAAGCGAACTTTCGACGATATATCCGAACCTTAATGACGCACTCCCCCCACTTGCGATAGACCTGAAATTTTATTTTTCCCTCCATTAGCCACATCTAATAGATTTTGCTTTACTGAACTTTTCTTTTTATGTATACATAAAGCCGTTCGATCATTTTCCGATGGGAAAAGCAGGTCTTCTCCCCACCTTCCATTTGAATATGGGCTCTTGCTGAGCCATTACAATCCGGTATATGATAACAAGTTGATTCGCACGACATCCAGAGCTTTCCCGTACAGGAGGAAAAGACATGGTTGTACTGGTACGTTGCAACGACGACACGATCACTGTGGCACAGAGGGTGAAACTCGGCCTGCTTATCCGGGACGGTGTAATCAAATCTTTTCTGCGCTCGGGAGTCTGGGTGGATGTGACAAATTATCAAGCGAAGCCCCAAAGACGCCTTGCCCCTCCCCCCGAATCCAGATGCTCGACATTTGCTACTTGTCTCTGACAGGGCGATATATTTAAATTTCCTACAGTCTGGTCATAATGAAAACGGGGGCAACCAATCGGTTGTCCCCGTTTATTCGTGATGACAAAAGAGCCTGCTGTAATTTGCCGACCTTTTCTGCCGCTATGCTCGCGTCAATTGGCGGTACTTGATCCGATGCGGCATGTCGGCGGCAGCGCCAAGCCGTTTCTTGCGGTCCTCTTCGTACTCTGAATAGTTTCCATCGAACCATACCACCTGGCTGTCTCCTTCGAATGCAAGGATATGGGTAGCAATCCGGTCAAGGAACCAGCGGTCATGGGAGATGACCACGGCACAACCGGCAAAGTTCTCCAGCGCCTCTTCCAGTGCACGCATGGTGTTCACATCCAGGTCATTGGTCGGTTCGTCCAGCAGGATTACGTTTCCGCCTTCCTTGAGCATCTTGGCTATGTGAACCCGGTTCCGCTCCCCGCCCGAAAGCAGGCCGACTTTTTTCTGCTGATCGCTCCCGGAAAAATTGAACCGTGACACATAGGCTCGCGAGTTTACACTTACCTTGCCCAGTTGCAGGGTCTCCTGCCCTCCGGAAATCTCTTCCCAAATGCTCTTGTCCGGGCTCAGTGCATCGCGGCTCTGGTCCACATAGGCAACCTTCACGGTATCTCCAATGCGAATGGAGCCTGAATCAGGTTCTTCCTGGCCTGTAATCATCCGGAAGAGCGTTGTCTTGCCGGCCCCGTTGGGGCCTATCACGCCGACGATCCCTCCAGGTGGCAGCCGAAAACTCATCCCCTCCACAAGGAGCCGGTCGCCATACGACTTGGAGATATTTTCCGCCTCAATGACGATGTTGCCGAGTCTCGGCCCGGGAGGAATGTAAATCTCCAGTTCCTTTGCCCGTTTCTCGCTCTCCTGGGAGAGTAATTGTTCATAGGAACTGATCCGGGCCTTGCTTTTCGCATGGCGCCCCTTGGGGCTCATCCTTATCCACTCGAGCTCCCGTTGCAGGGTCTTCTGACGATCGCTTTCCGACTTCTCCTCCTGCGCGAGCCGGTTTTGCTTCTGCTCAAGCCATGAAGAATAATTCCCTTTCCACGGGATCCCCTCTCCCCGGTCCAGTTCGAGAATCCAGCCGGCAACATTGTCAAGGAAATAGCGGTCGTGGGTAACGGCGATAATGGTGCCGGGATACCCCTGAAGGTGATGTTCAAGCCAGGCAATGGTCTCTGCGTCCAGATGGTTGGTGGGTTCGTCAAGGAGGAGGATGTCGGGCTTTTGCAGCAGAAGCCGGCACAGGGCCACGCGGCGCCTTTCACCGCCGGAAAGCACCGTGACCGGCGTATCGCCCGGCGGGCAGCGCAAAGCGTCCATGGCCATCTCCAGCCGGGAGTCCAGATCCCAGGCATCCAGATGGTCAAGTTTCTCCTGCACGGTTGCCTGGCGATCCAGCAGTTTGTCCATATCGGCATCGGGATCGGAAAAGGCGGCCGTTATTTCGTTGAACTCGTTAAGAAGATTTACCGTTTCCTGGCAACCCTCTTCGACGATTTCCCGCACGGTTTTCCCCTCGTCGAGATGCGGTTCCTGTTCAAGGTAGCCTACGGTATAGCCGGGCGAGAGAACCGCCTGGCCATTGAAATCCTTATCGACCCCGGCCATGATGCGCAGCAGCGATGATTTACCTGAGCCGTTAAGGCCCAGGACACCGATCTTGGCACCATAAAAATAGGAAAGGGAGATGTCCTTGATGACCGGCTTTTTGTCATAAAACTTGGACACACGCATCATGGAGTAGATAATTTTGTTTCCGTCAGTGCTCATGGGCGGTTGCAATCCTCCTCGATAAATTCAATTCGTCTTTGTACACTGTCGTCTAAGTGCCTGTCAACTTCGAGCTTTTTTTAATTATCTTTCAAATGGCCTGGGATTGCCGTAAAATTTGCAAACTGAACTCACGAAAGGTGGAAGCAATGAAAAATCGCTGGATTGTTCGTTTATTTACTATTGCCTTTGCTGTTTCCCTTATAGCCATGGGATACCAGGAAGCCAGTGCCCGCGCCGGTGGCGGCCGTTCATTCGGCAGCCGTGGAGCACGCACCTACAAGTCGCCGTCTCGCATGACAAATCCGTATACCTCCCGCCCCCAGCCATCTCCGCAACAATCCTTTCCCCAGGCCCAGCCCCAGCGCCAGGGCGGAAGTTTTCTCCGGGGATTGGCCGGTGGTGTCGTCGGCGGCCTTCTCGGGGGGATGCTCTTCCGCAGCCTCGGTTTTGCAGGTCCGGGCGCAGCGGGAGGTATCGGGATATTCGACATCCTCTTGATCGGCGGAATCCTGTACCTGATTTACCGCTTTGTTGCCTCGCGCCGCAGAGCGGCTCAACAGACCGCCGGCGGTACGCAGCAATACTGGCGTCAGGCGGAAAGCGCAGAGCCTGCTCCGCAACAGTATAATTTCAGCCAACCCCCGGCACAGGACGAAACGAGCTCCGGTCTTGCACATGTTCGTCAGATGGATGGCACTTTCGACGAAAATCGCTTCAAGGACAATGTCCAGGATATCTTTTTCCGCGTCCAGGGGGCTTGGACCAGACGTGACCTGACACCTGTAGCCAGCCTCCAGACCCCGGAAATGCAGGATATCTTCCGCCGGCAGATTGAAGAACTGAAGGCTGCCGGTAACATCAACCGGCTTGAGAACATAGCAGTCCGTGAAGTGGAAATATCTGAAGTATGGCAGGAAGAAGGAAACGATTATATTACGGTGCGTTTTCTGGCAAGCATCCTTGACTACACTACCGATGAGACCGGGAAAGTTGTGTCCGGAAGCGACCTGGAACCCGTAAAGTTCGAGGAATACTGGACCTTCAGCCGGCCCGTCGGGCCGAACCAGTGGAAGTTGTCGGCCATTCAGCAGGCATAAACCGGCAGAACACTTACAAGCCCAGTGATACATAGCAGAAGCCGCCGGAGAATGATCCCCGGCGGCTTTTTCATTGGCCCTGCCGTTTGACAACGCCTTATTATCCGGTAGCTTTAAGCCATATCTATGCTGATCTATAACTCAAAGGAGGCGGATAATGTTTGAAGAGATCGACGTGCAGGAAGCCATCATAAAATCATTGCAAACGGAAAAAAATGCCATGAATTTTTATCAACTCGGCGCAACAAAAATGAAAGACCCCGATGCCATCAGGGTATTCAATGTGCTTGCCGCCGAGGAACGTGAACATGCCGGCCATTTCTACAAGATCTATAAAGGATCGAGTATCCCTGACTTTGACGAGTTCATTGACGCGCCTCCTGACTACGAATCCACCTGGATGGTTGCATTGTCCAGAACGATCAACTCCGACTTTACGGAGCAAAAGGCCCTTGAACTTGCCATGAGCAAGGAGCAAAACCTGGAAAAGACCCTGAGGGAAACCGCCGCTAAAATCAAGGATGAAAATGTTCGGGCCATATTCGAAATGAATGCCCGTGAAACCCATAATCATTACGAGATGATCGAATCGGAATATGCACGAATCATGGCGATGGTACATGAATCGGATATAGACACCTACGTCAGGGAATAACACCGGCAGATGGAATACCAGTCTGCTTCAACTAAAAAGCCCGCAGAAGCGGGCTTTTTAGTTCTAAATTTCCAGAAATTCAATATGCCTGTTTATTACCAAGGACATCTTCCTCGGTGACCGGAGCCCTGAATACCCGATACACCCAGATTTTGTAGATAATCACAATCGGTACAAAGATAAACGCCACAATTGTCATGATTTTAAGGGTATACGGACTCGACGACGAGTTGAATATCGTCAGGCTGTAGGCCGGATCAATGCTCGACGGGATAAGATTCGGGAAGAGCCCCACGACGCCGGTTGCTACTACGCTGAGCACCGTGACGCAGGATGCGGCAAAAGCTGCGAGCGTTGCCCCCTTGGCCGAGAGCACCCGGATTCCTGCAAGAGCGGCAACGGCGATAACCGGGACCACAAAGAGAATCGGATTCGCCAGATAATTGTCGAACAATTTCGTCGCAAACTTGGTGTAGGCAAGGAAAGCCACCGCAACCACAAGCAGGGCCGGCCAGGTCTTGTCGGCAATTCCTTTGGCACGGGCACTCAAGTCACCAACAGTCTTGACCGACAGCCAGAGCGCCCCATGCACCGTAAAGAGAAGCACGAAGAGAACCCCGGTCAGCAGCCCGTAGGGGTTGAGCAGCGAAATGAATGAGCCCTGATAGCCTGCTGCATCCATGGGAAGCCCCTTGAAAATATTGCCGAAGGCAACACCGAAGAGAAGCGCGGGCAAGAAATTGGATACTTGTATCGCCACATCCCAAGCCTTTTTCCACCCCTCCCCTTCCAGTTTTCCGCGAAACTCGAAAGAGACCCCTCGAACAATCAGGGAGAAGAGCAGGAGCAACAGCGCAGTATAGAGGTAGCTGAACATGAGGGCATAGGTAGTGGGAAACGCCGCAAAGGTGGCACCGCCGGCGGTGATGAGCCAGACTTCATTGCCGTCCCACACCGGCCCGATTGTATTGATTAGTACCCGCTTCTCGCCGTCGGTCCGGGCAAGTATGTTATGGAGCATTCCTGTCCCGAAGACGAAACCGTCAAGCATGAAATAAACAGCCCAAAGAACTCCCCAGAGCACAAACCAGGTAATCTGCAGTTCCATGTTACGCCCCCTTTACCGTCGTTGGTTTGATAATTCCGGAAAGATCGTCATCCGGCCCCTTGCGGGCGTATTTAGCCAAAAGGTAGATGTCGATGGCCCCAAGCAAACTGTAAATCAAGGTGAAGCCCACCAAAGAACCTATCACCTGAGGTGACGTCACCGCCTTTGAGACTCCTTCAGAAGTCTTCAGCACACCATACACGATCCAGGGCTGACGGCCCATTTCAGCCACTATCCAGCCAAGTTGCGCCGCAAGATATGGCAGAGGCAAGGACAACAGCATGATCTGCAGGAATAAGGTCCGTTTCTCAAGGGACTTCATCATTGAAAGAATTACGGCGGCCAAAACTGCCAGGGCAGTGAAGGAGCCGAGTCCCACCATGATACGGAAACTCCAGAAGGTAGCCTGTACCGGCGGCCGCATTTCCTTCGGGAAATCCTTGAGGCCCTTGATCTCGGAGTTGGGATCATGGAATGCGAGCAGGCTCACCAAATTGGGAATACAGATTTTCTCTACCGCATTGCACTCATTCTTAGGGTCGGGAAGAATGAGCAGGTTCATGCCGACTCCACGCTTGGTCTCCCATACCGACTCCATGGCAGCAAACTTGGTGGGTTGGGTCTTGGCGATTTCCACCGCATGGAAGTCGCCGGAAAGAAGCACCAGAACTACGCCCAACAGACCGAATAACGCCCCCATCCTGAATGAACGGACAAAGAAATCCACCTGGTTTTTCCGCAGCAAATGCCACGCAGAAATTCCCATGACAAAAAACGCCGCCACCATGTATCCGGAACTTACGGTATGGACGAACTTGATGATTCCATAGGGATTGGTAACAACCGCCATGAAGTCGACCATTTCGGCACGGCCATTACGGAGAACATAACCTACCGGGTTCTGCATCCAGCCGTTGGCCAGAAGGATCCAGAGGGCCGACAGGTTTGTCGCGATTGCCACCAGCCAAATGCTGATTGCATGGGTAACCTTAGATACCTTGTTCCAGCCGAATATCCAGACGCCGATGAAAACGGACTCCAGGAAAAAGGCCACCGTGGCTTCAATGGCCAGCGGCGCCCCGAAGATATCTCCCACGTACCTGGAATACTCGGCCCAGTTCATGCCGAACTGGAATTCCTGAGTAATGCCGGTAACGACCCCCAGGGCAAAGTTTATGAGAAACAGCTTCCCCCAGAACTTGGTCATCTTCAGATAGGTCTCATCCCCTGTGCGCACGTATCTGGTTTCCATGTACGCAGTGAGAATCGAGAGGCCCAGGGTAAGCGGAACGAAAATGAAATGGAACATGGTCGTTGCCGCGAACTGCAGCCTGCTCAGGGTTAGTACGTCCATCCGTCCTTACCTCCTTGCATTAATGTGTAATAAATAGCCGCCAGGGCTGTAATACTTAATTTATAAATTACAGAAACTGTATCATAGCGGACCAATTTTGTCCTTTATTCGGGCAAAATTTTTTCGCTATTTCTGATGTACGGCAAGATCTTCTATGGTGACCCCATCGAGAACTTCCACAACACGCTGCTGAATCTGCCTCCAAACCGGATGTACTCCGCACGTGGTGTCGCGTTCGCAAACTCCGGAACCCATCAGGCATCTGTTGGGCAGAATAGGGCCTTCCACGGCCTCAACAACCTCACGCAGGGTAATCTGTGATGCCGGTCGGCCAAGCATGAAACCTCCACCGGCGCCCCGAAACGAATTTACAAGGCCAATTTTTGCAAAACTCTGGAGTATTTTGGCGAGGAACATTTGAGGAACATCAACAGCCTCGGCAATCTCGCTGATAAGCGCCACTTTACCCGGAGGAAGTTGCGCCAGGTAAACAACTCCCCTGATTGCGTATTCACCTTTACGTGTCAATTCCATCATAATTAAATACCTATAGGACCATTTTTGTCTTCTTATACGTCACGAATATTTTGTTGTCAATCATTTTTTATAAGGCCCTTACACGCTTCCGCAGAAAGAAGGCATTACCCTCTTTTTTCACCAAATTCCCGTATCATATACGCCTTCCATTCGTCGAAAACGCCTTCAAGGTTGAGACCAAGGTCATCGAGCCCCCCTGCAATCGCCTTGTCAATCGGCAAGCCCTCCCCTAAATTCGAGAGTATTGTCCGCATCCTGTGCCACCCATAGGTTGCAACCATGAAGTTTGCCAATGCGTAGCTCTGTTCATAGGCCAGATGAACCTCGGAGGTTCCCAGGGCGGCAAACCCTGCTTCAAGTCTCTTAAGAGGGATGAATTCTCCCGTTTTGACGGCTTTCTCCAATTCTCGCAACGGAGTATTGAATTCCAGTCTTCCCTGAAGTTCCGCAATGCCTTCATTGAGCCACACAGGGCAATTCCCTTTCGTTATTTCACGTATAACGGCATGGGTGTATTCATGACGAAGCGTTCCCCTCAAGTCGGAGGTGATTTCAACTATCCCACCTATTGGCAGCCTGATTTTTCCGTCGTAGAGCCCACCGGACCAGCCCGGTGAACGAGTCACCTCACGATAGTCGCGTTTTGTGTAGAGAATGACCGGCACCCGTGCCTCGGGAAAACAGGAAAGATCCGTCCCGACTCCGTTGTAAACTTGCTCGAGAACGTCAAGGGCTGCCAGCGCAATATCTGTTTTAACCTCTTCCGTATCATAGGAAACAATGAAACGGGAGCTGTGCCCCCGCTCCATTCTCGCCTCCACTGCCTGCTCGCGGCGCATTTTTTCCATCAGCCCGCTGAGAAAAGTATCAGATGGCGCCATGGCCGTGGCTTTTTCCCAAAACTCCAGGGCCTTATCAGTTTCTCCTGCATCATAGTGCAGCCGGCCAAGGAAATATAGACTCTCGGCCGAATCGCCACCAAGCTTTCGGGCCTGCTGTAATTCATACTGGGCCGGTAAAACGTTCTTCGCCAGGGTAAAGGAAATGCCACGCAGCAGATGATACTGCGGATCGTCGGGAAACAGCTCAATGGACTTCTCGAATTGCGATGCCGCTTCCGGATAAGACTTTTTATTCAAAAGCTTCTGCCCCATCAGGGCATATGCGGTAGCAAGGTTCTTCTTCAGGGTTTGATCCGCCGAATAGAGCCGATAGGCCTGCTCCAGCTGCTCGATGCCCTGCTCAATTTTTCCCTCCTCCAGGAGATCAACTCCATATATGTTATGCAGAAGAGGGTCGGCAGCATCGGCAACCGGCGAGAAGATGGAAAACAGACTGATCAAGCAGAAGAGTTGGGTTGTTATGCGTTTCATCGCCACCTGTTTGTCCGCTTATGGTACGAAAAAGCCGGGATGGCCCCGGCTTTGCTCAAGATCTCATGAATGCTCGAACTCTTTCGGTGATCCCCGGAGCGTCCAGTCCGAATTTAGCCCTGAGTTCCGGCTGTTCTCCCTGTTCAACATAAAAATCGGGGTACCCCAGGCGCAGGACCTTGACCCCTTCAATACCCTCCTCTTCCAGCAGTTCCAGCACTGCCGTACCGAACCCGCCCTGTACGGCGTTTTCTTCAACGGTTACCAGGGTACCGGTTGCACGGGCAAGGGATATGATTGCGTCACGGTCAAGGGGTTTGATGAATCGAACGTTGACTACGCTGAAATCTAGTCCGTCTGCCGCCAGGGTTTCGGCTGCCTCTCGGGCGGGATAGACGGTTGACCCTACCGCAAGCAGAGCGCCGCTGTTTCCTTCCCGCAACATTTCACTTTTCCCGAGCGGCAGCGCCTGAAATGCCTGGTCAAGGGAAATGCCGTAGCCGTTGCCGCGCGGGTAGCGCAGCGCCGCCGGCCCGTCATGGTCGATGGCTGTCTTCAGCATATGCTGGAGTTCGTTCTCATCCTTTGGCGCCATTACAACCATATTAGGCAGATGACGCAGGTACGAGAGATCGAAAAGCCCATGATGAGTCGGGCCGTCACTTCCGACAACCCCGGCACGGTCTATGGCGAAAGTGACCGGAAGATTCTGCAGGCATACATCGTGGAACACCTGATCATAGGCCCGCTGCAGGAAGGACGAGTAAACGGCGAATACCGGCCGGTAACCCTCGGCGGCAAGCCCGGCGGCAAAGGTTACGCCGTGCTGCTCGGCAATACCCACGTCGAAGAACCGTTGGGGGAAATCTGACGCGAACGCGGTGAGCCCGGTCCCATCCGGCATGGCAGCGGTGAGTGCTATGACCCGGTCGTCGTCGGCCGCTATTTTTCTGATTGCCTCGCCGAAGACGCCGGTATAAGAAGCTGCCCCACCCTTCCCTTTCAGCACCTTGCCGGTTTCAGCCTCAAACGGTCCGACACCGTGAAAAAGGGCCGGTTTTGCTTCCGCGGGGGGGTATCCCTTTCCCTTCTTGGTAAGAACGTGAATCAGTACCGCGTCATCAAATCTTTTGATTTTTTCGAAGGTTTCCGTAAGGCGGCCGATGTCGTGCCCATCAATGGGACCGATGTATTCAAACCCGAACGCCTCGAAGAGCATGCCGGGCGTGAAGAGACTTTTGAGGGATTCCTCTGCGCGCTTCGCCACCTTGAGAACCCCGTGGCCTATCTTGTCAAGCCCGCCGAGAAAACCTTCGAGGTCCTTCTTGATCGTGTGTACAAAGTCGCTGGTCACGGTACGGTTCAGAAAATTGGACAACGCCCCCACGTTCTCGGCAATGGACATCTCGTTGTCGTTCAGAATAACCACCAGGTCCTTGTTCAGCTCTCCTGCGTGATTGAGCCCCTCGTATGCTAGGCCACCCGTCATGGAGCCATCGCCGATGACTGCTACTACCTTGTTCCGTTCGCCACGCAGGTCGCGAGCGGCGGCAAAACCGAGAGCCGCTGAGATGGAGGTTGAGGTATGGCCCGTGTCGTAGGCATCATGGGGAGATTCGCAACGTTTGGGGAAACCGCTGATTCCACCGAGGGTACGAAGAGTGGCAAACTTATCCCGCCGGCCGGTAAGCAATTTATGGGCATAGGACTGGTGCCCCACATCCCAGATAATCTTGTCCGTGGGGGAATCGAACACCCTGTGGAGAGCCAGAGTCAGTTCAACCACGCCGAGGCTCGGAGCCAGGTGCCCGCCGTTTTCGGCGCAGACGGCAATGATTTTTGCCCTCAATTCCGATGCAAGCTGCTCAAGTTGGCTGGCAGAAAGCCCCTTCAAATCGCAGGGTGAGTCGATGGTTTCAAGAATTGTCGTCATCAGGAATTCCGGGATACGATATAGCGGGCAATTTCCCGCAGCGGCTCGGCCTTCTCACCGAAAGGCGCGATGGCATCAAGGGCGATTTCAACCAGTTCCTGGGCGCGGCGTTTGGAGTCGGCCAGGCCCATAACCGCCGGATACGTTGCTTTGCCGCGGGCTTGATCGCTTCCGGCATCTTTACCGATCTGTTCGGTGGTTCCCTCTATATCAAGAATATCGTCGGCTATCTGGAAGGCGAGGCCGATGGCTTCCCCGTAACGGGTCATGGCCGCGAGGGCCTCCCCTTCAGCCCCTCCGAGGATGGCCCCGGCTTTGACCGAAGCCTTCATAAGGGCGCCGGTCTTGTGGGTGTGGATGTACTGGACCGTGGCCAGATCAATATCCTTTTGCCCCTCACTCTCCATATCGACTACCTGGCCGCCGACCATACCCCTGGATCCGGCGCAGAAGCCGATTTCCTGGATAACCGGAAGCAGACGGGAAGGCCCAACTTTCGCTGCATATTCCGGAGAGCTCATGAGGATAAATGCTTCCGTCAGGAGCGCATCGCCGGCGAGAATGGCGATTGCTTCTCCGAAAACCTTGTGGTTGGTGGGACGGCCGCGGCGGAAATCGTCATCGTCCATGGCCGGCAAGTCATCGTGAATCAGTGAATAGGTATGTATCATCTCCATGGCGCAGGCCGCAGGAAGAGCGAGATCCGGCGTTCCTCCCACCGCCTCGCAAGCAGCGAGCATCAGCACGGGACGTATCCGCTTTCCCCCGGCAAAGACCGAATAACGCATGGAACGGTGGACGGAAACGGGGAGCTCACTCTCCCTCGGCAGATGGCGTTCAAGGGCTTCGTCAACAATGGTGCAGCGTTCTTTGAGATAGCTTTTCAGGTCCATGAAAACTCGCTTTTAATCAAAAATATGCTTCCCTACTCCCCTTCATCCAGCCGGAATGGCTCCTTCGAGAAACTGCCGTCCTTTTTCTTGAGCAGTAACTCCACCTTTTTTTCCGCCTCATCCAGCTTTTTGGTGCAGAAGGCGGCCATTTTGACCCCCTCCTCAAAAGCTTTGAGGGAGTCATCAAGGGACAAGTCCCCGCTTTCAAGCCTGTTCACCACTTCTTCCAGCTTTTTAAGTGCGGTTTCGAACTTTTCAACGGCCATGGATGCCCTTCCTGACTGAAATTGAGCGTTTATTATACCTATTGGGCAAGATCAGTCAAGGAGTTGCGGCCAGAGCTGCCCCATAACCGGGCCAATCGAAATGCTGGAAGTCAATGAGGAGGGCGGTTGGGATGAAAGTGTCAAGCTCTGCGAATTCTCGCCCCAGGAGGCGTGCCGACAAACGCCGAAAGAGACGGACCTCTGCCCTGAATATATCAGTGAACTCTCCCCTGAGTGCAGTGTCGGCCAGGGGGTCGTTATCAACAAAATTGAGGGTGCACCATTCGTCATGGAGCACTTCTCCCGTAAGATCAACCAGGGGAAGCCCATGGAGCCGGCAGGTCATGGGGCGAAATTCGTAGACCAGGCATCTGCCGTCCTGCCCGAGAAGCGGGCAAGGAGTTTCATCGTCATCGGGCATGAGAATTTCCCACTCTTCTTCGGGACGGTAGTTGAGAAGATAGGGAGAATCGAACTCGGGCCAAAGCTCCTGGAGCACAAAAAGGCGCGAACGGCATCGCTCCAATACCTGCCCGCGGGTGCAGGCATCCAGTTGATCGAAACCCTTTTTAAGGAGCGCCGCATCTAGGAGCGTGATATCGAAAAGCCCTCGGCAGCACTCGGAGCACCCCGCGGCACAGCGGATGCGCTCACCGGATTGCGCGATACAGTTGGCGAACCACTTGTCCACACTGGACAGCAGTTCGCTATATTCCTTTAAAATCCCGTCCATGTTCCTTCAAAAAAAGAAGGCGGGAAATCCCGCCTTCCCTGCTTTCTTGTTTTTCAGTGCCTTAATCAACGAGCTGAGACCTGGTGAAAATGCTTCTCAACCAGACCCCTTCAGCCTCGATGTTTTCACGGCCCCCCTCTTCCCGGTCCACTAGAGAAACGATACCGAGTACAATCAGACCCTCTTCCTCGGCACGGCGGACGGCTTTCATGGAGGAACCTCCGGTGGTCACCACATCCTCCACGATAACTACCTTCGAACCGGGCGGAAGATTTTTGCGCCCTTCGAGCCATTGACCCGTACCGTGGCCCTTGGGCTCTTTACGGATAATGAATGCATGCATGGGACGTCCGTCGAGATATGCCGCGATGGACGTTGCTGTCGCAATCGGATCGGCCCCGAGGGTAATGCCGCCGACGCCCTGGACACCTTCGACATCTTTTATTGCTTCATAGAAAAGCTTGCCGACCAGAAGCCCCCCCTCGGCATGGAGGGTGGTCTGCTTGCCGTCAAAGTAGAAATCGCTCTCCCGGCCAGAAGCGAGGGTCACCTTTCTCTTTTCGTAGGAAAGTTCCAGTATTATCTGTTTCAAGCGCTCCCGGTCAGTCATGGTCAAATCAGCTCCTTTCAGAAAAGATCCAGCTGGGGCGCCGCCGCCAGCTTGGGGAATGTTATGGGATAGTTACCGGAGAAGCAGGCCTTGCAGTATGGTGTATTCCCGGCCCCGACGGATTGCAGCAGGCCCTCCTCCGAGAGGTAGCCGAGGGAGTCAGCGGTGATATATCTGCGGATCTCTTCAAGAGTATGGGAGGAAGAGATCAGCTCCTTGCGGGTTGGCGTGTCGATGCCGTAATAGCAGGGGTAGCTGGTGGGAGGCGACGAGATGCGGACATGAACCTCTTTGGCGCCGGCATTGCGAACCATCTTCACGATCTTGCGGGAAGTGGTCCCCCGCACAATGGAATCGTCGATTACTACAACCCGCTTACCCTCAAGGATCTCGCGCACCGGATTGAGCTTGATTTTCACCCCGAAGTGCCGGATCGATTGCTGGGGTTCAATGAAGGTTCGTCCGATGTAGTGGTTACGAATCAGCCCCAATTCGAAAGGAAGTCCGGCTTCCTGGGCATAGCCCAACGCAGCCGGGACACCCGAATCGGGAACCGGGATGACGATATCGGCATCGACCTGGTGCTCCCGGGCCAGCTGCCGTCCGAATTCCTTGCGGACCGAGTAGACGTTTTTCCCGAAAATATAGGAATCGGGGCGTGCGAAGTAAACAAATTCGAAGATACAGGGGGCCGTTTCAGCCTTCTTGAGGGGGAAATGCGAGGTAATGCCATCCTTCGTAATGACGATGACCTCGCCTGGCTCAACCTCACGGACGAATTCAGCCTCGATGAGGTCAAGGGCGCAACTCTCCGAGGCGACAACCCAGCCGTCGCCCAGCTTGCCGAGACAAAGGGGGCGGAAGCCCTGGGGGTCCCGGGCCGCAACCATGCGGGTCTCGGTCAGGAACAGAAGGCAGTAAGCTCCCTTCAGACGTCCGAGAGCTTCGGCGATACGGTCCTCAAGGGAGTTCTGTTTGGAGGCAGCCAGCAGATGGAGGATTACCTCCGTGTCCATTGTGGTCTGAAAGATCGACCCCCATGCCTCCAACTCGTCCTTGACGATCTGCGCGTTAACCAGATTGCCATTGTGGGCCACGGCAATGGAGCCGCGGGAATAATCCACCTTGATTGGCTGGACGTTCTTGGTGACAGAATCTCCAGTTGTTGAGTAACGGACATGGCCGATTGCCGCGGGACCAGGGAGATTGCGAAAAAGCGCCTGATCGCCGAAGACATCCGCCACCAGTCCCATGCTCCGGTGAACATGAAGGCTTCGTCCGTCCGAAGAGACGATGCCGCATGCTTCCTGTCCCCGGTGTTGAAGGGCGTAGAGCCCGAGATAAGTCAGGTTCGCCGCCTCTGGATGACCGTAAATACCAAAAATTCCGCATTCTTCCGTAGGTCTGTAAAGCTTCATTCCGTCTCCATATACGAAATAAGCGGCTGCAAAATGTCAGCCGCCCGGTTTCAGCAGTATTACAGCAAATTTTTCCTTACGTACTCAGCAGCGTTCTTGAACAGGACAAGACCGTCACCTTCTTCGGGCAGTTCTTCGCGAGTCCAGCGGGGATGATGGGTCCGGTGGACGAAAGCCTCCGGGTGGGGCATCATACCCATAAGTCGGCCGGTTTCATCGCAGAGGGCCGCAATGGCATTAACCGACCCGTTGGGATTCAGGGGAAATTCCATGGTGGGTGCGCTGTAGGCTGCATCGGAATACCTGAAGACGGCAAGATGCTTATCCTCGATGGCGGCAAGCGTGGCAGGGCTGTCTACGACAAGCTTCCCCTCCCCGTGACGCATCGGCAGGTATATTCCCTGTTCTACATCACCCGTGTAGACCGAGGGAGAGGCGGGATCTACCTTAAGATAGACCCAGCGGTCCTGAAACCGGCCACAGTCATTGAAGGTCAGGGTTGCGGTCTGCTTCAGATAAGATCCGCCAATTGCCGGCAGGAGCCCCATTTTCACCATTAGCTGAAAACCGTTGCAGACCCCGAGGATCAGTTTGCCCGCATTTATGAAACGGCTGAACTGGTCGATGAGATGCTCTTCGAGATCATCCACCTTGGCGTAGCGGAGACGATTGGCTTGCGCCTTTGCGCTGCCCAGGTCATCGCCGTCGAGAAAGCCGCCGGTGAGGTTGATGAAGTGGAAGTCATCCAGGCGGATGTCGCCCGACAACAGGTCTGAAATATGGGCGATAACCGCGTCGTCGAATCCGCCGAGGCGACAGGCGTGAGCCGCCTCCACTTCACAGTTGGTACCGTTGCCGGTTATGACAATAGCTCGTGTTTTCGACATGCTACAGCTCCCTCAGCGGACTCTGCCACGCTTCTTTAAGTTCTTCAATACCTGCGTTCACAACCGTTTTGCCGGAAAGCCCGGTAATGGCAACAGCAGCCTCTTCCGTAACGGTTCCGATGGCCGAGAAACAATTGCCGGCCATGGCTGTTTCGAAGGCATCCCGATTCTCGGGGCGAACCGTCACAAGATGCCGCGAAGCCGATTCGGAGAACAGAAGAACAGCATCGTTGCGCAAGGGGTCGGCATCTCCCCAGAGGACCCGGCCGAGATCGGCGGCAATACCGTACCCGCCGGCAAAAGCTGTCTCGGCCAGGGCGACGGCAAGGCCGCCGTCAGAAAGATCGTGGCAGGAAGCTATAAGACCGCCGGTTATGGCCATGTGCAGGGCACGGTACCGTTTGAGGGCTTTCTCGGGGTTAACCTTCGGGACAATGTTGCCGATGCCGCCACGCAGGGCCAGGTACTCGGACCCCCCCATCTCGTTGCCGGTAGTTCCAAGGAGGTAGACGATATCGCCGGGTCGCTTAACGTCCATGGTAACGCTTTTTCTGGCATCCTCTATCTTGCCGATAACCGAGAAAAGAATGGTCGGCGGGATCGAAATTTTAGTGGCCCCATCATAAAAATCGTTTTTCATGGAGTCCTTGCCTGAAATTAGCGGAAGATTATAGGCAAGGCAAACGTCATAAAGGGCATGGTTGGCACGGACCAGCTGGGCCATCTTGTACTCGCCATCGGGTGTCTTCTCCGACTTCACCGGGTCGCACCAGCAGAAGTTGTCGAGTCCGGCCACGAGATCCAGAGAGCCGCCAACGGCCACATAGTTGCGCAGCGCCTCGTCAATGGCGTTTGCGGTCATGTGGTAAGTGTCGATATCGGAGTAGCGGGGGCAGATCCCGTGGGCCACCACGACCCCTTCAAAGGAATCGAGAATCGGCCGGACCACGGCGGCATCGGAAGGGCCATCGTTGGCCACGCCGGTGAAGGGTTTAACTACGCTCCCACCCTGCACTTCGTGGTCATAGCGGCGGACCACCGACTCCTTGGAACAGATATTCAGTGCGCCGAGAAGCTGCTTCAGGTCTGCGGTATAATCCTCTTTTGCGGGGAGAACCGGTTCTTCGTAGCGTGGCGGTGCCCACTTTGCGGGAAGCTGCATCGGGGGAAGCCCTTCGTGCATGAACTCCATGGGCAGCCAGGCAACGGTGCGGTCACCGTAGACCATATGGAAATAACCGCTGTCGGTAAACTCGCCCAATATGGTCGCTTCAACATTGAAACGCTTGGCCATTGCCATGAATTCGTCGATGGATTCCGGCGGCACGGCAAGACTCATGCGCTCCTGGGCCTCGGAGATGAGTATCTCCCAGGGATCGAGCCCGGGATACTTGAGGGGAGCCTTGGCAAGATCCATATGGCAGCCGCCGCACTCGCCCGCCATTTCGCCGACTGACGATGAAAGGCCGCCGGCGCCGTTATCGGTGATGAACCGATATAACCCCTTGTCGCGGGCACGGATCAGGAAATCGAACATTCTCTTCTGGGTGATGGGGTCGCCGATCTGTACCGCGGTGACAGGCGAATTCTCATTCAGTTCCTCGGAGGAGAAAGTGGCGCCGTGGATGCCGTCCTTGCCGATACGCCCGCCGGTCATGACAATCAAGTCGCCCGGCTTTATCGACTTCTCGTGACCCGGTTCGCCGTTCAACGTCGCAGGCATGATGCCGGCTGTTCCACAAAAAACCAGGGGTTTACCAGCAAAACGCTCATCGAATACTAGAGATCCGTTGACCGTAGGTATGCCGCTTTTGTTGCCGCCATGCTCAACCCCTTCGACAACCCCTTCGTAAATGCGGCGTGGATGGAGAAGCCTGGACGGCAGCGGTTTGTCGTAGAAAGGATCGGCAAAGCAGAAAACATCGGTGTTGAAGATGAGCTTCGCACCTTTGCCGGTGCCGAATGGATCGCGATTCACGCCGACGATGCCGGTCAGTGCCCCGCCGTAAGGGTCCAGAGCCGAAGGGGAGTTGTGGGTTTCCACCTTGAAAACCAGGGACCAGTCTTCATTGAACTTGATTACTCCTGCATTGTCTTTGAAAACTGAAAGGCAAAAATCCTTATTGCCCAACTTCTCCCGAACATCCTTGGTAGTCCGCTGAATGAACGATTTGAATAGCGACTTGATTTCCTGCCGGTTCCCCTTATCGTCCTCGTAATGTACCGTCCCGGCAAAGATCTTGTGCTTGCAGTGCTCGGACCACGTTTGGGCAAGGCATTCCAGTTCAACATCGGTCGGAACCGCACCAAGCCCGAGCTTCTGGCGCGCCTCGCGGACCTGCTGATCGCGGTAATGCGCCTGAATGATTTTCATCTCATCAAGGGTCAGGGCGAGAACCCCATCCTTGCTGATCCGCATCAGTTCTTCATCGGAAACTTCAAGATCGATTTCCCTGACCTGAATTTCTGACTGAGACTGAACCCTGGGTACATAGGCCGACACCCCCCCATTTGCCGCAAACTCGGCCTGGTCGAGCACCGCAAAGCGTTGAATGAGGGCATTACCGAGAAGATTTCGGGCAATCAGTTCGACGTCGGTTCGGGAGAGATTACCGCTGAGGAGATACTGTACCGAGGTAAAGACTCCTTCGCCCGCCTTTAGGGGACGGCCGGTGATGTATTCAATGGCTTCCCTGCCGGTGCGTCCGATGTTGTCGGTCACTCCGGGGCGATAGCCGACCTCAACCAGGAAGTCGAACCCGGCGGCTAGAGGACGATCAATGCTCCAGACCTGAATGACCGGATCGCAGAAAGGCTCCGAAGCGGTCTTGACGAATTCCTCCTCGGACAATTCCGCATCCACGGTATATACATCTATGGTCCGTACAGAATCCACCGGCAAATGCAGAAAATGCTGAATCTCTCTTTTGATTCTCTCGCCACGGGCGTCGCGAAGACCTTCCCTGAGGGCAATCTCGATTCGTCTTACCATTTAGTTTCCCTTTTCCAAGAAAACGGTCCGTATCGGGTAGGGGATATTGATGCGATTTGCCCTGAACCGGTTGATAATCTGCTCGTTAATCCTGTCAGTGATGGGGAAAATACTCTTGTAGTCATCAACCCAAAAGAACAGCGACATATTGAGGGCACTTTCACCAAAAGAAACAAAAAAGGCTTCCGGCGCGGGATCATGAAGGACTTCGGGGACGCCGAGCGCCGTATCGACCAGAATACGCTTGACCTCTTCCACATTGCAATCATAACCGACACCCACGTCTACCCTCCCCTTCGCCCTGACATCGGGGAAGGCAAGGTTGATGAGAATTGTATTGCAGAGCTCTGAGTTGGGGATAACGAGCAGCGTGTTGTCAACTGTCTTGATTTTAGTGGTACGGAGACCGATATCCGCCACATCGCCCCATTGCCCGGAAGTAAGCTGAATCCGGTCGCCAATGCGAAAGGGGCGGTCAACCATAAGGGTGAAACCGGAAATCATGTTGGCCAGGGTATCTTTTGCCGCAAGGCCTATTGCCAGGGAGCCGATCCCCAAGGCTGTGACCACGGAGAGAATATCGTAGTTGAAATGTTTGAGTATCACCATCAAGGCGATACCCACGAGGAATATTGTGATGATTTTCTCAAGGGGTGGGATGATCTGGCGGTCTACCCCTACGCCATGCCGTTCGGCCAGCTTTCTGCCATACCAGTTGAGTATTTCCGAAATGCCGCGCCCTATAATGACGGTAACGACTATGACGATGATTATATAGACCGCCCCGGACAGAACCAGATAAGCCTTTTCGGGAAGTGGCAGAGACCTTACGGCAAAGTAGAGTCCGGCAAAAACCACCAGGGTGCTTGTCGGTGGAGTTATTCGCCGGAGGATCTGATCATCCAGCCCGGTACGGGTAAAGGCGGTCAACCGGGGCACCCAGGTTGTGAGGAGATACCGCACAACCTGGGAAAGTCCCCAGAAAAACGTAAATATTACAACGGCTACGAGGATTTCTTTCACCCAGAAGAGTAACAGGTGATCTGAAGCCTCAAGCCTGAAAAAATCGAGGAGACTACCCACCGAAAACCCTCGTGAAAATTGTATCTACATGCTTCAAATGATAGTTGAGGTCGAACGCTTCGCGAATCTCTTCCTCGGGGAGAAAACTGCGCACATCGGCATCTGCAAGAAGCTCTTCCTGGAAATCCTTCCCCTGCTCCCAGACCTTCATGGCATTGCGCTGAACGAGCCCATAGGCATTCTCGCGGGAAGCACCTGCATTGGCAAGCTTGAGCAGTACCCGTTGCGAGAATATAAGCCCTCGCATGAGATTGAGATTTTTCATCATGTTTTCAGGGTAGACAACGAGGTTGTCGATGAGACCGATGCAGCGATTGAGCATGAAATCTATGACTATGGTGGCATCGGGGCCGATGACACGCTCAACCGACGAGTGGGAAATGTCACGTTCGTGCCAGAGTGGCACATTCTCCATGGCCGACACCGCATAGCCCCGCACGAGGCGAGCCAGACCGGTAAGGTTCTCGGAGAGAACCGGATTGCGTTTATGGGGCATGGCGGATGAGCCCTTCTGCCCCTTACTGAAGAACTCTTCGGCTTCTAACACCTCAGTACGTTGCAGGTGGCGAATCTCCACGGCAAATTTTTCAATGGAGCTGGCAATTATTGCGAGCGTGGCAAAGAACTCGGCATGACGGTCCCGTTGGATTACCTGAGTTGAACATGGAGCCGGCTTGAGGCCGCCATTTTTGCAGACATATTCTTCGACACGGGGGTCGATATTGGCAAAGGTTCCGACCGCCCCGGAGATCTTGCCGTAGGCAATGGTCTCGCGTGCCGCTTCCATCCGGCGAAGGTTGCGGCGCATCTCGTCATACCACAACGCCATCTTGATGCCGAAGGTAACCGGTTCGGCATGTATGCCATGGGAGCGCCCCATCATCGGCGTATCCTTGTGCTCATAAGCACGCCGCTTAATCACTTCCATAAGACGTTTAATGTCATCGATGATGAGATCGGACGCCTCGACCAGCAGCATGGCGAAGGAAGTGTCAAGAACGTCAGAAGAGGTCAGGCCCAGATGCACGAATCGCGAATCGTCGCCGATGTAATCGGCAACAGAAGTGAGAAAAGCAATAACATCGTGTTTGACGGTCTTTTCGATTTCATCGATCCGCTCAACATCGAAATCAGCTTTTGACTTGATCCGTTCCACGGCCTCATGGGGGATGTTACCCAATTCAGCGTGAGCTTCACAGGCGGAAATTTCTATATCGAGCCACTTCTGGTAACGGTTGCGAGCTTCCCATATACGGGCCATTTCAGGACGACTGTAACGTTCAATCACGGTGCGATCTCCTTCTAATCGACAAGTAATGATGCGGGAAGCATTTGTGATACGCCGCCCCCCGGATAACCGTTTTACAGGTTCAAAATTTCGCTCGGACAGTACTGATCCCCGACGATAAGCCGGGGTGAACAGGTGGTCTGGCTGGTCAGGAGGTTCGCGGTAACCTGCCGGGCAATGGCCGGGTCATTGTTAACCTCTGACAGGTGAGCAAGGAAAAGGCCTTCTAGGCCGGGATGCAGCACCTCGGCAAGTAGCGTCGCTGAATCATGATTTGACAGATGCCCATGGCGGGATTTTATCCGCTGTTTCAAGTGCCAGGGATACGGACCATCCATCAGCATTTCTTCGTCGTGATTCGACTCGATCACGAGAACCCTACACCCCTTGAGTTTGTCCGAAACGAGCCGTGTTGCTATGCCGAGATCGGTAGCAATCCCCGCCTTTCCGTCCCGGCATTCAATGGTGAATCCAACCGGATCGCAGGCATCGTGAGTGATGGAAAAAGGATCGATGAGCAGGTCGCGGAAACAAAACGAATAGCCCGATTCGAACTCTACCACGTCAGTGTCACGTATCCCCTCCCGAATTTTCTGATGAGTCGGATAGCTTATATGTACCGGTATATGAAATTTGCGGGAGAGAACGTCGACCCCTCTGACATGGTCCACATGTTCGTGGCTTACAAAGACTCCGTCAAGCTCGGAAGCATCGACGCCAATCACGGCAAGACGGCGAACAATCTCGCGAGCCGACAGGCCCACATCAATGAGAATCCTGCTCTCCTCCGTCTCGATGAACAGGGAATTTCCCTTGCTCCCGCTGGCAAGCAGGCAAACCCTCACAAACCCTCCATTCATCGGCCATTGGAACGTCTATTCTAACCGTCCGGTAAACTAAATTTATATACCGGAAAGAAGGTACTTATTCAAGGCTAAACAGTGGAAATTTTTTTAATGAAGACAACGACACGCTATTTAAGCAGATTGAGATAATCAACAGTGCCATCACCCGTAATGGGGTTGAGAGGAAGAACTATATGGAACGTGGAACCGGAAAACTGATCGGGATTATAGCCCGGCGATTCGACCCATATTTCGCCGCCGTGCATCTCCACAATTCCTTTGGCGATAGATAAACCCAGGCCGGCTCCCCGGGATTTGAACGCCACATTCCCCGAACTGTGCTCCTCAATGTTACCCACCTCATAGAATTTGTCGAATATTCTAAGCTGATCGTCTACGTCGATACCAATACCAGTGTCGGCAACGGTAATCTCCACATAAAGGTGCTGTTCCTTGCCGATATTGACCAATGACTGGATCGGATCCAGCGTCGGAGTCTGCTTTGAGCGCAGAAGATATTTTGCCCGCGTGGAAACGGTAATGCGCCCGCCATCAGGTGTAAACTTGATGGCATTGACGATCACATTCGAAAGGAGTTGCATGAGTCGGGCAGCATCACCTCTAATTGATGGAATTGTTTCATCAAGCTCGAGATCGAGCTGTTGCTTACGTTTTGACAGGAAGAAGCAAAGTTCATTTCTGGAATCTTCCACAAGGCGGTTCACATCGACTTCATCCAGCGTCAGCTCTAACCTCTTTTCATCGATCATCGACACATCGACCATGTCTTTTACAATGTTATCGAGACGTGCTGCTGCATTGGCAATGTTTTGCACCATATCCAGGACATTCGGATCGACCTTTTCCGGAGCCTCGGTCAATATCAACTCCGCATAGCCCATTATAACCGTAAGAGGGGTCTTCAACTCATGCGAAGCAATGCCGAGAAACGAATCTTTCATCTTGTTGAGACGGGCAAGATCTGATGCGCTCTTCTCCAGATTGAAGAGAATTTCCCGTTCACGGGTAACATCCCGTATGATTGCCTGGATCAGCTTTTCCGCACCAATGGTGATGATGTTGGCGTGAATGAGGCCGACAACCAGTTCCGTATTATTTTTAAGGAGCCTAATTTCTTCGGCAACGTGCTTCCCCTTCCCAGCCTCCTGGAAAAAATTATATACAATTGGTGCATTCTGTGCGCCCACCAGGGTCAGCATTCGACTAAGGGGAAGACCTGTGAGTTCGGAGGCCCCACGGTCGAAGAAGTCTTCCGCCATCTTATTGACCAACTTGACCATATCGTTTTCGTCAATTACGACAATAGCATCACTCGCGTCTTCAAGCAGGGACTTGTAGAGCTCCTCAGACTTTTCCAGATCAAGGCTCAGACTTTCCAGCTTGAGATAAGAGGAATGCAAATCATTGTGGATGTTTTCCAATTCCTGGTAATTATGCCGGATCTCCACCTCGCGGTTTTTGAGAGCTTCCGACATAATATTTACATTGCGGGCCAATTCATCAAACTCTCCGACGAACAGCTCCTCAATCCGGTAATCAAAATCACCCTCGGAAACCTTCTTCACTCCGCCAAGTAGCGCCGCTATGGGCTGACCGATGCTTCGCTTGACAAAGATAACCACAAGAGAGAACGAAATTGACAAAACGATGACAAGCAGTACAAGAGAACGCAGGATAATCTCCTGAACCTTTGCAGAAATTGCATGCACCGAGAAACCGATATGCAGAAGAGCAACTTGCTTACCGTCTGGGGAATAAACCGGAGTTACCGTATCGTAGTAGGAACCATCTGCCCCAATTAGATGAATGCTTTGATCGAGGCGAGTGGTAAATGCCTTTTTGATAATATCGAAACGGAGATTTCGGTAGATGGGATCGCTCAGATGGAGAATCGCTCCCTCGCTGTCGGTGACAACGCAGTATGCAATCTCAGGGCTTGAGGCGACAACTTCGCGGCATTTATCACTCAACCCTTCAATATCTCTAACATCAAGGCCAAGCGCGACAACTTTCTCCATATTCCCGCGCAAAGAGGCCCCAAGGCTTTGAGACCTGAGGATAAGCGCCTGAATGTAATCTCTCCTGAATCCCACGATATCCATCAGGGAGTTGACGGTAATCGTAAGAAAGAGGATCACAAATGCGAATAGGAATATCCTTTTTTCAAGGTTTTTTATCATGGGAAATATGCAGAAAATTATAGATATTGATGCTTTCTATGCTCTTAATACTATCACACTTAACCGGGACAACGTCTACTAAAATGCCGCTTAGAAGATTTCAGCATTGGAATAGTTCCCCTGACGGCAAAAACAAACAGGGGACAAAAAGGTTGACGGGCTGAAAATATCTTTATTATTATAAGGAAGTTTGCTGATAATATTTACTCATGTTTATACACCAATCAAATAGGAGGGTTCAATGGCTCTAAGGGTTGCAATTAACGGTTTCGGCAGAATCGGGCGTTCCGTACTCCGTGCGGCTATCAAGGAGAAAGGCATTGAGTTCGTCGCAATCAACGATCTTACCGATGCAAAAACCCTGGCACACCTGCTCAAGTATGACTCCGTTCACGGACCATTTCCCGGCAAGGTTGAGGTCGGCAACGGTGAAATCATAGTCAACGGGAAAGCGATCAAGATTCTGGCCGTAAGGAATCCCGAAGAACTCCCTTGGAAAAAAGAAAAGATCGATGTAGTCCTTGAATCGACCGGACTCTTCACTTCTCGTGAAAAAGCCGAACTGCACCTGAAGGCAGGCGCCAAGAAGGTTATCATCTCAGCTCCGGCAACCAGTGAAGACATCACGATCGTCATGGGGGTCAACAGCCACCTCTATGACCCGAAAAAGCACCACATCATCTCCAACGCGTCATGCACCACCAACTGCCTTGCCCCAGTGGCCAAGGTGCTGCATGAGACATTCGGTATCGAAAAGGGCCTCGTGACAACGGTCCACTCATACACTAACGACCAGCAGATACTCGACCTCCCCCACAAAGACCTGCGCCGGGCCAGGGCTGCAGCAATGTCTATGATTCCGACTTCCACCGGTGCCGCCAAGGCGGTATCCCTTGTACTGCCGGAATTGAAAGGGAAACTGGATGGCATGGCGATTCGCGTACCGACTCCCAACGTCTCCGTAGTTGATCTTGTGGCAACTCTTGCAAAAAAAGCCGATGTAGATAAAGTCAATGCCGCATTCAAAAAGGCTTCCAAAGGAGCTCTCAAGGGAATTCTCGGGTTTTCTGAGGAACCACTTGTCTCCATCGACTACAACGGCAATCCTCTGTCATCCACGGTGGATGCTAACTGCACCAAAGTCATCGAAGGGAACATGGTCAAGGTTCTCTCATGGTACGACAATGAAACCGGTTTCTCATACCGCGTTGTCGACCTGATGAAACTTATCGCAAAATAAATGCACATTACCCATGAAGGGGGGATTATTTCCCCCCTTTTTTTATCTATTAGACCGATATTTGACATTTTCCGTATAAATAACACCGGAACGTTTCAGGAGGATTTTAATGGCAATCCGTTATATTGACGAAATAGAGAATCTCAACGGGAAAAAAGTATTCATCAGAGTCGATTTCAACGTCCCCCTGGACGAACATCAAAATATCACCGAAGACACCCGGATTCGGGCCGTTCTTCCCACAATCAATTTTGCCCTTGATGCAGGCGCCAAGGTCATACTTGCATCGCACTTGGGCCGCCCAAAGGGTGAACGTAAGGCAAAGTACTCTATGGCGCCCGCAGCCAAACGCCTTTCCCGCCTTCTCAACAAGGAAGTTCAGCTGGCTCCCGACTGCATTGGTGATGACGTAAAGAAGATGATCGATGCCATGCAACCAGGAGATGTCATTCTGCTCGAAAACGTTCGGTTCTACGAAGGTGAGGAAAAGAACGACGCCGACTTTGCCAAAGCTCTGGCCAACTGTTGCGAAATCTACATAAACGACGCCTTTGCTGTTTCCCACCGAGCTCACGCATCCGTGGAAGCCATCACAAAACACTTCAACATTGTAGCTGCCGGCTTCCTCATGAAAAATGAAGTCAACTACTTTGAAAAGGCGATTCAAACTCCAATTCGACCTCTGGTTGCCATTCTTGGCGGGGCCAAAGTGTCCGGAAAACTTGAAGTCCTGGGAAATCTGGTCAACAAGGTGGACAAAATTATCATAGGCGGGGGTATGGCGTTCACCTTTCTCAAGGCACTTGGCTATAACGTCGGCAAATCATTGGTAGAAGAAGATCTGCTGGATACGGCCCGCACCACCTACGATAAGGCCCGTGAAAAGGGAGTAAAGTTCTACCTGCCGGTCGACTGCGTTGCGGCAGACCGATTCAACCCTGAAGCGGAAACCAAAGTAACCACCATTCAGGAAATCCCTGAAGAATGGATGGCACTAGACATCGGACCGGCAACAGTAACCCTCTTCACCGAAGCGTTACAAAATGCAAAAACCATTATCTGGAACGGACCGATGGGAGTTTTCGAGATGGATGCTTTCTCTCGCGGGACTTTCGCCATGGTCTCAGCGGTTGCCAACTCCTACGCACTTACCATCGTCGGCGGCGGAGACACAGACTCTGCGGTTCATCGGGCTGGAGAATATGCGAAAATAAGCTACATCTCCACCGGAGGCGGCGCATTCCTGGAACTTCTGGAAGGAAAACATCTCCCCGGCATCAAGGTGCTGGAAGAGAACGGTAAATAACGGTATCGGGGTGAACACCATGAGAACGCCAATAATTGCAGGCAACTGGAAACTATTCAAAAAAAGCGGTGAGGCTGTTGAACTTGTCTCGCAACTCACTCACCTTGTCCGGGATACCAAAGGTGTAGAGATCATAATTGCACCGGTTTTTACCGTACTCTCAACCGTTAAACCGCTTATAGCAAACTCCAATATTAAGCTCGCAGCCCAAAACTGTTTCTGGGAGGAAGAAGGGGCCTTTACCGGTGAAATTTCTCCCGGGATGCTGATGGATGCCGGATGTACTCATGTGATTATAGGACATTCAGAGCGAAGACAGTATTTCGGAGAAACCGACGATAAGGTAAACCGGAAGATCAAGGCCGCAATATCATCCGGGCTAACTGTGCTCTTCTGCATCGGTGAGACGCTTGCAGAACGGGAAGCGAACTGCACTTTCAATGTTTTGCGCACCCAAATAGAACAAGGGCTATCAGAACTTGCAAAAAGTGATCTCGCTAAAGCCGTAATCGCCTATGAACCCGTATGGGCTATTGGAACAGGTAAAACAGCGACGGACGATCAGGCCCAGGAAGCCCACGCCTTTATTAGAGGGGTCGTGGCCGACCTTTATGACCATACTTCTGCCGAATCAATCCGCATTCTCTATGGAGGAAGCGTTAAGCCGGAGAACGTAAAAGAGCTTATGGCTCAACCCGATATTGACGGTGCCCTGGTTGGAGGGGCAAGCCTCAAGGCGGATTCATTCGCAGCCATTGTCAACTACCTGGTTTAGCCAATGCAACAATTCCTTCTTGGAATTTAGTTGTCGATATGCTAATAATTCCTACTTACAATAATTGACGGGAGAGTACGGCCCATGACTGTTTTACTCACAATTCTGCATATCCTTGTATCTGTTGCTCTTATCGCGATCGTCCTGCTTCAATCAGGCAAGGGTGCAGAAATGGGGGCATCATTCGGTGCCGGGGGTAGCCAGTCGGTATTCGGAGCAGGCGGAGGAACCACGTTTCTGAGCAAGCTGACAACGGGCGCTGCCATAATTTTCATGCTCACCTCCCTTACACTTGCTTACCTGTCCGGGAAGTCAGAGACGTCATCGATAATGCCGAAAGGAGCATCCGCTCCTGCGCAGCAGAAGCAGGCCGCGCCACCTGCCACAAAACCGGGTCAGTCACAACCTGTGCCGGCACAGCAGAATCCGATGCAGCAACAAGCACCACAAAACGCTCCGGCAGTTCCCCTCTCAACAAAATAGGGTCGACAAAAAAAAATATTGACACATGCAAAGCACGAATGGTATAAAGTTGGTCCTTGCCGAAGTGGTGGAATTGGTAGACACACCATCTTGAGGGGGTGGCGGGCAATAGCTCGTGCGAGTTCGAGTCTCGCCTTCGGCACCATAAATTAAACTCAATAGGCTAAACACCTATTGCCCCTTTCAAACCCGTTTTACAACAGTTTAATACTGTTATAAAACGGGTTTTTTCGTTTCCAGTAATCAAAAAGCCCCACGTGACAAGCATGTGGGGCTTTCAGACATTCTTACTCCAAAGGTCAATTATTTCTTTTTCTTGGCGCCGGCAACTGCATCTTTGAGGGCCTTGCCCGGACGGAACTTGGGGACTTTGGCAGCGGCAATCTTTATCTCTTTGCCTGTTTGCGGGTTACGGCCAGTACGAGCCTTACGGGTGGCAACCTCAAAGCTGCCAAAGCCAACCAGCGTCACCTTATCACCTTTTTTGAGGGCAGCGGTCACTGCCTCAATCACCCCGTTCACTGCCTTGTCGGCAGCGGCCTTGGTGAGTTCTGCGGATTTTGCCACAACGTCCACGAGTTCTGCTTTAGTCATATAAGCCTCCTGTTTATGGGATTCTATGGCTACTATAGCGGCAACTATCCATTTTGCAAGGGATTTTATAGTTACCGACGTTGGCAATCTTCAATTCAAACAAAATTAAACTAGACATATAAGTATAACCAAGCGAAAATATTAAAAATACGTATCAGATGTTCTGAATCAATTGCGTCTATATTCAAAACAAAATACAAAATTGATTTACATTCCAACTTAAGAACAGCGACATACACATTTTGAGCCGCCGCAATGGTCCAGTTGAAACAATAAATAATATTCCGCCATTTTTACAGTTGGTTACAGGCCATATCAAATCCAATCTATTTTTTTCTAAATAAAATCGTACATCTGCCGATATTATCTATGAATAGACATATCAAACGCATTACTGCGCATGCATAGGAAGGAGGAGTAAATGAAAAGAGTTTTGATTGTTGATGACAGCATCTCGGTTGCTCGCCAGTTGGAGAAAATCCTCACTGACAGCGGCGAGTTCGAGGTAGTTGGTCACGGCAAGAATGGCATGGAAGCGATACGGATGCACCAGACTGAACACCCGGATATCATCTGCATGGACATGAACATGCCTGGCATGGATGGCTTGACTGCCCTGAGAACTCTCGTTGCGCTCGACAAGAATGTAAAAGTGGTCATGGTTACCTCCCTTGGGGGTGTCGGCGACAAGTTCACCGAAGCCTTGCGACTGGGTGCCAGAACGGTTATTTCAAAGCCATTTGAGGCGGACAACATTTTAAAGATCCTCCGCGAACTATAAAAATAGCTCGGTGCTTACTCGATAAAACCGTATTTATTGTAAGGAGGGCATAAATATATGGCGGTCAAGTTTTTCGGACAGTTTCTCGTTGAAAATGGTGTTGTCTCCAGGGAACTACTTCTGCAGGCAATAGAACTTCAAGAGTCGGTGAATCTCAGCTTCGGAGCTACCTGTCTTGCCATGGGCATTCTTACGGATGCCGATATTGAAAGAATCCATAATGCCCAAAGAATAGAAGATCTTCGCTTCGGTGACATGGCCGTAAAACTTGGCCTTCTGAGCAATGACCAGATGATGCAGGTGTTGGCTCGGCAAAAGAACTCACATCTTTATATAGGTGAGGCTCTTGTTAAAATTGGCGGGCTTCCAGCCGAAGAGCTGCAAAGACACCTGGACGATTTCAAGGCAGACCAGGCACAATACGCCACCGATTCCGTGGTAATACCCAGCGGCGTACCTGAACCAAAGATTTGCGAGATAATGGCGGATCTCTCTTACAAGATGCTTACCCGCGTAGCCCTGCTGATCTTTCGCCCTGAACCCTGTTTCGTCGCGGATCAATTACCAGCGATGGATGTCTATGCCGCCATGGAGTTCAGTGGAGATGTTTCCGGCCGTTATCTCATGGGCGTCACTGCTGCAACCCAGAAAAAAATTGCCAAGGCAATACTAAAGGAAGCAAATGTCGACAATGAGCCAAAAGAGGTACTGGATGACACCGTTATGGAGTTTGTGAATGTTGCCCTGGGGAACATTGCCGCCAAGGCGGCACAAAGCGGCAAATCCATTGAGATAGCTCCGCCCGAGATTGTCGAGTCTTCAAAAGGTGTTCAGGTTTCGGCTGGCCATAAGGCTCTTTGTTTCCCGGTATGCCTGTCGGATGGTGATCGTATAGAACTGGCAATCTTTATCAAAGAGTAACTAGTTTCAATAGCTGCCTGAAACGTAAAAAGGGGGAATGCACAAAATATGCATTCCCCCTTTTTGGTATAAGAATATTGGAAACTACTTCAAACGGCTCGCATAAAGCGGGAAACGTTTCATCAAAGCGTTTACCTTTCCTTTTACCTCTGCAAGCTTCGACTCATCATCAACGCTCGCAAGAGCCTCGGCAATGAAACCTGCAACTTCAACCATCTCAGTTTCTTTCAGCCCATGACTCGTTGCAGCTGGAGTTCCGATCCTGAATCCGGACGTTACAAAGGGAGAACGGGTTTCAAAGGGTACGGTGTTCTTGTTCACGGTGATGCCTGCCTTGTCGAGAGCCTCTTCGGCCACCTTCCCCGTCAGTTCGGTGCCTGACAAATTTACCAGCATCAGATGGTTATCCGTTCCACCCGAGACGAGACGGAAACCACGATTCATAAGTTCCCCGGCAAGTGTACGAGCATTCTTTACAATCTGTTCCTGATACGTTTTAAATTCAGGCGCAAGTGCCTCCTTGAAAGCAACCGCCTTGGCCGCTATGACGTGCATGAGAGGTCCACCCTGGATTCCGGGGAAGATATTGGAGTTCAAGGTCTTTGCAAATTCCTCTCGACAGAGAATCATTCCGCCACGGGGGCCACGCAGAGTCTTGTGAGTGGTAGTAGTTACAAACTCAGCATATGGAACCGGGTTCGGATGAAGCCCGGCGGCCACCAGCCCCGCTATGTGGGCCATGTCTACCATGACCAATGCCCCGACTTTATCGGCAATTGCCCGGAAAGCGGCAAAGTCGAGAACGCGGGGATATGCACTTGCACCAACTACTATCATCTTGGGTTTGTGTTCCAGCGCAAGGCGTTCGACCTCGTTAAAGTCGATTGTTTCCGTTTCCTGAGAAACTCCGTAAGGAACCACATTGAAGAATCTCCCCGAAAAGTTTACCGGGCTGCCATGGGTCAGGTGCCCACCATGGGAGAGGTTCATCCCAAGGATTGTGTCACCAGGTTTCAGCACAGAAAAATAGACAGCCATATTTGCTTGAGATCCTGAATGGGGCTGCACGTTTGCATGATCGGCGCCAAAGAGTTCTTTAGCACGGTCTATTGCAAGATTCTCCACAACGTCAACATGGTGGCAACCACCATAGTAACGCTTGCCAGGGTATCCTTCAGCATACTTATTTGTCAGGATTGACCCCTGAGCCTCCATCACTGCATCGGAAACAAAGTTCTCTGATGCAATAAGCTCCAGATTGTACTCCTGACGCTCGGTTTCGTGGCGGATTGCCTCGGCAACTGCCGGGTCAAAGGTTGCAAGAATCGACATGATAAGCTCCTTTCACAATTACAAAAAAGGAAAACGGGACCGTTGACAGTCCCGTAGTATAGATTCCTCTGCCAGTCGGCCAGTTTTGGGCCGACTACTTCATAAGTTCCGTTTCGAGAGCGGTGATCTTGTCGAGCCTTCCCTGATGACGGCCCCCCTCGAAAACAGCATCTAGCCAGGTACAAACCATCTCCCGGGCTGTTGCTTCGTCGAGAACCCTTCCCCCCAGGACCAGTATATTGGCGTTGTTATGCTCTTTAGCCATGCGGGCCATAAAGGGGTCAGCAGCAAGGGCTGCCCGAACTTTGGGGAACTTGTTGGCAACGATGGACATACCGATGCCGGTACCACAAAAAAGAATGCCTTTTTCTGCTTCTCCAGCAGATACTCTGCGGGCAACCTTTATACCAAAATCGGGATAATCAACCGAATTGCCATTATCAGTTCCACAGTCCTCAAATGCTATGCCCCGTTCGCTCAAGAGACGCTTGATGGCTTCCTTGAGTTCGAGGCCACCATGATCGCTTCCGACAAGTATCACCCTACCACCTCACTAGATTTTTTTGAACAAGAGCGTGGCGTTAGTGCCGCCGAAGCCGAAGTTGTTGCTCATGGCATAGGTAATCTTTGCATCCCTGGCAGTGTTAGGGACATAATCAAGATCACATTCCGGGTCCTGCTCCTGATAGTTGATGGTCGGAGGAACAACTCCCTTATCCATGGCCATAAGGCTGAAAACGGCTTCCACTCCGCCCGCCGCCCCGAGAAGGTGGCCGGTCATAGATTTAGTGGAGGAAACCATCAGTTTCTTTGCATGGTCGCCAAAGACTTTCTTTACGGCGATAGTCTCGAAATAATCGTTAAATGGTGTCGAGGTGCCATGTGCGTTAATGTAGTCAACCTGCTCGGGGTTTACACCGGCATTATTGAGAGCCATTTTGATGCACCTGGCAGCGCCCTCGCCTTCCGGTGCCGGAGCGGTGAGATGATAGGCATCACCAGAGAGGCCATAGCCGACAATCTCAGCATAGATCTTGGCACCACGCTTTTTGGCGGCTTCGTACTCTTCAAGGATTAAGATACCTGCCCCCTCCGCAAGGACGAAACCATCACGGCCTTTCTCAAAGGGACGTGATGCGCCCTTCGGGTCGTCGTTACGGGTGGAGAGAGCCTTCATTACCGCAAATCCGCCGATCCCCAGAGGTGTTACGGTCGATTCGGTTCCACCGGCAATCATGGCGTCAGCGTCACCCCGTTTGATCATGTGATATGCATCACCAATGGAGTGGGTGCCGGTAGCACAGGCAGAAACCGAAGACAGGTTCGGCCCTTTTGCGCCGTACTTAATGGAAATATGCCCTGGCGCAAGGTTGATTATGAGCATTGGAATAAAGAAAGGAGATATTTTCTTATACCCGCCCTCAAGCATTGCCGCGTGATATTTCTCGATCGTCGGCAAGCCGCCGAGCCCGGCTCCCACAAGTACTCCAACTCGCTCAGCATTCTCTTCGGTAATCTGGAGTCCGGAATCCTCCATTGCGAAGTGAGCAGCTGCAAGAGCATATTGAATAAAGAGGTCCATCTTCTTGACCTCTTTCTTCTCAATAAAGTCCTCAGGGTTGAAGTCCTTGACTTCGCCTGCAATTTTTACGGAAAGATCCGTAGTATCAAATCGGGTGATAAGGTCAACTCCAGACCTTCCCGCAACGAGTGCATCCCAGTTTTTAGCGTTGCCGGTCCCCAGGGGCGAAACGGCTCCGATCCCCGTAACAACAACTCTTCTCATAATGACGTGCTCCCGATGTTCTGGATTCTGCTTAAATTGGTGAAAATAACGGCTTTGTGTGAAAAGGGGGAAGGTTTCCCTTCCCCCTTTATTGATTAGGTATGCTCAGTGATGTAGTCAATGGCGTCCTGTACGCTCTGAATCTTCTCAGCATCCTCGTCGGAGATCTCGATATCGAACTCCTCTTCAAGGGCCATCACCAGCTCCACGGTATCAAGAGAATCGGCACCCAAGTCGTCCATGAAAGATGCCTCGTTCGTTACCTGTGCCTCATCGACGCCAAGCTGTTCGGCAACGATCTCTTTAACCCTTTTGTCTATCGCTGACATGCTTTTTCACCTCCGTTTGGTTTTAACCCTGTTCAGGTTTTCGGGTAGTTTTTCTAGGTACATATCATGAAACAATAAGATTGCAAAAGATAATTTTTCACATGTACATTCCGCCATTTACTGAAAGAACATGGCCGGTGATGTAATCGCCCATAGGCGAGACAAGGAAAAATACGGCATTTGCGATATCATCAGGCGAACCAAGGCGCTCCAAGGGTATCTGCTGCAAGAGATCCTCACGCACTTTCTCGGAAAGTACCGCCGTCATATCCGTCTCAATAAAACCAGGTGTTACAGCGTTGACCGTCACACCACGTTTGGCAAGCTCCCTCGCGGCAGATTTGGTCAACCCGATCATACCAGACTTGCTGGCGCTGTAATTAATCTGGCCCGCATTGCCCATTTCTCCCACAACTGAACTGATGTTGACGATTCGGCCGCTACGGGCCTTGGTCATTAGTTTGGCCGCCTCGCGGATACAGTTAAAGGTACCCTTGAGGTTTACGTCAATAACCGCATCCCAATCGGCATCCTTCATCCTGAGAAGGAGACCGTCTTTGGTTATGCCGGCATTATTGACCAGAATATCGACTTTTCCGAAGGCCTCTACGGCCGCCGAGAACATGGCTGTTACAGCTGCTGAATCTGATACATCAACAGAAAGCGGCAGTGCCTTACGGCCCAAAGACTCTATTTCAAGAGCGGTATTGCGTGCACTCTCCAGAGTTGTGGCAGTCACCACCACATCCGCTCCTTCACGGGCCAGTTTGAGCGCAATCGCCCTTCCTATCCCACGCGAGGCTCCCGTAACTATTGCAACCTTATTGGCAAGGCTCATGGTTCCCCTACCCCCCGATGGTCTTCATTCCTGCTGCATCTTCAACATTTTTAGCGACAACACCCTTGTCGATTCTCTTCACGAGACCGGACAAAACCTTTCCCGGCCCGATTTCAACGAATTCGGTAACCCCAAGGGCAACCATCTCCCGAACCGCAGCGTCCCAAAGAACAGGAGCACTCACCTGACGCACAAGGAGTTCCTTAACACGCGATTTGTCACTATTCGGTTTAGCCTCAACGTTTGTCACCACAGGAGCACAAAGATCGTTGACAATTATGGGTTCAAGAACCCCGGCAAGTCTTTCACCTGCCGGAACCATAAGACTTGAATGGAAGGGAGCGCTTACGGGGAGCAGCATAGCCTTGCGGAATCCTCTGGCCTTGGCAATCTCAATTGCACGATTGACGGCACCCGTATGGCCGGCAATGACAATCTGGCCGGGAGAATTGAAATTGGCAGGCGAAACCTCTTCTCCTTGAGATGCTTCGGCACAAATCTCCGCAAGCATATCAGGCTCAACCCCAAGAATTGCAGCCATGGCGCCGACGCCTACCGGCACTGCTTCCTGCATGAAAGTTCCGCGGGCACGGACCGTCCGCACTGCATCGGCAAACGAAATGGAACCAGCCGCCACCAGGGCAGAATACTCTCCGAGCGAATGACCCGCCAGATAATCGGCAGCAACACCTGTTTCAGCCTGAAGTACACGTAACGCCGCGATACTCGCCGTAAGAATTGCGGGCTGGGTGTTGGCCGTAAGCTTTAACTGCTCTTCCGGGCCATCAAAGCAGAGGGTGGACAGTTTGCTGCCGAGAGCATCGTCCGCCTCCTCGAAAAGGTGTCTGGCAACCGGAAAATTATCTGCCAGATCTTTGCCCATCCCCGGATACTGGGAGCCCTGGCCGGGAAATATAAATGCTCGTTTGGTCATATCAGTTCCTTTTGATGGTAATTACCAGCGAACTAATGCAGAACCCCAGGTGAGACCACCACCAAAGGCATCGAACAATGCAATGTCACCCGCCTTGATCAAACCTTTCCGATTGGCTTCGTCGAGGGCCAGCGGAATAGAAGCAGCGGAGGTATTTCCATAATGGTCGATGTTGACGAAAACTTTATCGGAGCTCAGCCCAAGTCGCTTGCCAATAGCATCGATAATTCTGAGATTGGCTTGGTGGGGAATGAAGATATCTATATCGGAAGGTGTCAGGGAATTCTGTTCCAATGCTTGCAATGCAGCATCTTCCATGGCCCTTACCGCCAGCTTGAACACTTCATTACCTTGCATCTTGAGGAAAACGTTCCGGTCGTCCAGAGTTTTTTGTACGGCAGGATTTCGGCTGCCGCAGCCGGGCTGATGGAGCAGTTCCCAGTAAGAACCGTCACTATGGAGATGGGTTGAGAGAATCCCCTGCTCACTTTCGCACGCCTCAATCACCACTGCTCCCGAGCCGTCACCAAACAGCAAACACGTATTCCGGTCCGACCAATCTATTATCCGGCTGAGAACCTCGGCCCCAATAACGAGGGCTTTTCTTGCAGTACCGCCGCGAATGGCATTATCCGCAATTGAAAGTCCATAAATAAAACCGGAGCAGGCAGCAGAAATATCAAAAGCGGCGGCCTTCTTGGCGCCTAGATTGTTCTGTACGATACAGGCAGTTGATGGAAAAGGAAAATCACCGGAAATCGTAGCTACAATAATGAGGTCAATCTCTGCGGCCGAAACGCCTGCCATATCAAGAGCACGTTCGGCTGCACGTGTTGCAAAAGTCGAAGTATACTCACCATCAACAGCAATGCGGCGTTCTCTGATTCCAGTCCTGGTGACAATCCACTCATCAGTGGTATCAACCATTTTTTCCAAATCGAAATTTGTGCGAATCATGTCCGGCACAGCTGAACCGGTACCGGTTATTCTCGCTCTGGTCATTCTCTGCTCCCCTAGCCGACAACCGACTCCTTTACGGGGTCCCGCTGCTGCATATAAGCGGCGAACTCGGTCTCAAGCTTCTCGGCGAGACGCTGGTTAACGCCCTTGCTCGCATAGTCATTGGCAAATACAATTGCATTCTTGATTGCCTTAACGTTTGACCCGCCATGACAAATCATGGCAACACCGTTAATTCCCAAAAGCGGGGCACCTCCGTATTCGGCATAATCCACCTTTCTCTTGAAATTGGAAAATGCCTTACTCGCGAGCAGATACCCTAATTTGGAAAGAAAGCTTTGCTTTATTTCGTTCTTCAACATCTTGCCGACAGCCTCGGCAAGCCCTTCCGACAGCTTTAAGACAACATTGCCGACAAACCCGTCACAAACAACAACATCAACCATTCCATTGAAAATGTCACGCCCTTCAACATACCCGGCATAATCAAAAGAAATATTCTTCAGCAGGGAATTTGTTTCACGGGTGAGTTCATTACCTTTGCTATCTTCTTCGCCGTTGGACAGGAGCCCAATGCGCGGCTGCGCAACGCCCATAACATGACGAGCGTAGACTTCTCCCATTATGGCGAATTGAACAAGATGAATTGGCTTACAGTCAACATTGCCGCCAACATCGAGCACAAGAGTCTTGCCGCGCAATGTTGGGAAAATCTGGGCTATTGCCGGACGGTCTATTCCTTTGAGACGCTTCAGAACAAACATGCCGGCAGCCATGGTTGCGCCGGAGTTGCCGGCACTTACCACAGCGTCAACAGCCCCGCGCTTGAGGAGCTCGAAAGCAATACGGATGGAGGAATCTTTTTTGCGACGGACGGCATCCGACGCAGCATCATGCATACCTACTACTTCGCTGGCATGATAGATGTCGATATCAAGTCCCTGGACATTATGCTTGCCCAACTCTTGACGCAGCCGTTCCGTGTCACCAACAAGGGTTATGGGAATGCCGAACTCACGCGCGGCGGCAACTGCTCCTTCAACTTCAACAGAAGGAGCGTTGTCGCCCCCCATAGCATCAACAGCTACTCTCATGGTATCCCTGGACAATGACAAGTCTGATTCAGACAAGGAGAATTACATCTCCTCGCTTTTGATTACTTCTTTGCCTTTGTAGGTGCCGCAAGAGGTACATGCACGGTGGGGCAGCTTCGGTGCTTTGCATTGGGGGCAAACGGAAGCAGCAGGTGCTGAGAGAAAATCGTGTGCCCTTCTCATGTTTTTGCGAGATTTAGAGGTCTTCTTCTTAGGTACTGCCATAATATTTCTCCTTTTACTTTTCTACTTTAAAATTCTTGAGCGCATTGAATTTCAGATTAAATGAAGCACTCTCACACCCACAGTCGCCTTCATTGAGATCCGCACCACATGTCGAGCAGAGCCCCCGGCAATCATCACCACATAGGGGTTTAAGAGGCATTTCCATAATCACCTGCTCAGCAACCTCATGGGAGAAATCGATTTCTTCGCCCTCAAAAGAGACTGAAACAAGATCTTCCTCCGCCAACTCCACCTCGTCTTCGTCGGAGTCGAAATGATTGCCTTCAGTATAAAACACCGTAAAATCAGAACGGAGAACCGAATCAAACAATGCGAGACAACGCGAGCAGGCAAACCGCATTCCGACCGACACTTCCCCTTTAACCCGAATGTGCCCGTATTCCCTCACGACCGTCAACTCTACGGTGATGGGTGAGAGAAACTCGCTCTGGCCAATCTTGTGGATACTCGCCAATGCGGGGAACGCATCGTAAGGCTCCTCAAAAGTGAGAAGTCTTGGCTTATCCGTTATGTCGTCAACTCTTATCTTCATTAATAACCAGCCTATTATCCGAAGCCTTTTAGTATAAAGAACTGCAATGCGTTGTCAAGCGAAATACAACATAAAGAAAACCGCCCTTTCGGGCGGCAGGCTTGTTCGTATTACCTTATAATGGCCGCATTTGCAAGACAATTGCCCGGAGCGCGGCAACCACCGCGTTCAGGGCTGGTTAGCCACACCAGCTAACATCGCCCACACCATGGCGGAGCACCTGAGGAGAGTCTCCTATGAGACTTACAACCGAACTCACATCAGCAGACAAGATACCGCCATCGACAACAGCGTCAAGTTGTTTGCCCATATTGAGTTCCACAAGAAACGGATCACCAATGGGCTCTTCACCGGAAAGGTTGGCACTAGTCGTGATAATTGGATGCCCAAGCTCCTTTACCAGCGCAAGACAGATACGATTGTCGGGAATCCGAATCCCAACCGTTTTCTGCTTAGTCACGAGAAGGTCCGGGACAATACTGGTGGCATCAAGAACAAAAGTATAAGGACCGGGTAGATGACGTTTGAGGATCTTGAAGGCGTAGTTGCTTACCTTGGCATAGCGAGCCACCTCGGAAAGATCCGAGCAGATAAAGGAGAATGGTTTTTTCTTCTCTCGCTGTTTGAGGAGGTAAATTCGCTCGATCCCTTTTTTATTGAAGATACTGCACCCGATCCCATAGGTCGTGTCGGTTGGATAGGCTATGATGCCCCCGCCCTTAAGCGTATCGACCATTTGAGCAATGAGTCGTGGTTGAGGATTCTGATGGTTGATGGCAATTAGCATGTCGATTATTATTTCTTCGGATTGAGGGCTTCAAGGTCCTTATGAACGAAAACGCCATCCTTTTGAATGAGGACACCGTCAAACCATATCTCCCCATCTCCCTTAAGTATCTTTACCATGTCCCAGTGAACAGCCGAACGGTTACCATTGTCGCATTCGTCATAACATTGACCAGGCGTAAAATGGATTGACCCGAATATCTTTTCATCAAAAAGAATATTACGCATGGGTTCGTTTATATTCGGGTTCACCCCAATGGCGAACTCGCCTATATAGCGGGCCCCTTTATCAGTATCAAGTATGCAATTAAGCTCTTTATCCATATTGGGTGAAGTGGCCTTTACAATTTGACCATGCTCGAATTCAAGACGGATATTGTTGAATTCTTTCCCTTGATAGATAGTCGGGCAATTATAGGTGATATATCCTTCTACGGAATCCCGCACGGGGGCAGTGAATACTTCTCCATCGGGTATGTTGAATCGGCCGTCGCATTTAATGCCATTCAGCCCGCCGATACTGAAGGACAGGTCTGTATCCGAAGCCTTTATCCGCACCATGTCCGCCCTATCCATGAGTCGCTTCAGCTTTTCCTGCTTACGCGATTCGAGCTCCCAATCTATACAGCATGCAGCAAAGAGGTATTCTTCATATTCTTCAAGACTCATCTTTGCTTCCTGGGCAGCCCCGTGAGTGGGGTAACGGGTTATCACCCAGCGGGTGTTCTTTACGCGCCAATCAACGATTGGCCGGGTTGTCCTCGACCACTCTATCATGTTCTTCTGATTGGCATTCGCCATTACCATGGAGTTCGGGGAACCGGATATGGCAATGTAAACGGTGACCTGTTTCATGAAATCCAGTTTGTGTTGGGGGAAAAAAGATAGTTGAGACTTGGTCCCATTGTTATAGAAATGACGATCAATTTCCGGAATATGGAATGAGTATTCAACGTACTTGGCCCCGCGGGCGAGGCAGAGCGCATATACTTCTTTCACCAGCGGCATGCATTCAGTGCCGGTAGCTGTGATGAGAACCACATCACCTTTCTTTACCCTGGTTGAGTAGTTCACTAAAACTTCAGCAAGATTGCGAACACGGGGATCAAGCATGGGAAGCAGTTCCTTTCATCGGCCGGTATGGCCAAATCCGCCTTCGCCTCGCGCAGTCATGTCGAGTTCATCAACCTCCACAAGCTCAGCACGCGCAAAGGGGGCAAACACAATCTGGGCAATCCTCTCGCCACGTTTTACCACAAACGGTTCACAACCGTGATTGATGAGAATTACCCCGATCTCGCCCCGGTAATCTGGATCAATGGTACCCGGAGAATTCACAAGGGCAATCCCATGCTTAAGCGCAAGACCGCTCCTGGGCCTCACCTGAGCCTCAAACCCATCGGGGAGTGCAATTGCAAGACCGGTCGGAACCAGTTTACGCTCCCCGGGGTTAAGGATGAGATCATCGTCGATGTCGGCACAAAGATCCATGCCGGCAGCATGTGTCGTCATGTAACAAGGAAGGTTCCGGTCGTCGGACCGCCGAAGTTGACGTATCTTTACAGCACAGCTTTTCATTGCTTACCTACAAAACAAGTTGTGAAACTTTGGGGGCCGCTCCAACGATTTTGCCGGTCAGAGCAAGCGTGACGCAATCAATGGAGAAAATATCATTGGCCAGTTCACAAATACCTTCAGAGGTAACCCCGTCGAATCCGCCGGTCAGTTCCGCAAGAGAAAGGTATCGGCCAAAATAAATCTCATTCTTGGCAAGTTTGGTCATCCGGTTGTCCGAACTCTCGAGTGAAAGCAGTATATTCCCCTTGAGTTGTTCGCGGGCTGAAGCAAGTTCAGGCTCGGGGACTTCGTCGACCTTCAGCCTTCTCAGTTCAGCACAAGTTATTTCAAGCACATCATTGAGCTTGTTGGGGCTGGTGCCGGCATAAACCACAAGCGATCCCGCATCCGTATGGGACACCACATAGGAATAAACCGAGTAGACAAGGCCTAATCGTTCGCGGATTTCCTGGAAAAGACGCGAACTCATACTCCCGCCCAGGATGGTATTCATGAGGTAAACTTCAAACCGTCGGGGATGGTTGTACGGCAGCGACTTGGTCCCCAGACAGATATGGAGCTGTTCCAGCTCTTTCTCGACCACTTCCACCTTCTGGCCGTAGTCAGGTATATGGCAAAGATTGCGCCCCGTGCCGCCCGGTACCCGGTCAAAACAGCCGTCGATGAGTTTCAGGAGTTCGTCGTGACGCACATTGCCAGCCACAGCGATAATAATATCTTCTGAACGATACATCGCATCGCGATGTGCGATGATGTCATCACGAGACAGGTTACCGACGCTCTCCACGCTGCCGAGTATCGACATTCCCAGAGGGTGGCCCCGCCAGAAACTGCGATGGAAAAGGTCGTGAACGTAATCATCGGGTGAATCCTCCAGCATGCTGATTTCCTGGAGAACCACTTTACGCTCTTTCTCAATTTCATCGGGGTTGAAGGTGGAATTAAGGAAGATGTCGGTGAGGAGATCTACAGCTTGCGGAAGATTCTTGTCGAGAACCTTGGCGTAGTAGCAGACATATTCACGGCCGGTGAACGCGTTAAGCACCCCCCCGACCGAATCTATCTCGCGGGCGATGTCGAGTGCCGTGCGGCGCGAAGTCCCCTTGAACAGCAGATGTTCGATGAAATGGGCGACACCATTGTGCTCCCGTCGTTCATGACGGGAGCCGTTGGCTACCCATATCCCAATCGATACTGAATGGGCGTGGGGCATATACTCGGATATGACCCGCACGCCGTTGTCTAGAATTGTTTTACTTACCATGACAAAACTATACCGCTTACTGAGGAGTTTACCAGGGGTCGCAGGCTTGCATTATTCGGGCAATACAGCCCCCAGGGCTTCTTTGCGGGATAGTTTTATCTTCCCTTGCTTGTCAATGCCAATGCATTTTACAAGAACTTTGTCACCTTCCTTCAGGATGTCCGTGACATTCTTTACCCGCTCGGTGTCGAGTTCGGAAATGTGAACAAGGCCATCCGTTCCAGGGAAAATTTCAACAAAAGCGCCAAAATCCATCACCTTGCGAACAGTGCCCATGTAGAGCTTGCCTTCTTCCGCTTCCGCCGTAAGATCGCGGATCATCTTGATCGCCTTGTCGCAAGCTTCTTTGTTAGTGCTCGCAATGTTGATCTTGCCTGTATCCTCAATATCGATCGAGACACCGGTGGACTCGGTAATGCCTCTGATATTCTTGCCACCGGAACCTATGACGTCGCGGATCTTGTCGGTCTTGACCCAGATAGTGGTAATGCGCGGAGCGTAGGGCGACATGTCGGAACGCGGAGCCGTAAGGGCATCGGCCATTTTGCCGAGAATATGGAGGCGTCCCTCTTTTGCCTGATCGAGAGCCTGTCCCATAATCTCGCGGGTTACACCGGTGATTTTTATATCCATCTGGATGGCTGTCACGCCATTTGCGGTCCCCGCCACCTTAAAGTCCATATCTCCCAGGTGGTCTTCATCGCCGAGGATGTCGGAAAGGATTGCTACATCGTCCCCCTCCTTGATGAGACCCATGGCAATGCCGGCCACCGGAGCGGTAATGGGAACACCGGCATCCATCATTGAAAGGGCGCCGCCACAGACAGAAGCCATGGAGGATGAACCATTGCTTTCCAGGATATCCGACACAATCCGGATGGTGTAGGGGAAATCATCATGCTTGGGCAGAACACGCTCAAGGGCCCGCTCGGCAAGATACCCATGGCCGATTTCACGCCGGCCCGGAGCAAGGCGGAAACTCGTTTCACCCACGGAGAACGGAGGGAAGTTATAGTGGAGCATGAAGCGCTTCCGGCTTTCTCCGTAGAGGGAATCAATACGTTGCTCGTCACTGGAAGTTCCGAGTGTGGCAGCAACGAGAGCCTGGGTTTCGCCACGGGTAAAGAGTGCCGAACCGTGAACGCGGGGGAGAATACCGACCTCGGAGGTGATGGGCCTGATGGTTCTGGTATCGCGGCCATCGATCCTCTCGCCATCCTTCAGAATATGCTCACGCACCAGTTCGTACTCGAACCCTTCGAGGAAATCCTTGATTTCAGCGGCTCGGCCGGGGAAGTCGGCTTCGAGGGCAGCAAGTGTCTCATCAACGATGGCGTCGATACGATTATGACGTTCCTGCTTCGAACGGATTTTAACCGCCTCATCCATCTGGGCGCGGGCAAGCTCGGTAACTTTCGCCTTCAAAGCCTCATCAACAACCGGCGTATCGATTACGCGCTTCGGAACACCGGCAAGTTTGCGCAGTTCAATCTGGGCATCAATGATTGGCTGCACCGATGAATGACCGAAGAAGATCGCTTCAAGCAGATCGGCCTCTGAAATCTCGGCGGCTCCCCCCTCAACCATGATAACGGCATCGCGGCTTGCTGCGACAACAACTTCCAGGTCACTGGCTTCCAACTGCTCGGCAGTCGGGTTGCAGACGAATTTACCGTCAACCCGGCCGACCTTGACGCCGGCAATGGGACCGAAGAAAGGAATATCGGAAACTTCGAGTGCGGCAGAAGCGCCAATCATGGCAAGAATGCCGGGATCATTGTCCTGATCGGCAGAAACAACAGTCGCCATGATCTGGGTGTCGTTAAGGAAATTTTCGGGGAATAGGGGGCGGATGGGACGGTCAATGAAACGGCACGTAAGAGTCTCATTTTCCGTGGGGCGCCCTTCCCTTTTGAAGAAGCCGCCGGGAATCTTTCCGCCGGCATAGGCCTTCTCCTGGTAGTTGACGGTGAGAGGGAAGAAATCCTGCCCTTCCTTGGCAGATTTCAGCGCAACAGCCGTAACAAGAACCATGGTGTCGCCGCAACTTACCATGACGGCTCCACTTGCCTGCTTAGCCATCTTGCCGGTCGCAATGGTAATGGTCCTGCCGCCAAAATCTACTGTTACCTTCTGCTCTTTCATACTATATGGCCTCCTTAGCCTTTACTTGGTGCGTTGGGGCCGTCGATAAAAAAACCAAGCATGCTTGGTTCCTCGATCCACGCCCCCAACACCCTGACAAAACAAATGGGCCGTTAAGCCCATCGTCTACTGGTATCAATTTACATCCACAACGCAAAACATCATTGAAAAAGGAAAGGCAATATACCCCTAACGGAGTATACTGCCTCTTCTTAACGCCGTATGCCGAGCTTCTCGATTATTGCCCGATACCTCTCAACATCCTTCTTCTTGAGGTAATCGAGGAGTCTCCTTCTCTGGCCGACGATCTTCAGGAGACCGCGCCGGCTGTGGTGGTCCTTTTTATGAACCTTGAAGTGCTCCGTCAGATAGGTGATCCGCTCGGTGAGGATCGCAACCTGCACCTCCGGAGACCCCGTATCACTGTCGTGACGCTTGAACGAAGTAATGATCTCTTTCTTCTTGTCCGTTACCAGCACTCTCGTACACCTCCCTTCATTTCATGTGAGTTCCGATCATTGATCGTTTTTGATATGCTTCAAAAAAACGCAAGAAACACTAATACCACAACAAACCGCCACTGTAAAGCCAAACCTAGTTAAAAACCCTTATAAGCCTTAGGCTTTTGTTCCCCTGCCCCAGTTTATCCGCCCGGATTTCCGCAACAGCGAGAAGCTTGCCATTATGAACCAACCGTACCCTTGCCCCGTCCTCCTGGGGCACATATGCGTCATGGCACGAAGGTGAGACGCCGCAATACACTTTACGGGCATCTTCCTCTGAAAGCTCTATCTCCAAAAGATGACCAAGTGCTGCATTGGGCGCAATGAAACAGGAATTTATTTCCCCCGAATCCTTGAGCCGAATCAAGTCATCAAGGGTGATGGCTCCGAGGAGGTCAAACGGGCCGCTCCGCATTCTGCGCAATTCCTTGAGATGGGCGCCGCAACCGAGGCGCGCCCCTATGTCATGGGCCAAGGTTCGCACATAGGTGCCACGAGAGCAGGAAACCGTGAACTCAATCAGGGGCAGACTCATGTGTTCAATCCTGATTGAATTGATCTCGACGTCCCGAGGTTCCCGCTCCACCTCGCACCCCTTTCGAGCAAGACGATACAACGGAACCCCCCCCTGCTTGACGGCAGAGTACATGGGAGGAACCTGCTTGATTCGGCCGACAAAAGCCCCGATGACATCGGTAACTGTTTCCGGCAGAAGATGAGACCAGTCCCCTTCCCGCTCGACCCTGCCGGTACAATCCTGGGTATCGGTAGCAGAACCGATCACCATCGTAGCCCGATAAACCTTCACCGACTCGTCAAGGTACGGTATCGCCTTGGTTCCCTCGCCGACAGCAACCGGCAACACACCAGTGGCGAAAGGGTCAAGGGTGCCGGTATGGCCAACTTTTTTCAGGCCGAGAATACGTCTGACGCGCGCTACTATGTCGTGGGAGGTCAAGCCGGCAGGCTTGTCAATAACTATGAATCCATCCATCACAGATCAGAGAGTCTCTTCCAGGTGGGAGAACAGTTTGCCCTTGATTTCATCAAGTGAACCGCTCATGGTTGCGCCTGCGGCGTTGCGATGGCCGCCACCGCCGAAAGCGGCGGCTATGCTCGACACGTCGATTTTGCCCTTTGAGCGGAAACCGATCTTGAAGAGCCCGGGGTTAATCTCGCGGAAAAAAACGGAAACTTCAACTCCACGAATCGAGCGAGGATAATTTACGAAGCCATCTGTCAATTCGGCTGAGGCTCCGGTCTTTTCATACATGTCAAGAGTTACTGTAATTGAGGCGTAATCGCCGCGCGCCGAAACCGTCATTGTGGACAGGGCAAGGGCGAGAAGTTCCAGACGTTGCCGCGGTTGGCTCTCGTAGAGCTTCTCGGCAATATTCCATGTGTTGATTCCGGTGGAGACCAGTTCTCCCGCGATGGCGAACGCCTCCGGATTTGCATTGGAATAACGGAAAGATCCGGTGTCGGTAATAATAGCCGTATAAATGCAGAGAGCAGTGTCGTAATCGACGGCATCGCCTGCACCCTTTATGATGCGGTGTATGAGAACGCCAGTGGCCGCAGCCTTGGGATCAATATAATTGATGCAGCCGAAATAATCAGACGTCAAATGATGGTCTATGTTGATGAACTTCTTGATTCGGCGGCAATTTCCAATCTCTTTGCCGGCCCGGCGAAACTCACCCACATCCAGAACAAAACAGACATCGAAATCATTATCGGGAATGTCCTGCACTACTTCATCGGACATGGGCAGGAAGGTGTACAGGTCAGGGACCGGATCGCAAAAATGAATCGTCACATCCTTGCCCAATTTCCTGAGATACCCGGCAAGGGCAAGCGAGGACCCGACGGCATCACCGTCGGGGTTTTCATGGGTAGTAACCAGGAAGGTTCCGTTAGTGCGAATCTCCTCGATGATACCCTCAATCATTGTCACCTTCCCCAATTGAAATTTCTTTGAGAAGCTTGTCGATACGATTGCCGTATTCAATGGAATCATCGTATTTGAAGATGATCTCCGGGGCAAACCTTAGTCGGAGCTCTTTGCCGACTTCCTTGCGTATGAAGCCGACAGCGCTGTTCAGCCCCTGAGCCGTTGCCTTTCTTTCATCTTCGCCCCCCATAACCGTGTAAAAAATGGTCGCATGACGTATATCGTCGGTGACCTTGACGCCGGTTATGGTCATAAAGCCGATGCGGGGATCCTTAAGTCCCTTGACAATAAGGCTGGACACCAGTTCGTGAATAGCTTCTGAAACTTTATCGGAACGCTTGTACATTAGATCCTCAAGGTACGGCTGCAGTTCAGCAGAACCTAAAGTTTTGCCGCAATTTTTTCTATCTCGAAGTCCTCAATGATATCGCCGACCTTGATATCGTTGTAATTTTCAAGGCCGATACCGCATTCGTAAGAAGTGGCAACTTCTTTCACATCATCCTTGAAGCGGCGAAGCGAAGACATCTTACCTTCGTAGACAACAACGTTATCGCGCAGGAGACGAACCGAAGCATTACGGATCATCTTGCCGTCAAGCACATAACAGCCGGCAACGTTACCGATTTTCGGCACCGAGAAGACTTCCCTGACCTCTGCACGGCCAAGATATTTCTCGCGGAGAGTCGGCTCCAGCAAGCCTTCCATAGCTTTCTTAATATCTTCAACAGCATCGTAGATAATGTTGTACAGACGAAGATCCACACCTTCCTTATCGGCCAGTGCTGATGCCTTGGGCTCCGGACGAACGTTGAAGCCAAGGATAATGGCATTGGAAGCGGAAGCCAGGTTCACGTCGGTTTCGGTGATTGCACCGACTGATGAGTGGATTACATTGAGACGCACCGCATCGGTCGAAAGCTTGCGCAGGGATTCGGAAACAGCTTCGACGGAGCCCTGAACGTCGGCCTTGACAATGGCGTTGAGGTCTTTGACCTCGCCTTTCTGAATCTTGTCATAAAGCTGCTCCAGCGACATCTTGCTGTGTTTGGCAAGCTCAGTCTCACGAAGCTTCTGTTGGCGATAAGAAGCAATTTCCTTCGCCTTCTTCTCGTCGGGAAGGCTGATGAAAACGTCACCGGCATCGGGAACGCCCGTGAAACCGATAACTTCAACCGGCATGGAGGGGCCGGCTGCAAGCACCTTGTCGCCGCGATCGTTCAGCATCGCACGAACCCTGCCGAAGTGCACGCCGGCAACAAAGTAGTCGCCGATCTTGAGGGTACCTTCCTGAACCAGTACCGTGGCAACCGGTCCGCGACCACGGTCGAGTTTCGCTTCAACGATGGTGCCGCGGGCTTCCTTGTCCGGATTTGCTTTCAGGTCCATTACATCCGCCTGAAGGAGTATCATCTCCAGCAGATCGGGCAGATTGACTCTCTTCTTTGCTGAAACTTCAACAAAGATAGTGTCTCCTCCCCATTCTTCGGAAACAAGGCCGAACTCCATGAGTTCCTGTTTAACGCGTTCCGGTTTGGCTTCAGGTTTGTCAATCTTGTTAATGGCGACAATAATCGGGACGCCGGCCGCCTTTGAGTGGTTTATGGCTTCACGAGTCTGGGGCATGACGCCGTCATCGGCCGCAACAACGAGGATAACTATATCAGTCACCTTGGCACCACGGGCACGCATGGCGGTAAACGCCTCGTGACCAGGTGTGTCAAGGAAGGTAATTTTGCGACCGTTTAGTTCAACTGCATAGGCACCGATGTGCTGGGTAATACCCCCGGCCTCTCCGGCAATGACGTTGGTTTCCCGGATTGCATCGAGGAGGGACGTCTTCCCGTGGTCAACGTGGCCCATGATGGTAACAACTGACGGACGTTTTTTGAGGCTCTCCGGCTCATCGGGAGTAGATTCGAGAACTTCGTCCATATCAATGGCAACATTCTCGATCTCGTAGCTGAACTCGGCGGCAAGCAACGTAGCGGTATCCACGTCAAGAGGATGGTTTATGGTAACCATCATTCCCATCTTCATGAGAACGCGAATAAGGTCCGTGGCCTTCACGCCAATTCGCTTGGCAAGCTCACCAACAGTAATCGACTCGGATATCTTGATGATCCGCTTGATAGCCTTTGGAACTGTAATCTCGGTCTTGCGGCCGGAAGAAACCGTCTCACGCTCACGGCGCTTACCTTTGCCGGATTTGGGACCGGGTTCGAATATCCGCTCACGCTTCTCAAGAAGTTCGGCTTTTTTATAAGCTTCTTTCTTCTTTCCGCCGGCAGGGCTTTTCTTGGCGCCGGGGGCGCCTCCTGTCGAGGTTGCGGGCTCAGCGAACACCTTAGCCTTCTTCTTGCGGTCATCAACCGCAGGAGCAGCAGGTGGCGGAGTAACGACTCTCTCTTCAACTTTTTTCTTCGGGGGAATAACCACTTCACGCTTCTCGACCGGCCGGGGAGCCGGCTTGAGACCGGGAAGCTCAACGCGGCCCAGTATTCTGGCGCGGTTCATCGTAGGCTTATCCGCTTCGGTTGAAGCCGGTTTACGCACCTCTTGCACCGCAGGCGGCTCGGGCTCTTCAGCCTTAGGTTGTTCCACCTTAGGTTCCTCAGTCGCGGCCACCGCTTCAGGCTGAACGGGTTCTACGGGCGGCGCTTCAGGCTTCTCGGGAACTTCTTCCACCACCGGAGGTTCCGGTACAACTTCAACAGGAGTAGCGGGAGCAGGCTCGGGAACTTCCGCCGCTACAGACTCAATCACCTCGGCAGTCTGCGTAACCGCTTTCGGCCGACGCCGGATAACAGTCGTTGTCACCCGTACTTCGTCCTGCTGGGGCTGGATTCCCTTGGGCGGTTCGGAAGGAGCTGAAACCTTCTGTACGTCCTCCTCTTCGAGAACCGACAGGTGGCTCTTAACCTCTATACCGACGCTCTTGAGCCGAGCAATCAGCTCCTTATTCTCAATACCCATCTTTTTAGCAAGTTCATACACGTGGGTCTTGCTCATCAACCGCACCCCCATCAAGGAAATTTCCGTATTTCTGCAACTCTTTTACAAGCGGGTCGACAAACCCTCCTGCCTCAATTGCCACCACGCTACGCAGTCCCTTACCCAGAAGCCCGCCAATCCGGTCCTTGTCGAGGATCCGAAAGCAGGGAATCCCTTCCCGCATAGCTAAATTTGCCACTTTCTCGCCGATTTCAGAGGAGACGTCATCTGCCAGAATTGCAAGGCCGATCTTTTTTCCCTTGCGAATCGATTCAATCACCATGTCGCTGCCGGAGACAATCTTCCCCGCCTTGTTAGCCAAGGCAAGGTATGAGGCAATGCGATCTTCGAGCCTGGCGACAATCTTGTCCACAAGCTCCCTTGGCGCCGCGCCTTTCACTTCATTCTTGAAGGTTCTGGCAAACTGCTTCCGTGAAGCGGCCTTCTCTACACAACTGCGGCTGAAGCAGGTATAAGCCCCCCGCCCCGGCAACTTTTCCAGCAGGTCAGGGACCACCGTCCCTTCCGGGTCAAGAACATAACGGAGAAGCTCTCCCTTTCCCTTCTCCTGACGGCAGCCGATACAGGTTCTCTGGGGCTCGCTCCGTGCCATGAACTCCTACTCTTCGCCCTGCTCCACAGAATCCGCAGCAGTCTCTTCGGCCGGCTCCTCAGTTATCTCTTCAGCGGCGCCATCATAGGAGGAAAATTCAAGGAGCTCTGCCTCGGCGGCACGGGTTTCACTTTTTATGTCAATCCGCCAACCGGTGAGCTTTGCGGCAAGCCTGACATTCTGCCCTTTTTTGCCGATGGCAAGTGAAAGCTGGTCATCGGCAACGATGATTTCCAGTGCCCTGCCATCCTCATCGATATAAACCTTGGAAACCGCTGCTGGTTGAAGAGCGTTGCACGCAAAACGGGCCGGATCCTCAGACCAGGGAATAATATCGATTTTCTCTCCACGCAGTTCGGACACGACGTTTTGTACCCGTGAACCACGCATCCCTACGCAGGCTCCAACTGGATCAACGTCAGAATCATGGGAGTAGACCGCAATTTTCGCCCGGCTACCCGGCTCACGCACTACAGACTTTATCTCTACAATTCCCTCGGAAATTTCAGGGACTTCTGCCTCAAAAAGTTTGGCGAGTACCGTCGGGTGTGTCCGGGAGAGCATAATCTGCGGACCCTTGGGAGTCATCCTGATATCCATGATGAGCGCCTTGATACGGTCGCCCTGGCGATAAACCTCACGCGGAGCCTGTTCCTTATTGGACAGGAGCGCCTCGGCCCGCCCCAGGTCAACAACGAGGTCGCCCTTCTCAAAACGGCGCACAACACCGTTTATCAGTTCGCCGATCCGGTCCTTGAATTCATTGAAGATGGTTTCCCGTTCAGCCTCCCTGACTTTCTGGATAATGACCTGCTTTGCCGTCTGGGCCGCAATTCGCGTGAATCCGCTTGCGTCCATCTTCATTCCCAGGGAGTCGCCGACCTCGACGTCAGGGTCAATTTCACGGGCTTCTTCAAGGTCTATTTCCTTGTATGAGTCCATTACCTCATCAACGACCGTTACGAACTCGAAAAGCTCAACTTCCCCGACCTCAGTATTGTAATGGGCCTCCAGGTCGCGAGTATTGCGATATTTCTTGTTCGCAGCAGACAGCACTGCCTGCTCAAGGGCCTCGACGACAACATCACGGTCTATTCCCTTTTCCTTAACGATCTGGTCAATAATGTGCTTCAGGTTGAAGGTCGTTTCCACGTCCGTCTCTCCTTGGTACTACAGTACTATGTGTTTTAGAATTCAAATTCAAGATTGGCTTTGGCAATTTTGTCAAAGGGAATCCGTGCGATTTGCCCCTCGCGAAGATTCAGAATCACCACTCCATCCACAAGCCCACCCAGGTCGCCGAGAAAAGTCTTGCGCGGATTCCCGGCCTCATCTGCAACAAGCTCGAAGGTCTTGACCTTAACAAGCCGTCCCCGGTAACGCTCGTAGTCTGATTCCTTTTTGAGGGGACGATTCAATCCGGGAGACGATACCTCAAGGGTATAGTTCTCGCTGATAAAATCCTCCACATCGAGAATCTCGGATAATTCACGACTCACAAGAGCACAATCGTCCAGAGTTATGCCACCGTCCCTGTCGACAAAAAGCCGAAGGACCATGTGACGGCCCTCTCTTTTATATTCAATGTCAACAAGTTCCATCCCCTGGGGGGTAAGAAGATTTTCCGCCAATGCGGAAACCCTGTCGACAACTTCGTCCATAGCCATTCTTCAACAAACCTCACAAAATAAAAAAAGTGAGCTGGAGGAGCTCACTTCGCGTGAACGGAAACTTCTATCCTACTACCAGAGGCACAGCCAAATTGCAAGCATATATTTTGTTGTTTTCATGGTTTCGGCAAATTCCCACGCCGCCTGTTAACCGATACGCAACGCATGGTTGACAAGTATCAAGCTGCTGTGATACTTCAAACTCAGGAGGATAGCTTTAATGAATTCAAACATCGAAACTCTGACAAACAGGATAATTAACGGAGAGAGGCTTTCCGAAGATGAGGCCATTGCCCTCTCCATTTCCTCAGGAACCGATTTATTTGCTCTTTTTCTGGCTGCAAGCCGCATCAAGGAGCACTTTCTCGGCAATGGAATAGATTTATGCTCCATCATCAATGCAAAATCAGGACGCTGCCCGGAAAACTGTGCCTTCTGCGCCCAGTCGGCCCACCACTCAACCAATGCTCCCGTCTACCCGCTCGTGGATGAGGAGCAGATTGTTGCCTGCGCTAAAGATGCCGAAGCCAACGGATCCCACTGCTACGGAATTATCACAAGCGGCACCACAATCAATAAAGGCGAAGAACTTGACCGGATCTGCCGCGCATTGCGCAGGATCAGGGAAACTACCTCCATAGCCCCTTCATGCTCACTTGGAATTATTGATTTCGAGACGGCTGTCGCCTTAAAGGAAGCCGGTGCAGAAACGTATCACCACAATCTTGAAACAGCGCGAAGCTTTTTTCCGGAGATCTGCACTACCCATGACTATGAAGATGATGTCGAAACGGTGCGGGTTGCAAAACGGGCGGGGCTCACCGTCTGTTGCGGAGGAATATTCGGTCTGGGAGAGACTGTTGAACAGCGGATCGAACTTGCAATGACTCTGCGGGAACTGGACGTTGACTCGGTCCCCATAAATTTTCTCAACCCCATAGCGGGAACCCGTCTTGCCGACTCTGACTTGATCGCTCCCCTTGAATGCCTGAAAACCATAGCTCTGTTCAGGCTCATTCTGCCGGCCAAGAAAATTGCCATTTGCGGAGGGCGTGAGCGTAATCTGCGGGATTTGCAATCGTGGATTTTTTTTGCAGGAGCAAGCGGAACTATGATAGGTAACTATCTGACCACTACAGGCCGCCCGGCCGAAGAGGATTGGAAAATGCTGCAAGACCTGGAACTGTCCGTAAGAGGCTGCTGTGACTAGAGCGATTTTTATAACAGGCACCGATACCAATGTGGGTAAAACTATAGTCACCGCGACTCTGGCACGTGTGCTGCGCAATCAAGGTGTAAATGTAGGGATCATGAAGCCGGTAACCAGCGGTTGCGTCGAACGTGACGGCACCCTGGTATCGGAGGATGCCGAACTGCTCGCCCGGGCAGCCGGAGTGAACATCGAAGAAGACAGTGTTCCCTACCGGCTTCGTGAACCAATTGCCCCTTCGGTTGCCGCTGAAAGGGAAAACGTCCGTATAAGCTTCCAGGTCATCACTGAAGCGTTTGAGAACCTTCTGTCAAACCATGACTTCGTGCTGGTCGAGGGGGCCGGAGGCCTTATGGTTCCCCTTTCGGGGGGACTCATGGTGGCAGATCTGGTGCTTGCCATGAAGATTCCGCTTCTGGTGGTTGCACGCCCGAATCTCGGAACAATCAACCATACGGTGCTTACCTGTTTTGCTGCCAAGCAACTCGGTATCGATGTACGTGGCACAATCATCAACTCCTTCCCCGTCCAGCCCGGTCCGTCGGAGAGTTATGTGCCGCACCTTATGGACACGTTGTCAGGGGTGCCGCTGCTCGGTGTCTTCCCAAAGGTGGAATCTTCAGACCAACATGCTATCGTTGAAGCACTGGCCAGCCGCCTCGCCACTGAACCGACCACAAAAATCATGCTGCGTGAGATCGGAATTGGAACCCGCTGACCCAAGCGGAGTAGAATCATCAAGGCCGTACTCGGCCTGACAGCAAAAAAGGGGAGTGGCCAGCGACCACCCCCCTTTTTTATAAACAAAGTAAACAACAGCTAGAATTTACCGCGAATAACCTCTGCTGTCAGGATAACCTCTCTTTCTCCCTTCAGACCGGCAGGAACATATTCAGGAATAATAGTCGGTACAGCAAGCTGCACCTTTCCGTCCTGCACTTCGGCAAAAGCCCTTGAGGTTCTGGCCACACCATATGCCGTCCCGGCAAGAACACCGCCTGCGGCTCCATAACCTATATAGTCAAGGTGATCACCGGGCTTGTCGGTAAAGACAAGAAGTGCCGCTCCAACCAGTCCGCCAACCAATCCCCCGTAGAAGGCATCGCGGAAAACGCCTTCAAACGTATCATCCGCCATACACGGAGTACACCAGACCGTAATAAGAATAAGGGTGATTCCAACCAGAATTCTGCGCTGCGCTGTCTTCATTGTCGACCCCTTTGTCAAAATAACGATCGGATAGAATATAAGCAAAAACCGGTCCGGCATCAACAGGTAAAAATAAAAGTCATAACATACCGTAGTTGCTTCATTTTAAAATATCGTGCTTGGACATGTCACCGTAGGATGACGGATTGTGTTTATAAAAATTGCGGAAGTAACACATTTTGTCGTGTCAAAATTCCGTACCAGGCAGCATGTTCGGCAAGGTTAAGCTACTTCCTGGCGAGCTCTTGCCGGGCAAGCAGCAATTCGTCCGCATGAGTCGATACTTCACCGTTAAGTCGAGCTTTAAGTACTACGTCGAGAACTTCCCGGTAGCGGGGACCCGGAGGGAGCCCCATGGATTTGAGATCGTCTCCGGTCACAGAGCAGGAGACACCTCTAAGTTGTGTCACGTAAAGGGATATGAACTTCCTGACGTCTTCGCGACGGGTTTTGGCCATGATATAAAGCAGGACTTCCAGGGATAGGCTGCGTAGCCAGAAAAAGATATCGCTGCGCCTTACCGTATTTTCCCTGGCAGCTTTTTGTTCCATCACTTTCAGAACCTGTTCTCCATGGACCCGCATATCGATCAGCCTCTCCCGGTAATGCTCCGAGACCGAGAGCCGCGTACAAGTTTCCCAGAAGGAATCGTCGCTGACAAGTGACGTCAGGGCAAGGAAATAGACTACCCAGGTTTCGACGTTATCCTGCTGATAGAGGAGTTCAAACCAGGTTACAACTTTTTTCACCTCGTCCAGAATCCTGATGTTTTCAGAATCAAGCACCAGGTCCGGATGTATGAAACGAAGTAATCCTAGGCTCTCCATCCTCAAAATAGCCCTGACCGGCTCACGCTCCCGGAGAATTATGATAAGTTCGTTAAGGAGGCGCCTTCCGCCGAGTTTGTCGAGAAACCCCATTTTGACGGCATTCCGGATCAGGTTTTCCGTATGCCGAGCAATCTGAAAATTAAGGCGCTGTTCGAAGCGTACCGCCCGGAATACCCTCGTTGGATCTTCCACAAAGGAGAGATTGTGCAGGACCCGGATTGTCTTGTCCTTCAGATCGCGGCAAGCACCGAAATAGTCGATGAGAAGCCCGAAATTTTGCGGATTGAGCCGCACAGCCAGGGTATTGACGGTAAAATCGCGCCGGTAGAGATCCATCTTGAGCGAAGAACGCTCCACGGTGGGCAGGGCGCCGGGGGTTTCGTAGTATTCAAGACGGGTGCTCGCCACATCAATTTTGGCTTTATCAGGGAAAACAATGACGGCCGTGCCGAATTTGGCGTGACTTTTTATGCGGCAACCGTGACGATTGGCGAAAGTTTCGGCGAACAGTATGCCGTCACCCTCCACCGATATATCGATGTCGTCGTTTTTACCACCAAGAAGAAGATCCCGAGCAAAACCTCCTATGGCATAGACCGGAAGCTCAAGTTCATCCCCTACCCTTCCCAGATCACGGAGAATATCCACCACGCGGCGCGACAGATGCTTGTTCATCAGGTGAACCACCTCGCGGCGGCGCACCGGCGGAGTCTCGCGGCCGAGGTCGTAGACAGCTTCGGAGCCTCCTTGAGGGCCCGCATACATGTACCGCAACAGATCGGTCCGCGTAATGACACCGACAAGTTCCTGCCCCGAAAAAACCGGCACAAGCCGGCGATGTTGCCCAACGATGTAATTCTGGATAACGTTCAGTGGAGTATCGGGTTCCGCCCGCATGAACTCCGTATGCATGTATTCATCAACCCGCAGGGAGCCGAGCCCATGATACAAAGCCTTCTCCACAATTCTGAGCGAGATGATCCCGATCATCATCCTCTCATCCATCACCGGCATTGAATTCACATTGTAGCGGGTCAGGAGCTCGCGGGCTTCGGCAATGGTCGTCCCCGCCGACAACGTCTTCACCGGCGACGACATGAGATCGCTTGCAGTGCGTTTCGGATTTATCCTATCGGGGAAAAGCTGCTGTAACCTCCCCATAACCTGGATTACCGTTTGATCTCGTACCGTTGCAGAAGCAGCGGTGGCATGGCCTCCACCCCCGATTTCGCGAAGGATTGCCCCGACGTCAACCTCTGGAATTCGGCTCCTGGCAACAATATAGACACGCTCCCCCATGCCGACGACTATGAAAAGCGCCTCCAGGTTTTCCATGTCCCGCAGCATGTGGGCCAGAACCGCAATATCCCCCACATAGTAATCTAGCGAAGCGTGGGCAATGGATATATCGACTCCGTTAACGCTTACCGTTTGCAGTGACTGCAGCAGGTCGTTGAGGAGCGACACTTGTTCTGCCGTCAGTTCCTGGGAGACAAACTCGGAGACGACATTTAGATTTGCCCCGTTGGAGAGAAGCCACGAAGCTGCGGCATAATCATCGGTGGTAGTGGAAGGGAAGGTAAGATTTCCGGTATCCTCATAGATGCCGAGCATCATCGTGGTGGCCTCGACCGGGTTCACCCCGATTCCCCGCTCCATGAGAATTTTGGCCAGAATGGCGGTAGTAGAGCCACATTCGCGGATCTCTCCGCCACTTCGGGAGATATCCCCCGCTGACTCCGGATGATGATCGTAGATATGCACCTCTACATCCGGACGCTTCAATACTTCAGCCAGGCGACCGATGCGCGACGAGTGGCGGCAGTCCACAAGGATAAGGCGTGATATCCGGGAAAGGTCAATGTCCTTCAGGCGGGTTAAGGCAGGCATGTAGCCGGTGGTCTTGAGGAAGAAATCCCTGATGCTCTTTTCCTGGGACCCGGGGAAAACCATCAATGCATCGGGATAGAGCTTCTTGGCGGCAACCATGGCCCCGAGGCAATCGAAATCGGCATTCACGTGGGTAGTGATGACGTCCATGGTAGAAAGTGTGCCGCATCAGCGGTAAAAGTAAAGTAGAAGGATTAGCGTGATGCCGCTGTGGGCGGTTTGAGAGAAGCCGTGTAGTAAACCGGATTTGCACCGGCCACTTCCACCATCGGGCCGCTTTCGAGCAGTTCCAGGTCGCCGCTGTCCTCGCCATATTCCGACTCACCGACTGCCCAGTCATACAGCTTTTTCGAATCAAACAGGACCGGCTTCGCAGGAATGCCGTACATGCGGTTCTGCATCGTCTCATCAAACAGCCCGACGCAACCGTGAGAAGCAGGCTTGCCCGGAAGATCCCGGGCATGGATCCAGTAAGACACGTTATCAGAGCCAATATGGAAACGCATGGCGAAATCCATGGGGTACTGCGCCGACATGTCGTCGGTCTGATACAGGGACGATGTATGGGTACGGTGGCGGGCATCGATCCGGAAAAGCCCCGTTGGAGTCTCATGCCCCGTCTTTCCGGTGGCCGCGGGCATGGAGAACTTGAGCTTCCCGTTCTCGTAAGCCCCAATCCACTGCTCGGTGAGGCTGATGAGGATATAGCGGCTGTAGCGCTTTGCCGGTGCATACTCCAGCGGCAACGGCGTATATTTGCGCGCTTCGGCCATATTCACGGGCACCTTGATGGTCATGCCCGGATAGGTGTGGCGTCTGTCGATCCTGTTGAAACGGGCAACAGTAACCCAATCGTTGCCGAAAAGAGACTCAAGACTCTCATGGGGCTTAATGAAGTGGGGTTCCCAGGCAATCTGACGGAGGCTGGGATAATCGATCCGGGAAAGATCTTCCTTGGCGCCGTCTGCGGGAGAAGCCCCCGGATCAGCAGTTGATCCGGGCTTGTTGATAACTATTGCGCTGAAGATGATGAGTGCGAAGATATATGCCAGCTTGCGAATCATACTCTACCGGTCCTGCGGACAAAAGTAATGGGGCCAAGGCCCCATGTGTAAGTTAATTAGAACGTAGCACTATTCGTTGATACGGTCAAGAACTGGTAGTCTGAGCTCCGGCAAAACGTTCTGCGATCACCGTTTCCACAGCGCTGTACGGATCGGTGCGACGAGCCGACATTTCGTCGACAATCTCCCTGAAGCGCCCGTTTATGCGGATATGCCCGTAGACTTCGGTAAACAGCCTCTCCCGCAGCAAATCAATGAACTGCTGCGCACACCGTTCCTTCATAAGGAGCTCAAGCGCTCCCGAATCAACGAGATAAGAGCGGTGGGCCTCAATCTCGGCCACCATCTCATCAAGCCCCCGGTTGCGGCTGGCCTCGGTAAGAAGCACTTTGGGCTGCCACTCGCCGGCTTTTATCTGTTTCATCTCCAGCATTGCCGCAAGCTCACGGGCAGTGCGGTCGGCCCCATCCCGATCGGCCTTGTTGACCACGAACAAATCACCAATCTCAAGAATTCCGGCTTTTATGGCCTGGATATCATCCCCCAGACCCGGCACGGAAACAACTACCGTCGTATGGGCCATTCGTACTATGTCGATTTCATCCTGACCGACGCCAACAGTCTCGATGATAACGACATCCATGCCCATGGCATCCATGACGTTGACCACGTCGCCGGTGGAACGGGAAAGTCCCCCCATGTGGCCCCTGGTGGCAAGGCTCCGGATAAATACGCCCGGGTCCTCCGCATGGCGGTTCATCCTGATCCGGTCGCCAAGGATTGCCCCCCCGGTGAAGGGGCTTGTGGGATCTATGGCCACAACCCCCACCCTCTTCCCCTGCCGGCGGTAGGCAGCGGTAAGCTGGTCAACCAGGGTAGATTTACCGGCTCCCGGAGGGCCGGTGATGCCGAGAATGAACGCACGGCCCGTGTTGGGATAGAGGAGCTTCATCTCTCCGGCGGCACTGCGCAACCCATCGTCCAGATCACGCATCAGACGGGCCGCAGCGCGCAGATCGCCGTCAAGTATTCTCTGTGCCAAAGACATTCTTCGTTCCTTCCAGAAAATCAGTCATTCGCCCGCGTTCGGCCGACGTGGCGAACAGATATGCATAGGATGCTGCTTCAAGGGCGCAGCCCGTTTTCAGATCGCAATCTTCCGAAGTATTAATGGCCTTCTTTGCCATGGCAAGGGCCGACGGAGACGCCGCAGCTATCCTCTCGGCAAGGGATACTACACGCTCCCAGAACTCGTCGGCAGGGCAAAACCGGTCGATGAGCCCCATGCGAAGCGCATCGGCAGCTCCGTAGGAAGCAGAGGTCATGAAGATCTCCCGCGCAAAATTCCTTCGAACCAAACGCGGCAGTTTCTGAGTGCCGCAGAAACCGGTTATAATTCCCAGTTTTGCGCCGGGATGGGCAATGAGAAGTGCATCGCTCGCAACCCGCAGATCACAGGAAAGGGCAAGGTCGCATCCTCCCCCCATGGTAATGCCGTTCAAGGCTCCAATGACCGGTTTCGGGCACGACTCTATGGCGTCGAACAGTGACTGCCCCAACTCGGCAAAGGAAAAGCCGTCAACAGGACCGAACTCCGCCATTTGGGAGATATCGGCGCCGACGGCAAAGGACTCGCCCGGATACCCGGTAATGACCATGCAGACAACTTCTGGATGTTGACACAACTCGGCAACCGCCCGTTTCAGCTCCTTCAACATGGTAACGCTAAGCTTGTTGAAACGCTGGCCGCTCCCCATAAGGATATAGCCGACACGGTTTTTAACATCAATGCTCAGTTTTTTGTAAGGCATGACGAAACCACTACGCCCGCGGCGCAACATTCTCCCGAACCCACAGGACAATCTGTTCAGTGGAAGTGCCCGGCGTGAAAACTTCACTGACGCCCGCTGCCTTCAGACCGGGAATATCATCATCGGGAATGACGCCGCCGCCAAAAACGACGATGTCGTCGGCATTCTTTTCCTTGAGAATCTGGCATACCCGCGGCAAGAGCGCATTGTGGGCACCGGAGAGGATCGACAGCCCGACTGCATCGACATCCTCCTGGATGGCTGCCGCAACGATCTGCTCAGGCGTCTGATGGAGCCCGGTGTAAATAACCTCGAAGCCGGCATCGCGAAAAGCCCGAGCTATAATCTTGGCCCCCCGGTCATGGCCGTCGAGCCCCGGCTTACCCACAAGAATACGCAGTGTTCTTTCAGTCATGACTCTCTCCTTACTTTTCGATTCCGACTCGCGCGGGGATACCGGCACGGTAGTAATGTTTTATCTCTCGCATTTCCGTCACAAGATCGGCCGCAGCAATGATACGCTCATCGGCGCTTCGGCCGGTGAGAACAAGTTCAACGCAGCTGGGTTTTTGCGCCATCAGTTCGAGGACATCTTCGGCATTGAGCAGACCGAAGGAAACCGCGCCATTCACTTCATCCAGGATGACCAGATCATATTCGCCCCCGGTTAACGCCGCCCGTGCGGTTTCAAGTGCCGCACCGGCAAGACGGACATCTTCCGGGTCGGGGTTCTCGCGATTCACCCAACCGGGCCTTCCAGTCTGGACGATGGTAAAGTCAGAGGAGAAGCGCTCGGCAGCTGCATGTTCTCCATAGGGACCGCCACCCTTCATAAACTGCACCATGAAGACCCGCAGGCCCCGTCCTAAGGCACGGAATGCCAGGCCCAGGGCAGCCGTAGTCTTCCCCTTGCCGTTGCCCGTATAAACCTGGATGCACCCGTGATCGAGCTTCATCGTCCGCAATGTCCTATCGTCCCGTAAAGCGGGGTTTACGCTTTTCGATGAATGCGTTCATACCTTCCTTCTGGTCATGGGTTGCGAAACAAAGAGCAAAAGCATCCCGCTCCATGAGACAGGCCGTGGCGAGGTCAATGCCGGACCCGGCATCAATAATCTCTTTTGCCACGCGCAAAGAAAGAACTCCGCGATTGCAGATTGTCTTGACTATCTGGATGGCCTCGTCCAGGAGTTTGTCTGCGGGGAAAACCCTGTTTACGAGACCAAGGTCGTACGCTTTCCCAGCTGAAACCTGCTCACCGGTAAAGATCATTTCTTTGGCCCGGGACTTGCCGATGAGACGCGGCAGGCGCTGAGTACCGCCAAATCCCGGCATAATGCCGAGAAGAATTTCCGGAGCAGCAAAGACCGCCGACTCAGCGGCAACAATAAGGTCACAGGCCAAGGCCAGCTCAAGGCCGCCACCGAGGGCATGACCGTTTACGGCAGCCACGACAGGCTTCCCTACCTTCTCGACGGCAAACATCAGCTTCTGTCCCAACTCCGCCAATGAAGCAGCTTCAGCAGGAGTCATGCGCGCCATCTCGGAAATATCGGCCCCGGCGCAAAAGCTTTTCCCTTCTCCGGTCAGCACAACACCCTTTACCCGCTCATCATCCTTAAGCGAGGCAAATACAGAGAGCAGGCCGGAAACCAGATCTCGATTCAATACGTTGCGCGACTCCGGTCTGGCAAGAGAAACAACAGCTATCACATCATCATGTTTAACTGTAACCAGCTTAGGACTCAAGACCGTCTCCTGTTTTAGTACCGTTAAAATCTGTAGCGAAGAACTATAACAACAGCGCTGATTAACTGTCAAGGTGTATTCATGAAAATATAACACCCTTTTACTGTCACTGAAATCGGGCAATGATGTCCCATCCCCGACACGGCAAATTCCACCCTTGACAGGGAACGCTCGTTTTGCTATTTAAACCACCTGCATTTCAGGGCGATTAGCTCAGCGGGAGAGCACTGCCTTCACACGGCAGGGGTCACTGGTTCGAACCCAGTATCGCCCACCAGAAATAATAAGGGGTTAGCTATCCGGCTAACCCTTTCCTGTTTCACTATCACCTGCCTGCCAACTTCATCAGCCCCTGCCAATCGTTATATTGCGTCTCAAACATAACAGAACCTGTAACTCAAAGGGTTGCCTGCTTCAGCAACGTCTCCAGCATTCCGACCCTCGTCATATTGATACCTTTCTGCATGCCGTAAGCAAGAGGCGTTGTAAAAATTGCTCCAATCTCCAGGGGGCGCCCCTCTTCGCGGTCGATCTGCATGGACGGCCGATACTCCCCCATCGCATCGGTAAATTCGAGCATGCTGTCAGCAAAACTTTCGGGGATAGGACTGAGAAGTCCCTGGACATTTGCGGCCGCTATTACTTCCAGCATGAGTTCCCGTACAAGGGTCCTGGTTGCTTCATGCGCAAGGAGCGATGTGACCGGTTGGAGCAAAAGTGCACACAGTCCATTGAACGGTATGTTCCAGACCAGCTTTTCCCAACGGGCCCGCTTTAAATCATCAATAGCCCGGCAATCCACTCCGGCCTTCCGGAACATGTCCGATAGCTGTTCAACCCGCCCATTGTCGCAACGCAAATATTCGCCAAGAATAATCCGGCCCGCCCCAAGATGATGGACCTCGCCCGGTTCTCCACGGTTTGAACAGAGAAAAGCTACCCCGCCGATAATACGCTCGGCGCCGAAGAGGTCAGCCAAAGCTTCTTCGTTCCCCAGACCGTTCTGCAGGGTCAGGATCTGAGTCCGCTCTCCCAGCAGGGGGCGGACAAGGTCTTCAAATCTGTCGTTGGCAAAGGATTTGAGCCCCACAAGCACCAGATCCACGGGACCGATCTCTTGCGGTTCGCGGTAACCCTTAACATGGGGCAGGTAGAAATCGCCATTTACGGAAAACACCTTGAGACCGTTTCCGGATATGGCTTCGAAATCCCGACGGAGCAGAAACCTGACCTCCATGCCGGAACGCTGCAAAAGCGCACCGTAATAGAGTCCCAACGCCCCCGCGCCGACAACTGCAATTTTCATGCATATGCTCCTAAGACCGTCATTTATGTTCGTGCTTACCTCTTTGAAAACAGGAACGCAGTCCGGACGTCATCCGTATTGAATGCGGATGCGGCCACGTCAATCTGCGAAATGTACCACACCACAGGTCGCGAAGGGAGTGTTTCTTTGCGGCGGATTAGACCAATCGGGAAGATGGGTTCTGAAACTACTGTTCGATGGTTATAAGTTCAGCAACGGGAATACGCAAAGAACGGGCGCCTGGGGGAAGGCTCTTCCCGATTCGGAACATTATGGCGATGGTTTCGGACGTCACCCCGAACCGGGCGGCAATCTTCCGGCGTGCCTCCGAAATGAGTTCAATATGAGGTGCTGTCAGGCCGGAAGTATCACCTTCAAGCACTTTCTGCATAAGAAAAGTGATACCGGTTGTAAGCTGAACACTCAGCCCGATGCGGGCAGCCTCAAGCCATATCCGCTCAAGAATGCGACCGGCATTGACATAGTCGGCCGCACCGGCTCCCGGAATAAGAATAAGGCCAAGGGCAGAAGAAGAGAGGGCCAGCTTCCTGGCATTTCCGGCCACAATCCGCGAGATGCCGAAAGAATTCAAGAACCTTACGAGGGGCCAGCGCTTCAGGAGCGGGAATGCCAGCGCATCAGGGGGGGCGAGATCGAGTGTCTTTATGTCGAGACCGTCGCGTGTCTGGCGCGCTTCGTCATCACTCCAGCGAATATGGTCGAAGAGGAAAGAGTGGAGGTTTTCGTTTTCGAAAACAAGTCGATCGTTAAGGGCGGCAATCCCGGCCAGAAATGCTTTCTCATCGTCATTACCCGTCAAAATGAGGCGACCGTCATACCCTTCGCAAGCAGAGGCAATGGCTCTGCGCTCGACATCGGTCAAAGGAGAACCGTCATACCGCCTCCGGTTGGTGCACCGGACCTTGACGGCATCGTGCAGGGGGTTGGCCTGGATGGCCCCGGGGCGGAAAAGAACCGTGGCAACAAGTTCCGGTTCAGAAACATCGGGAAACAATGTTACGTCGATGGTATAGCCACGGGTTGAAGCCACGATGGCCAGATTCTCAAGCAAGGCGCCATGGGCCACCAGAGAGGCACGCTGACGGTGGTTGAAAAGCGAGGTATCGCGTCCGGGCAGATCAATTATCCGGACAGTATCCCCTGTGACTTCAAAACGCCATGGCTGGCAATTATCGCCGGATGGCGCACGAACCGCCTCTTCCAGAATCTCGCGAAGATCCATAATCGTCATCCCTTTGCCAGCGCTGATTTTACCTTCTTGAGGATGATCCATCGTTTCAGTCGTTGCAGCGGATTTCTCCCGCCGAATAGCACCCTCCCCTTATGGAATTTCCCGAGGAGGAGGTCCATCTGAACATAGGCCGGCACCGGTTCCACCTCACCTTTTCCCGTCAGAATTTTTACAGCCTCCGTTGCAACAAAAGAAGCGGCAAGGGTACACGAAGGGGAAACCGCCGGACCGCTCTTGGCGGCAAAATTGACGCGAGAGAGGTCCATATACCGGATATGGAAGGGCCGCGGCGCGAGACCGACTGCGAATGCGGCAACCTTCTCTTCATAGGTCATTGCATCCTCGATTCCGAAGTATTCATCAAAACTCATGCCGGTGGGAGCAAATATCTGGACAGTGGAACCGAAGCCGAGCGGCGCAGCCGTCACAGCGTATATACCTTTTCCCCTGCTTTTGACAAAAAGGAGACGGCGGGCCTCGAACTCGAAAAAATCAATTCCGTCCACAAAAAGGTCTGCACCTTCGAGAAAAGTATCCACATTAGATTCGTCAATACCCTCTTTAAAAACAGTAACCTGGGCTGCCGGATTGATATCCTTCACCATTTCCGCCAAAACCTCGGCCTTGTTCCGGTTGAAGGTACTGCGGGCTGCACCGAACTGCCGGCTTACGTTCACAGCTTCGAAGGTATCGGGGTCGGCAAGGGTAAAAGCACCGATCCCGAGCCGGGCAAGGGTGAGGACATGCAACCCGCCAACCCCACCCGCGCCGGCCACCGCCACGCGGGAGGAAAGGAGACGGCGTTGTTCGTCTTCGGTCAGCAGGCCTATGTTGCGACGGAAATCTTCACCAATAAGCCGCTCAATGTCCATACTCAACCTTTCAAACATTTAATATACACAAATACGAATAGTTACAGAAGACACTTCCAGTATCTAGTGAAGAAGTTTTTCGAGCACATCTTCATCTTCGCCACCCTGCCACGGCAGCGCCGATGGCGCCGGATCATCCGGGGAATGCGTTAAGAAAGACGTCGATGATTTCATCGCCGGCTTTCCCATTGCCAGCACAAGAGTCCTTAATTGTGAAGAACGGGAAGCAACGGCGGGAATATAGAGGGACTTGGTTTCAAACCATTCCGGAAGTGCACCCGAGCCTGCGAGTTCAAGGGAAGCCACTGCGGAGTTCAGATCGTTGGCAACGGCTAGGTATTCATTGAATTCTCTAAGCAAATGAGATTCTGCCTCTATTACCTCTGCAAGTTTAACAGTTCCTTCAGCATGGCGTTCAGCCATCTGCCCGGCAATATATTCAACAGATCTTACCCGTTTCTCGTGGGCGCCAAGACCCTGTTCAAGCTCGCGCACCCGGCGCCAGGCACGTTCCACCTCCAATGAAGTGGACAAAACGCTTTCTTCATGGTCGTACTGAAGTTTCTGCTTGCGGGCAGCCTTTTGACGAACTTCGGCGGCGGTTTTCCCCCACTCGAAGATGGGCCAGTCAAGGTTTGCGGTGAAGAGCCACATATCGTCCCGCGTGATATTCGTTTCCCTCTGCCGCATATAACTCCCCTGCACCGAAACCTGAGGGTAGTAGGAGCTCCTGGCGATTGAAATATCTTCCTCAGCCCCCTTGATGCGAGTTCCGGCAACCTTCAAGTCCTTGGCATTCGCAACTGCATGACTTTTAACTTCTTCGAGAGAAACAACCAGGGCAACGGCACCCGGCATTCCGTGCAGTTGAAGATCGTCCTGGTCCGTATAATTGATTAGCCGCTTCAAGTCAGAGAGTGCGAGCTGCTCACGATTTACCCCCCTGGTTATTTCAAGTTCTGCAAACGCCACGTCGGCATCCTGGCGCAACACATCTTCACGGGGAACATATCCTTCAAGATTGAGTTCGGTCAGAACTCGCAGGCGTTCTTTCTTGGCTTCCGCCGCTTTTTCCGCAATCTCTCGCTGAAGCCGTGCATTCAGGGCATCATAAAATCCCTGTTTTACCTTGAAAATGAGCTTTTCCCGCTTGCTCTCCTCCTGGAGCGCAGCTTCCGCACTCTCGGCCTTTGCCTTACGAAAACCGTGGATCAAACGTCCGCCGGTGAATATCGGCTGATCCACGGATAACCCCAATGAATAAAAATCCTGATCATTCGTGGTGATATCCACATCTTCAGAGGGGAGATTTGCCCCGAAAGTGTTTTTGTCGATGATAAGTCTTCCGGGACGATCAACAAGTGTATAAAAGGCCCGCATCCTGACAGAAGGGAGAAGAGCGGCGCGGGCGGCAGGGACGGACTCGGCCGTTGCGGCCGACTCCATTTCTGCGGACTTTAACGACCGATTCTCTTTGAGTGCCCGAGCAATGCACTCATCAAGGGATAGTGACACGGCGGACGCGTCACAGACCGTTGCGAGAATCAGTGCTGATGCGAGGAAAATAGTCTTCATTTAGTGAATTTCACCGTCACTGTCATGCCATTCTGAAGCCCGGAGAAATCATCCAGATTGATATGAATTTTCTGCGTGTTGATGTCGAAGGAGGCCATCGGGTCAAAGTTCTTCAAGGCCCGCTTCCGCACTACGGAGAACACACGAGTAACCCTGCCGCGGTAGATCTTGCCGGGATAGGCGTCAACCGTCACCTCAACGGGATCCCCCTCTGAAACCTTGCCGACGTCGGACTCCTCGATCTCTGCCCGGATGCGTGTTTTAGCGGGGTCTACAAGTCTCAGGATCGGCGTACCTATATCGACAGCCTCACCCGGTTCCCTGAGCCGTTCGGCCACAATCCCGTCTATGGGAGATGTGATGGCGTAGTCTCGGAGCAAGCTGCGATAGTACTCGCCATCGGCCGTACTTTGCGCCACCGCTGCTCTTGCGCGTTCAACCTTCTCCTTGCGCTCACCCTTAAAAAGCTTTTCGAGGTTAGCCCGTGCTTCGCGCAATTCCTCCCGGGCCACTTTAAGCTCCTCTTCGGCACGGTTTCGCTCCAGAAGGGTAACGGCATCCTTGCGGTAGAGACGCTCCTGCCGCTGGAACCGGTCCTCCGCAAATCGGCAAACATCCTCGGCACGCTGCGTGCGCGCACGTGCAGACTCAACGTCCTCGGACCGGGACCCCGCCTCAAGTTCACTGAGCTCGGCCCGGGCTTCCCTCTTGCGAGCCTCGGCCTCTTGTATCTTTGCCTCGACTGTTCCGCTGTCCAGAGAAACCAGAAGCTGCCCCCGCCTGACCTGTTCCCCTTCCCGCACGCCGATCTTTACGATGGACCCGGCAACGCGGCTGCCGATTTCGGCCTCATCGGCACTTTCAACCATCCCTTTTGCGGTGAGGAACGAGGATGAAGGGCTATCTGCACGGCGGTTCGGCCCCTCTTCCCTCTTCGACACGAGCATCGGTCCCAAGACGGCAAGCACAATGGCCGCCAGGGCAAGCGCCCCGATAACAATAATTCCAGTGCGGTTGCCTTTCATGACTCTTTAAACCTCTGCGTAACAATTCTGCCGTCTTCCATGATAAGAGTCCGGTCGAAGACCTCCTCAATCCGATTGTCATGGGTAGCTACGACGACGCATTTGCGGCGGTCGGTAGCGAGTTTTCTGATAATCTCCATTACGTTCCTTCCGTTCTCCTGGTCCAGGTTGCCGGTTGGCTCATCGGCCAGTATGATGGGAGCATCTGAAGCAAGCGCCCGTGCGACCGCAACCCGCTGCTTCTGTCCGCCGGACAAATCACGGGGCAAAAAGTCAAGCCGGTGCCCCAATCCCACTTCACCCAGAAAGAAGTCGGCCCGCTCATCGGCAGCCTCGCCGATAATACCTTTGAGCTTCAACGCCAAGAGAACATTCTCCCGGGCAGTCAGGGCTGGAAACAGGTTAAATCCTTGAAAGATAAAAGAAATATACTGCCTCCTAACGGCGGGCAGTTCATGTTCACCCATGGTGCTTGTCTCTTGGCCGTAGATGCTGATTGAGCCGGCAGTGGGCCTGAGGATGCAGCCAAGGATAGACAACAACGTTGTTTTCCCGCTCCCGGAAGGGCCAAAAAGCCCGACGATTTCCCCTTCGCGAAACTCAAGGTCAACTCCGGCAACAGCCGTGACCTCGACGCTCCCTTCCGCGTAAACTTTGGAAAGCCCTTTCGTAACGATCGGCAATGACACCCTTACCCCCGGAACAGAATCGCCGGATCGATTGACTTTATTTTCCGGATGGAAACAAACGCCGCCGCAAAACACATGAGCAGAGTCAGGACCAGGACAGCCACATTAACCCAGACATTTACCACCATGACCATCCCTGCGGCGTGGTAGAGCTTGACCGAAGCGATGGTAATCACAAGACTGGCAAGATAGCCGGCAAGGGCGTTTATGAATGCCTGGGAAAAGATTATCCGGTATATCTCGGCGTTGTCCGCGCCCATGGCCTTAAGGGTTCCAAACTCCTTGATATGTTCCATGGTGGAGTTGTAGATGGTCTGACCGACAATGAGCATGCCGATAAGGAAACTGATCAGTATAGTCAGCATGAACGAGAAGCCGACACCGGTCTCAATGGTCCAGTAAAGGCGGGTCTTGCGGCTGAAATCCCCACTGGTATAGACATCAACATCCTTAAGCTTTTTCTTTAATCGCGCAACGACATCTGCGACGTCATGGCGCGAATCCACCTTGGCCACGACAAAAACAGTGTTCGCCGGGCCAACCAGGTCGGAAAGGCTCTGGGCGACGTTGTAAGAAGTGAAAATCAGAGGCGCAGTAGTAAACGACTTCGCACCGCTGCTGATGCCCACAACTTGAAGACGTCGGAAGAAAATATCGCGATAATCTCCCACTTTGAATTCCCCGAGCCGCTTCCAGGCCGATTCATCCACTATGAAAAAATTACCGTTTTTGACAGACCGCGCGTCACCTTCTTTCATCTTCCAGGGTCCGCCAACCAAAGTATCGGGGTTATAACCGATCACCTCAACCTGCTCGGTTCCACCCTCTTTCTGTTTGATTAACCCCCAGGTCACGATAAGCTTTTCAGCCCACTGAACACCTTCCACCGATTTGACATGGTCGTAGAAATATTCGGGAATCGGCTGTGCGAAATCAAAATTCCGGGTGTTCTTTGAGGTTACCCAGATATCCCCTTCAGTGTGATCGATGATCACCGATGATGTTTCCATCAATCCGAGATAGATTCCAACCTGGGCAAAGATGAGCCCCACAGCGAAAACCACGCCGAGCAGCGTAATCAGCGATCTGATCTTATCGTAGAGCAATATCCTGAGGGCAACATAAAACATTACAAATTAATATCACACAGTAATTGCAGCGGCAACCGAGATATCATTGACGCCATTCCATCGGGACCCCTGCCCTGCTTGCTTCAATTTCAAGAGCGGAAAGTTGTGCTTCGAGTTCCTTGATCCGAGTTTCGTCGCGATCAATCTCAGCCTTGCGCTCGGAATAGGAGGTCCGGTCCTGGACGCGCTGATGAATGATGCGCATGCGCCGCAACTGGTTCAGTTCATCCTGTTTCTTTGGAAGCCCTTCCCGAAGGTCTTTCATCTCAGTTCGAATAGCAGCGAATCGGGATCGCCACTCTTCTTCTGAAAGCCCGCCCGGCAGATTCGGCTCAAGACCCGTATCCTGATTTTGCAGAACTCCGTCATCCGAAGGGGATGTAGCCTTTGGAGAAGGGATTTCCCGGACACGTTTCTGGTATCGTGCCGGTATCCGGTCCGTATCATCGGTAAAATGAACAACCCCCTTGTCATCAACCCATTGATAGGTATCAGCCATGGCACCAGAACTAAATCCGGCCACAGCCACAGCAACTGTAATAAATTTTCCGATATGCATCATAATCCCCTTCGATAAACACCCCGATTGTGCGATTTACACGGGCGAACTCCGCAAACTTCCGGGATATTAACATTGACGTCAATACAGACAGGATGTATAGTATTACGCTTGAAAACTGAATATTAATAAGACTTTAACATAGAAGGAGCACATTATGAATTTCCGTTTCATTCCTGTTATCTGTCTGCTGCTACTGACATGTGCGCTGCCTGCCGTAGCCAAAGAAACCAAAAACATCTCATACAAGCTGAAAAATGCCGAACCGGTCGTATTCAGTCACGATATTCACCTTGCAAAGTATAACAACAACTGCCGTATTTGCCATAACACTCTCTTCAATCTGAAGACCCGTAAACGCTTCACAATGATTGAAATGGAGCAGGGAAAATCATGCGGCGCCTGTCACACAGGGATAAAAGCATTCAGTGTATCCGACGATGCCGAATGTAATCGTTGCCACAAGGGTAAGCCCCGGCCGGTTGTGTTTAAAATGAAGGGAGCCACCGACGCGGTTTTCCAGCACGAAGCACATGTTCCCAAACTTGGCGGCAAATGTCGCACCTGTCACAGCAACAAGACCATAACCGGCGCCAGAAAAGCCACCATGGCGCAGATGGAGAAGGGTCTGTCCTGCGGTGCCTGCCATAACGACAAGAAGGCCTTCACGGTTGCCGGCAACTGCGGCAAATGCCACAATGGAATGGCTCCGCCGAAGACCGTACCGTTTAAAATCAAGGGAACTGCCGATGCCGTCTTCAGCCATGAGTTCCACCTGGAGATGTACAAATGCGCCGATTGCCACACCAAGACCTTCGCATACCGCGCAGGCGCCAAACACTACACCATGAATCAGATGGCTGCCGGGAAATCATGCGGGGCCTGCCATAACGGCAAGGACGCCTTCGCCTCCACCGGCGACTGCGGCAAATGCCATCCCGGCCTCAAACCGGCAAAACTGACCTACAAAACGAGCATGGGCGAGGCATTCTTCGACCATGAATTCCATCTGGGGATGTTCAAGTGCGCCGACTGCCACACCAAGATTTTCAAATACAAAAAAGGCGCCTCATCCGCCACCATGGCCCAGATGGAAGCCGGATCCTCATGCGGCACATGCCACAACGGCAATGATGCCTTCAGCGTGAAGGATGACTGCATCAAGTGCCATAACATGTAACCCCAATTGACTATTAAGGCATAACAGAAACGGCGGAGTCCCTGTGGATCTCCGCCGTTTCTGTTTTCAGCATCGGTATTCGCCGCATCTACATGGAACGCACCTGTCTCAGGGCGCCAGCAATCCCCGAAGGAGTCGACTCCACGACCACAACCGGCACGCCGAGAGCCTCCCGCAGTTGCTCCACGGACATATTGTCGAGAAATACCCCCTCGCCTTCCTTGAGCATCACATCGGGAACCAATACCGCATCCCCCAGCTCCACGCCCTTCAATTCTTCAACGATATCCCCGCCGCAAACAAGCCCGGTAACCGTTACCGACGCGCCGAAAAGACGGTTCCTGACCGCGACGGCTCTGAATGCAGCCCCTGTCCGGACGGAAAGGCCGTCAAGGAACTCCGTCAGATAACTATAGGGCGATTCGCCGGTCACCACGGTTATGGTCACGGGCTTCCCCTTCCGAGCTCTTTTGAGCACATGGGCAGCCTCGTCCAGGAAAAGCGGGATCATGCCGATTCCGTTCTCGATCTGTGGAAGATCACCGTAGGATTCGAGAGGCGGGAATGGAATCCCGGATTTGATGTAAAACTCGTCTGCCAGGAAAAGAAACGGAGCACCCAGTTCCCGGGCAAAGCGATCAGCCTCTGGCTGCCATTGGCGAATAAAGGCCCCGGCATAGTCCGCCGAGACCGGTTCCAGCACCGGCAGTCCTTTACGGTGTTTTGTCAATCCGACTGGTACCACGGCAAGTGACTGAACTGAAGGATGAAGATCCGCAAGGTCTTGCACTGTCCTTGCAAGCTCCTCTTCGTCATTGAGCCCTGGACAGAGTACGACCTGCGTGTGCATGACAATGCGAGCTGCAGCAAGTTCCCGCATAATGTCAAGTATCGGGAGAATCTCCGAACGGCCCAGGAGTTTTTCCCGCAACACAGGATTTGTCGCATGCACTGAAATGTAGAGTGGCGAAAGCCGCTGGGCGATTATACGGTCCAGTTCATCGCGGCCAATGTTGGAGAGAGTAACGTAATTTCCATAGAGAAACGAAAGCCGGTAGTCCTCATCCTTTACGTAGAGAGGTGGGCGCAATCCCCTGGGTAGTTGATGGACAAAGCAGAAGACACACTTATTACCGCACTGCGTTGGATGAGGTGGGGCAAAAACAAGCCCCAGGGGTTCATCACCGTCACGCTCAATCTCAGCCTCCCAACGTTCCCCGGAAGGCTTTAGGATCTCCAGGACGAGCTCCTCGTCATCAGCATAAAAAGTAAAATCTATAATGTCGCGCAGCCGTTGGCCATTTATGGCCACCAGCCTGTCGCCCGCCTCGATTTCAAGCTCTTCGGCAATGCTTCCCGGCTGTATGTAATCGACAAGCAGCCCTTCCATTATGCTCCCCGGTAATATGTCGTAGTGAGATACCATTCTGCGAGATGGCGAAGAAATACCTTAAGCACGGCAGCTACCGGGACCGCCAGGAGCATGCCGAATATGCCGAACCACTGCCCCCCGACGAACAGGGCAATAATGGCCACGACAGGATGGAGCCCAACCCGGTTTCCGACTATTGCAGGAGTGATAACCGCCCCCTCAATGGCCTGAACTATGACGAACCAGCCGAGGCACAGAAGCGGATGGAGCAGATCGTGAAACTTGAGAAACGCCATAATCATTGAAACTACGATGCCAAAGACGGTTCCCACATAGGGTATGATGAAAAGGATGCCCGAGAGGCTCCCGATCACAATCGCCAGATCAATGCCGATGAGAGAAAGGCCGATGCTGTAGAGAACGGCCAAGATGGCACAGACAGACAACTGGCCGCGCACGAAGGCCGAGAGGACCCCATCAATTTCCCTGCCGAGCCCGATGGCCCAATCACGTGAACGTTCAGGCACAAGTTTCAGGAAACCTTCCCTGAACCGCGGAAAATCAGCAAGAAAATAGTAGAGATAAACCGGGGTAATGAAATAACCAACAACCGTCAGGATAACCCCCAAGGTCGAAGTGAAAGCTGTTTTTAAAAACGCATAAGCCTCACGAACTATATCGAAGGAGATTCCACGCAACTCATTCACGATAAGTTCGAACCGACTGGAGAGCTTTTCGGGGGTTTCTATCTCGAGATAAACCTTAACCTTTTCAGGAATAAGGCCGTAAAGGCGGTTCGCATATTCCGGAAGATTGATCTGCACCGCAGCAAACTCGTTTTGGACGGAGCCGGCGAAAAAGGCAACCGCAGCTACGCATCCGAGCACAATGGCGGCCATGACAAAGACAATGGCCACAACCCTGGGCACTCTCTTGCCTTCAAGCCAGGACACGGCAGGATTCAGCACATAAGCAAGAATCAACGCCAGTAGAATCGGCAAAAAAATAGAGCTCAGGGACCAGGCAAGGGCAACCCCGGCAAAAACCAAAACTACGGCAACTATGAATGGGTAATTTTCTTTCAGGTAAGTGGTCACAGAACAGCGCCGAAAAGACACAACCGGCCCTCCCCCGTTCGGGGAAAGGGCCGATTTAATCCCGCAGGTAGAGAGCTACTGGTGAAGTTTAAAATTACCATCAACGGAAGTTATAGTTGAAATCGAATGCTTGTAAATCAGCATATCTCCTTGAATTTCCATGAGTACCGAGAAGTTGTCGAATGACTTGATATACCCTTCAAGCTTTTCGCCCGACATGAGCCGGACGGCTACCTTTATCCGCTCTTTACGTGACTGGTTGAGGTATTGATCCTGGATATTGAACGGTGCCTTCGCCATATGCCGCTCCTTTAATGATAAAATTCCATGACAGTGTTTAAGATACTATCAAACTTCACGGGATATTCAACCCAGATAATTTCAGAATCCCGTCTACACCATGTCATCTGCCGCTTGGCATATTGACGCGTGCTGCGCTTGATGAGCCGGACCGCCTCATCTAGGGAGTATTCTCCCGCGAGATGCGCGCATATCTCCTTGTAGCCGATTGAACTCATAGCCTTGAGATCAGCGGTATAACCGGCAGCCAACAGTCCCGCAACTTCAGCGACGAGCCCTTCAGCCATCATTTTGTCCACCCGTTCCTCGACCCGACGGTAAAGAAGCTCCCGCTCCATATTAATACCGATCTTGAGGCAGCGGTAGAGCTCATCGGCAAAACGGTGCTCATCCTGAAATGCAGAGAGAGGGCGACCCGTCATGAAGAAAACCTCCAGCGCCCGCACAACTCTTACCCGGTCATTGGGGTGAAGCCGGGCTGCGGAAACAGGATCAACATCAGCAAGGCGCCGGTGAAGTGCAGCGAGACCTTCCCTGTCGGCCCGGGCTTCCAGATCTTCGCGGATATCCTGGTTACCTCCGGGCGAATCCGCAAGTCCTCGGGTAAGTATCCGGATATAAAGGCCAGTCCCCCCCACAAGGATTATGCGCTTCTTCCTCCGGTGAATTTCTTCTATCACCCTGGAAGCGTGGTCGCGGAAGTCGGCAGCTGTGAAATTAACGTCGGGAGTTACCAGATCGTATAGATGGTGCGGAACTCGCGCACGCTCTTGGGGCGTGGGCTTTGCAGTACCGATGTCCATGCCGCGATAAACCTGCATGGAATCGGCGTTTACAATCTCACCGTCCAGACGCTCGGCAAGCTGCATTGCCAGCGCCGACTTCCCCGAGGCCGTTGGCCCCTGAACGATGACAAGTCGTATTCCACCGTCTTTCATAACAATCTCACCGCTTGAACATCCGCTCAACTTCCGCCAGGGTCAGACGCTGAAGAACGGGGCGGCCATGGGGACAGTTCGAAGAAAAGTCGGTGGCATCCATCTGGGCAAAGAGTGCCTCGATCTGCCCGTTTGTGAGCGGGTGCTCGCCCCGTACCACGCTATGGCAGGCAATGCGGGCCAGGATATCTTCCACAGCATCGGCAACGGTACGATTCGCTCCAACCGCCTGGAATTCCTCCAGGGTATCTCTCAGCATCCGGATGTAATCCTTATCGGCCAGAAGCCGCGGCACTCCCTTGACGACCCAGGTGGTGCCGCCGAACTCGTCGAGATCGAACCCCATACGGCCCAGTTCTTCAAGGTGCTCCCGCAGTTCGGCAGCTTCACGGTGCGAAAGTTCAAGGGTATCTGGGAAAAGAAGGCCCTGCCCCTCGACACCTCCGGCCGCGAACTGCGATTTTAGGCGCTCAAACGCAACCCGCTCGTGGGCCGCATGCTGATCGATGATAATCAGATCGCTTCCATCCTGGCAAAGGATGTAGGAAGCCTGAAACTGGCCGATGATAGCCAGCCGCGAGAAATATCCGCCGGGTGCCGTTGCTGCCGCCGTTTCCGTAACAGGTTGGGGCGAAGGGGTTGAAGATGCCGGTGGCGGCTGAAAATAAGACCGGCTCGGCGCCGTGGCGGGCCGGTAGTTCACAAGAAGCTCCCTCACCTCGGCAACGCGCTCGGCGCCGGCGGCTGGCTCCCGCCGCTGCGGCACTTGCGAAAAATTCTGTGACAACGGGGACTGGCGCAGCCAGGGGGTCGGGCGAAGCGCTTCCTCAATCACTCCCTGGATAACATCGTGAACAACACCCTGCTGCCGAAAACGTACCTCGTGCTTGGTAGGATGGACGTTCACGTCCACCTCCCCAGCCGGAACTTCGATAAAGATAACCACTATCGGATAACGCCCACGCTCCAGGAAATTGCGATAAGCCTGAAGTATTGCGTGCTGCACCACCCGATCGCGGATGAAACGGCCATTGATGAAGGTGTACAGATGACCGGCAGCGGAGCGGCTCACGTCGGGCCGTGCCACGAGTCCCCTGACAGTCACTCCCTCCACGGACGCATCCAGGGGATACAGGGCACCTGCTATGGAACGCCCCAGCAATGCAGCCACCCGCTCTTCAAGGGTACCGTTCAAAACGCGGAAGACGGTTTTGCCGTCGTTTATGTAGGTAAATCGGACATCGGGGCGGGAAAAAGCAAGGCGGGTTAGAAGATCCCCCACATGGCCAGCCTCGGTTTCGGCGCTCTTCATGAATTTGAGCCGGGCGGGAGTGTTGAAAAAGAGGTTACGCACGGTAATGGCCGTCCCTTCGGCCATGCCGCACGCCTTTACTTCCTTTATCCGCCCTCCCTCGGCATAGATTTCGGTCCCTTCAATTGATCCCTGCCTGCGGGAGGCAAGGGTGAACCTGGAAACCGAAGCAATGGAAGGGAGGGCCTCCCCCCTGAAGCCAAGGGTGCTGAGCGCAAAGAGATCATCATCTGAAGCGATCTTGCTGGTGGCATGGCGCTCCATGGACAGAAGCGCATCCTCCCTGGACATTCCGCCGCCGTCATCGGTCACCCGGATGAGCCGCCGCCCCCCTGCCTCTATCTCAACCAGGATATCGCGGCAACCGGCATCGAGGGAGTTCTCAACCAGTTCCTTCACCACCGACGCGGGGCGCTCCACCACCTCGCCGGCGGCAATCTTGTTGGTGAGATTCTCCGAAAGGATTCTAATGCGTGTTGACACGGGCCACCTCGTCAAACTGACCGGGGGAGTCCCCTCGGGCTGGAATTAATCAGAATCGGCGATTATCGATAACCCGCTTCGCCTTTCCTTCATGGCGAGTGATGCTGTTGGGCTCCACGAGTTTCACGGTAGCTCCGACGCCGAGTACCGAATCAATCCGTTTTTCTATCATCTCCAGGAACGCCCGCTGCCGCTTCATTTCATCGAAGAAGATGTTCTCGGTAACCTCGATCTGGATCTCAAGGGTATCCAAGGCCCCTTTGCGGTCAACGATGATCTGGTAGTGGGGCTCGCACCCCTCGATGGCAAAGAGTACGTCCTCGATCTGCGAGGGAAAAACATTCACCCCTTTGATGATCAGCATGTCGTCGCTGCGCCCCATGGTCTTCTTCATGCGAACTGATGTTCTGCCGCAGGCACAGGGAGAGTAATCGAGGCTCGTGATGTCGCGCGTCCGGTAGCGGATCATGGGGAAGGCCTCTTTGGTGAGGGTCGTCAGCACAAGCTCGCCGACGCTCCCGGGCGGGAGCACCTCTCCGGATTCGGGATCGATAATCTCGGGGATGAAGGCATCTTCGAAGAGGTGCATTCCGCACTTGCATTCACATTCGCCGGCCACGCCGGCCCCGATGACTTCCGAGAGGCCGTAGTTGTCGGTGGCATTAATGAAAAGTCTGCTCTCAATCTCTCTGCGCATCGCCTCGGACCATGGCTCGGAACCGAAGAGTCCTATTCTGAGCGAGAGCGTCTTGGGATCGATCCCCATCTTCTCCATCCGGTCGGCGATGGTGATGGCGTAGCTCGGGGTGGAAACCAGCACCGTGGATTTGTAATCCTGCATCAACATGATCTGCTTTTCAGTATTGCCTGCCCCCATTGGGATGACCGATGCCCCTACGGTTTCAGCACCGTAATGCAGCCCGAAAGCTCCCGTGAAGAGGCCGTAGGTGAAAGCGATCTGCACAACGTCGTCGCTGGTGACTCCGGCCGAGGTTATGAATCGCGCCACAAGGTTCGACCAGACCTTGATGTCGTTCCTGGTGTAGCCGACAACCGTCGGCTTGCCGGTCGTGCCGGAGGATGAGTGAATCCGAACGACTTCCCGGAGAGGAACGGCAAACATTCCATAGGGATAGTTCAGACGCAGGTCTTCCTTCGTGGTAAACGGAAGCTTTTGGAGGTCATCAAGGGACTGGATGTCCTCGGGGACAATGCCGAGCTCATTGAACTTGTTCCGGTAACAGGTAACATTTTTATAGACGCGATTGATGGTTGCCTGCAAGCGCTCAAGCTGAAGCTGCCTGAGGTCCTCCCGCGCCATGCATTCGTAAGTTGGATCCCATATCTTCATACGGTTGTCCTCGCCTATCTTTCCCAGATTTCCTTTTTATCTTTTCCGAGGTAGGCCCTCTGAACATCATTGTTTTCCAGAAGGTCGGAAGCTATTCCCTCAAGTACTACTTTACCTGTCTCAAGCACATATCCCCGGTCAGCCATCTTCAAGGCCGCCTTGGCATTCTGCTCAACCAGCAGAACGGTGGTCCCGCGCTCGTTCCGAAGTTGCGTGATAACCCGGAATATCTCCTGCACCACCAGGGGAGCAAGCCCCATGGAAGGCTCATCAAGCAAGAGGAGCTTGGGGCGCGCCATAAGCGCCCTTCCCATGGCGAGCATCTGCTGCTCGCCGCCCGAGAGGGTGCCGGCAGCCTGTTTGCGGCGCTCGTGGAGACGGGGGAAAAGGGCATACATATCGTCCAGATCCTTGCGGATGTTGCCGCGCCCTTCCCTCCCCTGATAGCGGAGATAGGCCCCCAGTTCCAGGTTGTCCTCCACGGAAAGAGGCTTGAATACCTGTCTCCCTTCAGGTACCTGGCAGATGCCGAGCTTGACGATCCGGTCCGGCCCGAGGCCCGCAAGATCCCGGTCATCGAAAAGGATCTGGCCCGTGGCCGGCGGCGTGACGGCGGATATGGAGTTGAGTATGGTGGTCTTCCCTGCGCCGTTGGCGCCAATAAGGGTGACGATCTCCCCCTTTTTCAGGTGGATGGAGATGTTCTTTAGGGCGTGGACCTTGCCGTAGTAGGTGTTGATGTTCTTGATGGTCAGCATGCCCTACCCTTCCCCGAGATAGGCTGAGATCACTTCCGGATTCTCCTGAATTTCACGCGGAGTCCCTTCGGCGAGCTTGCGTCCCAGGTTGAGGACTACGATGGAGTCGCAGATGTCCATTACGAGCTCCATGTCATGCTCCACCAGGGCGACGGTTACACCGGACTCCCGTATTTTATGAATGAGTCGCGCCAGGTCCAGGGTCTCACGGCTGTTGAGACCCGCGGCCGGCTCATCCATGAGGATTACCTTCGGCTCCAGCGCCATGGCCCGGGCTGTCTCCAGGAGGCGCCCCTTGCCAAACGGAAGGTTCCCCGCCTCGGTATCGGCCAGATCGGATATCCCCGTGAACTCCAGCCAGTGCAAAGCCCGCTCACGCAGCCTCCGCTCTTCCGCCATCTGCCATGGAAGCCTCAGAGATGACGCGATTATGCCACTTTTACCCTTGGTATGGAGGCCCACCATAACATTCTCCAGCACGGTCATCTTGCTGAAGAGTTCGATATTCTGGAAGGTCCGGACCATGCCGAGGGAGGCGAGGCGCTCCGGCGCGAACCGTGTCACGTTCTTCCCCTGAAGATGCACCATGCCGCTTGTCGGTATGTAAATACCGGTAACAATATTGAAAAGAGTCGTTTTCCCGGCGCCGTTGGGTCCGATGATACCGGTTATGGCCCCCTCTGAAACCCGGAAGGAAACATCCTCCAGGGCAGTGACCCCGCCGAATCGTTGCGTAATTCCCTGAACCTCAAGCATCGGCTTTGTTCCCCGATCCAGCCCGCATGAATATCCGTCCGAAGATAGCGGGAATCCCGCGGACTAGGCCGCCGGGCATGAACATGGTCATAAAGATAAGCAGACAGCCGTAGACGATGATGTCGTAATCCTGGAACGTGCGAAGCATCTCAGGCAGCAACGTCAGGAGCGCTGCACCGAGGAAAGAACCGTAGATGCTCCCAAGCCCGCCGATGATCACCATGGTCAACAGCTCAACTGAGAAATTGAATCCGAAAGAAGTGGGCGACACAAAGGTCATGGTATGGGCGTAAAGACTTCCGGCAATGGAAGAAATGAGCGCCGAGAGGGCGAAAATCTGCACCTTGAGAAACCGCACGTTGATACCCATGACCCGCGCAGCCACCTCGGAATCGTGAATTGCCCTCAGTCCCCTGCCGATGCGGGAATTAACCAGATTCACGGAGAGTAGAATCGTCAGGAGGGTTATCCCCCAGATCAGGTAGTAGTTTTTAAAATCGCTGTCAAAGTAAAATTCACCGACAGACAGGTTCGGAATACCGGGAAAACCGGAAGGGCCCCCAGTCAGTTCAACCGCTTCGTTGAACACGATGAACACGATGATTCCAAAGCCAAGGGTGGCCATAGCCAGATAGTGCCCCTTAAGCTTCAAAATCGGAAACCCGATGAGGAAGGCCAGCAAACCCACGCAAGCCGCCACTACCGCCATGGCAAGCCAGGAATTCATGCCGTAGGTTGCCGTAAGGATTCCCGAAGCATAGGCGCCGAGGCCAAAAAAGGCCGCGTGCCCCAGGGATATCTGCCCCGCGTAACCAAGGAGCAGGTTCAAGGCAACGGCAAGAAGTGTGTGGATACCGACAAAGACGAAAACATTGAGGAGATACCCTTCCTTGAACGCCATGGGAAGGAACAGAATCAGCACGGCGAACAGAATGAACTTCACCATTGAATGCTTCAGGAAAGATTTCAATTTAATCATAATTACAGTCCGTGCTTGTTAAACCCGCTCGGTATCGCCCTTCGAAAAGAGTCCCTTGGGACGAATGAAAAGAATGACCAGTAAAATGATGAAAGCGATGGCGTCCTTGTAGCCGGAGGAGAAAATACCTGCCCCCAGGGATTCGAGCACGCCCAGGAACACTCCGCCGAAGACGGTGCCGAGACCGCTGCTCATCCCCCCGATGATGGCGGCGCAAAACCCCTTCAGGCCCAGCATTATGCCGACATCGTAGGAAGTCATGGTGAGCGGGGCAATGATAATGCCGGCCATGGACCCCATTGCAGAGCTGATGGCAAAAGAGAAAAGCACCATGCGCCTGACATCGATCCCCACAAGCCCGGCGGCACGGGCATTGTAAGCACAGGCACGCATGGCCTTGCCGCTGATGGTGTAGTTGAAATAGATTTTGCTGCAAATGATAACCACTGTAGTTACGGCGAATATCCAGAGATGCTGTGGCAGGATCGTCGCCCCGCCCACCTGGATAGGATTGTCGCCGGAAAAGGTCTGGAGCGCGTGCGTGTCCTTGCCCCAGACAAGCATGGCGATTCCACGGATAAGAATGCTCCCGCCGATGGTGATGATGACGAGACTGATGGGCGAGGCGTTCTTCATTGGCCTGATGGCGAACCGTTCAAAGACGACTCCCGCAAGCGTCGATGCAGCAATGGACAAGATTATCGAAACAAGAAAGGGCAGGTTGAGAACGGTGAGGAAAAATACCGTAAACATCCCCCCAAGCATCACAAATTCACCCTGGGCGAAGTTTATGATTCCAGTGGCATTGTGAATGATTGCGAACCCTAATCCGATAAGAGAGTAGATTGCACCGGTCGAGAGGCCGGAAAGAAGGTATTGAGCTATCTGATTGCCAATTTGCATAGATATATATTTCTGGCTCACAATACGGAAGCGCAGCCCTAAAAGCCTGCGCCCCGTTATCAGCTGATTTATTGTTGGTGCTGTTACTTTACGAGAACGAAATCTTTCTTTCTGACTTCCACTAGGACGAAAGCATCTTTGGTGAGCCCGGCATGATCGGATGGTGAGTAGCTGAAAACACCGCCGATGCCGGCAAATCCCCGTATCCGCTCCAACTGGTCCCTTATGGCGGCAGGGTTATCGCCGCCTCTCTCAATAGCAGACTTCAGAAGCATGATCGCATCCCAGGCATGGCCGCCGAAATGGTCTCCCTCGGCCCGGTAGTGCTTCTGATAGTCACTCACGAAGGCAAGAAGAGATTTTTTCTGGCGATCCGAATTGGGGAGAAGATCGGCTACAATCACGCGTCCCGATGGGAGAATAATTCCTTCCGCCGAGTCGCCGGCAAGCGCAATGAACTTCTTGGATGACACGCCGTGACTCATGTAGAGCGGAAGCCTAAGCCCCAACTGACTGAAATTGCGAGCAATGACGGCCGGCCCGGGATTGGTGCCCCAACAGATGACGGCCTGGGCGCCGCTCCCTTTGATCTTGGTCAACTGGGCAGTCATATCGGTATCCTTCGGGCCATAGGTGTTATCGGATACGATTTTCATGCCATAGGCCGCTGCCTGAGCCTTCAACTGCTCACGCCCGGACGAACCGAAACCGTCGGAGACGGTAAGAATCGCAACCTTCGATATTCTTTTTCTTTTCAGATTTTCATAGATTTTTGCCACTGCCAAGCCATCGTTCTGGGCCGTCTTGAAAACCCACCGCTTGACAGGCTGGGTGATTTTGCTCCCTGCGGCGCAGGAAATCAGCGGGATTCTAGCCCGTTCCGCAACGGGGATAACAGCCATAGTATCACCGGTAGTGCTGGGACCGATGATGGCGGAAACCTTGTCTTCCTTAATAAGCCGGTTGGCGGCCTGTACCGCCTTGGTGGCATCGCCCTGGGTGTCGTATGCAATCAGCTGGAGTTGACGGCCCCTGACACCACCTGCCGCATTGATCTCGTTCACGACCATCTGGGCGGTGTTGCGTTCAGGCTCACCAAGGAAAGACGCAGGTCCAGTCACTGAAAACAATCCGCCGATCTTTATGGGAGGAGCCGCAAGGGCGCTTCCTGCAAGAATTGCCAGCGACACAATAAACGTCAATAAACCAGAAAACGTTTTAAACATGGACATCCTCCCTGTAAATTATTTCACCAATTCCCAGTCCCCTTTGGTGACCCGTATCATTTCAAAGGCTGAAAGATCGAGACCATTGTGGTCGGCAGGAGACATATTGAAAATACCGGAAATGCTCACTACTCTCCGTGACTGCTCAAGGCCGTCTCTGAGCTGCGCAGGAGCCCCCCCCTTCTTCAGCGCATTGGAGATGAGCAGGAATGCATCATATGCGTAACCACCGAAGGTTGATGCCTCAACGCCGAATCCTTTCCGATATGCCTGGTCATAGTCGCGAAGGAGTTTCGCCTGCGGGTCGTTTTTAGTCAGCTTATCAAATACTGTCAGCTTGCCGGCAGGCAGGATAATCCCCTCGGCAGCATCAGCTCCGGCCAGCTGAATGAATTTTTTGGATGCAACTCCGTGGCTCATGTAAAGGGGGGTCTTGATGCCGAGCTGCTTTACGTTGCGGGCAATAATGGCCGGACCGGGGTTTGTTCCCCAGCAGATAATCGCATCGGGCCTGCTCGACTTGATCTTCGTCAACTGGGCGGTCATGTCGGTATCCTTGGGGCCATAAACCTCATCGGCAACTATTCTGAAGCCCTTTTTCCCCGCCATGGCCTTGAGCTGCTCCCGCCCGGAAGAGCCGAAGCCGTCTGAAACTGTAATGATGGCGATGTTCTTCTGTTTTGACCGGGCAGCCTGAATCAGGATTTTCTCCACGGCCACATGGTCATTGGCCGGGGTCTTGAAAACCCATTTTTTCACCGGCTCGGTAATCTTGATCCCTGCGGCGCAGGAGATAAGCGGAATTTTTTCCTTTTCGGCCAGGGGGATTACCGCCATGCTTTCCCCCGTGGTGCTGGGGCCGACAATAACGCTCACCCTGTCGTTCTTGATAAGCTTGTTGGCGAGCTGGACCGATTTTGTAACATCACCCTGGGTGTCGTAAACCACCAGCTCAAGCTTGCGCCCGCCCACGCCGCCCCTGGCATTGGCCTGCTTGACCAGCATTTCGAGAGTATTCTTCTCGGGCTCTCCCAGAAAAGAGGCGGGTCCGGTCACGGAAAAAAGGGCGCCGATTCGAAGCGGTTCGGCAGCAAAGGCGGCAGCGGCAACAAGCAGTGTGACAATACTGGTTACAAACGCTATAAGTCTCTTCATTCTACCTCTCCTTTTCGATATCCCGCATCCTGGCGCGCGGGATAATTCATCGGGACCCCGGCAGGCTCACCAGTCACAACTCTCACATGGCGTAAAGCCGTTCACCCTCAAGCACATTAATGCCGTTTTCAGCAAGGATTGTGACCGCCTTGGCGGTTTCGTCGAAGCGGAAGATGATGACGGCATTCTCACCGCAGCGCTCCACGAAGGCGTACATGTATTCCACGTTAATCTGCTGACGATCAAGAACCTGCAATATTCTGGAAAGACCGCCGGGATGGTCCGGAACCTCCACAGCCACCACCTCAGTCTTGTTGACAGTGAAACCCTTCTCCTTCAAAACCTTCTTTGCCGTCTCCCTGTCGTTGACGATGAGGCGCAATATGCCGAAGTCAGAGGTGTCAGCCAGGGACAGGGCACGGATGTTGACACCCGTATCACCGAGGACCTTCGTGATCTCTGCTAGACGGCCTGATTTATTCTCAATGAAAATCGAAATCTGCTCAACGTTCATTTCACCCTCCTGGCAGGGCAAGGCCTGCATTTATTCCGGCTAGGCTTGTATGCGCCTTACGACTTCAACTATTGCTGCGATTGTCGATAACCCGTTTAGCTTTTCCCTCGCTCCTGGCTATGGTCTGGGACTCCACGAGCCGGACTTTGCAGGAGATGCCGAGGATATCCTTGATTTCCTTCTCTATCCGGTATGACAGGGATTGAAGCACCTTCACTTCGTCGGAGAAAAGTCCTTCGCCCACCTCAACCTGCACCTCAAGCGAATCAAGATTATCTTTTCGGTCAACGATGAGAAGATAATGGGGCTCAATTCCCTCGATGCCCATGAGGATCGACTCTATCTGCGACGGGAATACGTTGACGCCGCGGATAATGAGCATGTCGTCACTTCTGCCCGTCATGCGCGCAAGCCGGGCATGGCTTCTGCCGCAGACACAAGTCTCATAAGTGAGGCTGGTTATGTCGCGGGTACGGTAACGGATTAGAGGAATCCCCTCCTTGGTAATTGTAGTAATTACCAGTTCGCCCTGTTCGCCCTCCGCAAGAACCTCGCCCGTAACCGGATTGATAATCTCGGGAATGAAGTGGTCTTCCCAGATGTGAAGCCCCTTCTTGGCCTCGCTGCACTCGATGGCAACGCCCGGTCCCATGATTTCCGAAAGGCCGTAGATATCTATGGCGCTCAGGTTAAGCTTGCCCTCAATCTCACCGCGCATCGCCTCAGACCACGGTTCGGCGCCGAAAATGCCAATGCGGAGTTTCAGCCCCTGGAAGTCAACCCCTTCTTCCCGCGCCGCCTCAGCCATGAAAAGTGAATAGGACGGGGTACAGGTGAGGACCGTGGAACCGAAGTCCTTCATGATCATGATCTGCTTTTTGGTATTGCCCCCGGACATGGGGATGACCGATGCGCCCAGTTTCTCGGCGCCATAGTGGGCACCGAGGCCGCCGGTGAAGAGACCGTAACCGTAGGAGTTATGGATGATATCCCCCCGGTTGACGCCGGCCGCGGCAAAGGAACGCGCCATAAGCACGGACCAGATATCGATATCCTTGCGGGTATATCCGACAACGGTCGGTTTGCCGGTGGTGCCGGAAGAGGCATGAATGCGAACGATTTCATCCATTGGGGCAGCAAAAAGCCCGTAGGGGTAGCTGTCCCGCATATCCTGCTTGTAGGTGAAGGGAAGCCGTTGCAGATCGGCAAGGGATTTGATGCTATCAGGGGTAACGCCGGCACGATCCAGGCTTTGGCGATAGAAGGGAACCGAGGCGTAAACCCGCGCCACGGTGGCCTGAAGCCGTTTGAGCTGAAGGGCTTCCAAGGCTTGCCGCGGCAGTGTCTCGAACTCTTCGTTGTGGTAGCTCATCGTGAACTCCTCCCCTGATTAGAGGCTCCGGCCCAGTTGGAATGCCTTGAGATTCACCTCAAGGGCCTTGCGTGGCACCATCTTCTCCAGAGCTTTGATCCAGCACTCATCGGCAATGTCGAGACGTTTTGAAACGGCGCCGAGCAGAACCGTGTTTGCAGCTCGGACATTTCCCGCCTCAGCGGCCAGCCCTTGGCCATCAACAAGCAGGAACTTGGGGAAAAGAGCGGCAATTTTTTCAGGAAGATCCGTGGGATAGGTCTCCTGTCCCAAGAGCACCGACGGAGGCTGAATGCACAGGTCGTTAGCCACCACTGACGCGCCGTTCTTCAGAAGCGGAAGCGAACGATAGGTTTCCATAATCTCGAAGCCGAAGAGAATATCCCCCTCACCTTCGGGAACAATGGGAGAATGTACCTCTTTACCATAACGGACGTGGGAGACGACACTGCCGCCCCGCTGGGACATGCCGTGAATTTCGCTCTTTTTCACATCGAAACCGGCCTGCATGAAGGCCTCGGAAAGGATTTCCGAAGCGAGAAGGATTCCCTGCCCGCCAACGCCTACAAGGAGGATATTAGTAACGGTATCGCTCATTTTGCACTCCCGATCGCGTTGAATTTGCAGAGTTGGCGGCAGACATCGCAGCCGTTGCAGAGCATCGGATCAATGAAAGCCTTTCCCTTCTTCCCGTCGGAAGAGGGCTGCCACTCAATGGCGGGACAACCTATCTTCAGGCACGCCTTGCAGCCGGTACAATGATCCTGATCCACCGAGAGGACGAGTCCCTTCTGGAAAACGCCTTCACGCTTTACGAGAACACAGGGGCGATTGGTGATGATTACCGACGGCTCGGGACGATTCATCTCTTCCCGCAGGGCCTCCAGGGTCTGCTCAAGGTTCAGGGGGTCGGCAACCCGCACGTGCTTGATGCCGATGGCTTTGCAAAGCTGGACTAGGTCGACCGCGTTCGTTTGGCTGTCCGACAAGGTCCATCCGGAGGCGGGGTTGTCCTGGCGTCCGGTCATGGCGGTTATGCGGTTGTCAAGAATCACTACCGTCGCGGGAGCCTGGTTGTAGGCCATCTCCATGAGGCTGTTGATGCCAGTGTGCAGGAAAGTGGAGTCGCCAATGACGGCCACAACCTTTTTCTGCTCCTCGGGATCGAGTGCCCGGACGATTCCGCTTGCATTGCTTATGCTGGCACCCATGCAGATGCAGGTATCCATGGCGTTAAGCGGGGGCATGAAGCCGAGGGTGTAGCAGCCGATATCGCCGGTTACGTAGGCCTTGAGCTGGTTAAGGCTGTAAAAGACCCCCCGGTGAGGACAGCCGGGGCACATGTTGGGCGGACGGCCCGGAAGCTTTTCGACTGCGGTCTGAGCCGCATCGGGGAGCCCGAAGGCCTTGCGGAGCCTTCCGGGGGTGAGTTCGCCGCAACGGGAGATGATATCCTTGCCGATTACGGTGATGCCGGCGGCTTTCACCTGCTCTTCGATAAAGGGGTCAAGCTCCTCGATCACATAGAGGGTTTTCACTTTCGCGGCAAACTCTCTTATGAGCGTCATGGGGAGAGGATAAACCATCCCAAGCTTTAGGACCGAAGCGTTGGGAAGCACTTCCCGCACATACTGATAGGAAACGCCGGCCGTTATGACACCGATTTCGGCATCGCGCATTTCCACCCGGTTGATGGCCGCCGTGGCGCCGTACTCGGCAAGCTTTACGATACGCTCTTCCACCAGAGGGTGACGGACCTTGGCGTTGCCGGGAAGCATTACCAGTTTGGATGGATTCTTGACAAGCTTGGGAGCCGGAAGACCGGTGACGGGATCGCCCAGCGCAACAACGGATTTGCCGTGGGAAATGCGGGTACAGCTTCGCAGCATCACCGGCGTGTCAAACTGTTCGGAGAGCTCGAAAGCGAAGCGCGTGAAATCCTTGCACTCCTGGGAATCGGCCGGCTCCAGCATGGGCATCTTGGCGAACTTCGCATAGTTGCGGCTGTCCTGCTCGTTCTGGGAAGAGTGCATCTCGGGGTCGTCGGCGACAACCAGAAGGAAGCCTCCGCCGACGCCGGTATAGGAAAGGGTGAAGAGAGGATCGGCAGCAACGTTTACCCCAACGTGCTTCATGCAGGCGATGGAGCGCGCGCCTCCGAAAGAGGCACCTATTGCAACCTCAACGGCAACCTTCTCGTTGGGTGCCCAGGAGGCATCGATTTCTCTATAGTTGACTATTGTTTCGAGGATTTCGGTGGATGGGGTGCCGGGGTAAGCGCTTGCAACCTTTACCCCCGCCTCGAAGGCGCCGCGGGCAATGGCTTCGTTGCCGGAGAGAATTTCCTTCATGTGCATAGTCCCTGAAAAATAAAATAAGGGGTAAGCCCCCCTTAACGGTCCTAGGACTATACAGAATAAGCTGATTGTAAGTCAACCCCTTTGTAGAACGGGTTTTTAGGAGATACAGCCCTATCAGGCGGGTCGTTTGGCGAGGTCGAGCAACACCCCTTCAAGCAACCCGAAATCACTCACCGTCATCCGCTCAAAGCCGAAAGTCTCCATGGTATCGAGTACAATGAGCATGCCGGCGATTATCAGGTCCTCTCTACCCTTCTCGAGCCCCGGTACTTTGAGGCGATCAGCGGAAGGAAGCGGAAGAAGCATCCGGAATATCCGGGTGATCTCATCCCTCGTCAGGACGTAGTTATTAACGCGGCGGTAGTCATAATCGGTCATGCCGAGACTGATGGCCGCAAGAGTCGTTGCCGTGCCGGCAGTAGCGACGAGCGTTGCGCCGTCAAGCCGGCCCCAGAGTCCCCGACCCGCAATGCGCTCGCCAAGTCCGCACAATTCCCGCGCAATTTTCTCCTTCATGGCCGCCACATCGGGCTTTCCCTCCGTAAGCCGGACCACTCCCAGAGGAAGGCTCTCCGTGTACAGCGGATTACTTGATTCCGCCAGAGTGTACTCTGTACTCCCTCCCCCCACATCGAAGACGAAAAAGTCACCTTCTTTACGGTCAAGGGCGGAAAGAACTCCTGCAAGAGTCAACAACCCCTCCTCCTTGCCGTCAATTACCTCAAGCCGGATTCCTGTCCGCTCCAGAACTGCGCTGCAGAATGCCGGACCATTGATCCCATCGCGGACCGCACTCGTCGCCACGGCCCTCAGCCGGGTCACGCCCGCTTTTCCCATCTCTTCGGCAAAGTCTGTCAACGCAGCAACGGAACGCTGCCATGCTTCGGGAGAAATCCCCGATTCACGGGTAAACCCACCGCCAAGCCTGGTTATATGACGTTTTACAAGAACTGGGGCAATGGAACCTCCATTCACCCGGCCGATGAGAAGACGGGCGGTATTGGTACCGAGATCAATGGACGCGTACGATTCCTGCATCAGGCAAACTCCCTCCTGGTTTCGATTATAGTGAGACAAGAATCTGATATTTTTGCGAACGCGGCAATCATATCCGCAAAGATGATTCCTGCCCGAACAGTGCATTTTCCGTTGGATAGCCGCTTGATGTGACCGTTCAACATAGCTTCCCTCATCTGCACCACCTCGTCCCTCACCCCTCTTCCTTTTTCCAAGGCCTCAGGGACAGGTGATTCCACAGATTCGGCCGCCAGCACGACCAACTCTTCCACCTTGCGGGAGAGATGCCGGATCTCGGTCATGGCAATGGTGGAAAATACGAGTTTCTCCTCCTTCTTCTTCCGAAGGTAGTCGAGGATCGCCTCAGACTGATCCGCCACATGCTCAAGCTCACTGATGAGCTGGAGCATGACCGGGATATCCATCGTTTCTTCGGGGGGCAACGGATTCCGGGATAAATTCACGAGAAAATCACTCAAATCCCTCTGGATGATGTCCACTGCATTTTCTTTTTGTTCGATGGCAACTGACTTTTTAGCATCATAACGAACGAACTGGGCCGCCATCTCGCAATACATGCTCCGTGTTATGTCGGCCATGCGCCTGAGTTCATTGCGGGCTTGAAGGAGCGCTATGGGGGGAGTGTTAATGACCCGGTTGTCGATGAATATCGTCCGGGCTTCAACACTCACAGTCCGTTCGCTGCCGGGAATTATGTGGGATGCGGAACGGGCGAAAAAACCGATGAGCGGCAGAAATATGCAGGCACTGAGTATGCTGAATACCGTGTGGGTATTGGCTAGAACCCTAGAGACCGCCGTTGAGGAATCCAGGACCGCAGGAGATATCGTGCGAACCAGTTCAATGAACGAGGGGAAGAAAATCATCACCACCGTAACGGCAAAAATATTGATGACAAAATAGAAAAAGACCGCGCGCTTTGCCTCTATTGTGCCGCCGATGGATGCAAAAGCAGTGATCACCGAAGTGCCGACAAGTTCGCCGATGACCATGGCGGCACCGGTCTCGAATGAAATAAGGCCGCTGCCGGCCAGAGCCATGACGATGCCGATGGCGGTACTGCCCGACTGTACGAGAAGAGTGAGAAGCGCCCCGAAGAGAACGGAAGTGAAATGCTTTGAAATCAGGAAAGTATCATGGCCGAGAACGATGGCGTTCTGTTGAAGGGGCTGGAGGTTCGCCTCCATCACCCGGAGGCCGAGAAAGAGAAGACCCGCCCCGAGCAGCAACTCGCCGGCATTCACCCAGCGCCGGCGGCGTACGAAGAACCTGAGCAGCACACCGGCAAAAATGGCGGGAAGCGCAAAAGAGGTAATCTTGAAGGCAATGAACTGGACCGCCAGCGTCGTGCCTATGCCGGTGCCGAGCAGGATGCCCAGTGCCTGGTAGAGTGAGATCAGACCGGCATTGACAAAGCCGATGGTAATTATGCAGGCGGCGCTCGAAGACTGAAGAAGCGATGAAAGTGAACTGCCGAGCAGGGCGGCAGCCAGCCGATTGCCGGCCACCCTCTCCAGTGCCCGGCGAAACTTGTCGCCGGCGAGCTTCTGGAGCCCGTCGGTCATGGTTTTCATGCCGAGAATGAAGAGGCCTAGCCCCCCGAGGGCCTCAAGGACGTAGAGGATGGTCATGGACGTCCGTGTCCTTGCAGGCTATTTCGAAATCAGGAAGGGAAAGGTGAAATCCGGCGCAGCAGACTTGGGTGTTCCCTTGCGAAAGACCAGCAGTTTCATTTCCTTTGTCGACGCAAGGTCAATCCGGAAATAGACGAGTCCTTCGGCTTTGGCTCCGGGAATGATAGCTGAGGCATTCAGGGCGCGGGTATAGATATCCTGGGGATAAACCTCATAGTAGTAAGGAAGCTGGCTGCCGGTGTCGGTGTAGGATGAGGTCCTCTCGTAATCTTCCAGATAGTAGAACCCCACATAGGGATAGGGAATCAGATAGTAGGAGTCGCGGGAAACTATCTCCTTCACCCGTTCGGGGGTGAGGGGCAGATACTGGCGGTTCTGGTCGTCAAGAAGGACGAATGAATCCGTACCGAAAGAGATCTCCTGCCTGGTCTGGTTGTGAATGGTGACATCGAAAGCGGTCACCGTCCCGTCCAGATTGTAGGAATACATCTCCCTGTCGGAGTTTGCCACCTTGACGGCAATTCCGTCCCTTGTGACGGTCTGTGAATTGTCTGCGGGGTCGATAACTCCCTGGGAAACCTGTTGCGGTACGACTTTAAGCGAACATCCCGAGATAAAAAGCACGGCACAGAAAGAAAACAGCGCCAGAGTTCTCATTGCATACACCCCCTGAAGGAAATCGGTCCGGATTTCGCTTGGCATGAAGCCTCGCACAGGACTTGGGAACAGTGTAACACGTCCCCGATGCGCTGTCAGGAGCCAATGCCGTCAGGAGATGAAAAGCACTCTCGGCTCCTTCTCCCACGATTATCCGGTTATTACTGCCGTTCTCCCTTTTGAGAAACATGAACTGCGGCAAATGAATCGGGGAATGTCACGACACGGATAAAGGCATTCTCCCCCGGTTCCAGTCCGGATGCGACGGCAATGAAGAGGTTTTGCCCGGAGCGGAGCCTTGCCCGGAGATACCGATGGGCTTCGAGGGCCAGCAAAAAAGAGTTCCTGATCCGCTCTTCACGCCCGCTCCCCCAGGCAGCACCAGCCTCGATTTTCACGATGCGCCCGGGTTGAAGCGCCGACATCCGGGGGACGAGTGCATCAAGGGCGCGCCGCACCGGTTTATCGAGGCAAGCGGCCCCGTTCTTCAGGCGCACTATGCCGATTTCCTCCTCCACCAGTGGTGGACTTTGCGCAACAGCCAATGACGGTATAACCATGAGCCATGCAGCAAAAAGAAGGGATAAGGGCGCCGTTTTCATCAGCTTTCCTTTGGAATGAGAAAGAGGATCTCACAGCGGCGGTTCAGTTTTCTGCCGTCGGCAGTGGCGTTATCAGCCAAAGGTTTCGACTTTCCGAGACCTTTTATGAAGATTTTGGCGGGGTCAATACCTTCTCTGGCTATGAGGTGGCTGGCAACCGAGATGGCACGCTTAAGGGAGAGATCCATATTGTAACTAGTTGAGCCGACGTTATCGGTATAACCGTCAACCCGCAGATAAACCCATTTGGTATCCTTGCGAATCAACTCCGCCACCTCGGAAATCGACTTCTTTCCTTCTTCGGAAAGACTCCATTGATCGAAATCGAAGGTTACGTCCGGAAACCGGAACTTGCGATAGACGCGCATGCTTTCGGGGATATCTTCGTTGTTGGCAGAGGCGACCTGTATATTCTGTCCCTTCACATCGACACTGTACAGGGGGGTTATCCCTTCTATGCGAGCCAGAGTGTATTCAAGAGCCGAGTTTTCCAGCGAATCGGACACCCGGGATGCGAGCCGCACTTCTTCGCCTCCCTGGGTAAGAGAAATCTCTTCATGGGGTTGCGCAGACATTACCTTTGCAGCAGCAGGTTGGGCCGGAATGGTGACTTGGCCGTAAGGTTTGATGATAATCTCTTCCTTGTCGGCCTCGCCAGTCACCTCGAGCTTGTTGAGCGGTGCCTGCTGGGCAACGGCACTGATCAGGAAAGGTGAAATGGGGATAATCTTACGGATCTTTACCGGCTCTTTCTTTTTTTGCTCTTCAAGGGGGTCGAATCCATGGCCGAGGCGCGGCACGGGCTTGACATAGCTGCCCACGCCCTGGCACGCGGTGAAACCGACAATCCCGCGCCAATCGGGGCTGCCATCGGCAAATCCCAGGCCGCCGGCCAGATTTAAGGTTAAATGTGGAGAAAGGTAATACTGGAAACCTAACAATCCCTCCAGGGAATCGTCAAGCAAAGGGTCGCGGCTGGTGTTCCCGGTAACTTCGCCGGTTATTCTCACTCGCAACGCCGGCGAATACTCCAGACCGAAGCCGTAAAGTATCTCGTCGTCAAAGTCTCTGTCTTCAGGGGAACCGGCCATAAGGTACCCGGAATACCCATGAACGCCAAAACGGTCCGTGGAATACGAAGCGATTATCCTTCCGCCGCCGCTGGTTGTTCCGTCCGCATTCGCATCTTCGGATATCTGGCGCTGCAGAAAAAGATCAACCGCCACCTTGAAGGGAGAACTCCGCTTGCCGATAACGCGAATCTTCGACCCTATTTCGGCATATCCCTGCCCTGTTTTCTCTTCATCGCCGTTGAAAAGAAGATTTGGATAAGACCCGTAAAGTTCCCAGAACGTACCTATGCCCAAGGTAAGTGCAACTGGGACAGTCATTGTGTTTTCGCTATCTCTCGCTGTGCTGATACCCCAGGCTCCGATACAGATATTGCCGGCATCGAGCGTTTCGGCCGAAGGCACAGTGATAAGCCCGGTTGAACCAGTCATGGCCGGATTCGCATAGGCCGTGGCTGCGAAAACAACAGAGGCTATGAGATACGCAAAGAGTCTTAGCATGAAAGAGATAACGCCTAACCTGTCTAGAATAGGCCCGCAATGACACTGGTGCCCGCTGGAGTCAATTTTTTGTCAACGGGTAAATCTTTCAGTAACACAAGACTGGTCAACCAAGTCTATAATGTTCTAATCGACATCAACCCGCTCTTTAAGCTCTTTGCCAACCTTGAAGAACGGCAGCTTCTTCGGTTTAACTTCAATGGGGTCGCCGGTTTTGGGGTTTCTGCCCGTATAGGCTTTATAATCCTTTACAACAAAACTCCCGAAACCGCGAATTTCGATCCGCTCATTCCGAATCATGGCGTCTGCCATGGAATCGAAGACAATGGAGACGATCTCCTCCGCCTTCTTGTAGGTCAACCCTTTTTCTGCCGCCAGCGTCTCAATGAGTTCCGACTTGTTCATTACAACCTCCTCCCGGCTGATATCGAGAAATGAATCGCAGAGGCTTGCACCTCTCATGAAAATTATCGGCGGGCGGGGTTGAAAACTTTAGTAAATTCGCAAAGGATGTTTAGCAGCACCCTTTCAGATACTGCTTTGCAACCAACGCCGCTTCCCTGGACCGCCCGCCCGACTCCAAAAGACCAACCAGTCTCTCAGCCGCTTCACGCTTGAGTGGTGAAGAAAGAAGTTGTGTGAACTGGGCAATGGCCCGGTCGTTCTCTCCCCGCACCCGGTAAATCTCACCAAGGAACATACCAGCCTGTTCAGGCAGGATATTCCGCTTGACCATATCCTCCAGCAAAGGTACCGCCTCGTTGAAACGGCCACTCTCCGTGAGCAGCTGCACAAGGCTGAGATTGCAGAGAGGATTGGCGTCGTTCAGAGCAAGAGCGCGCCGCAACAAGGACTCGCAACGGCGCCCATCTCCGCCATGGTGTGAGAGAATCGCCAGCTCATAAAGCAGGATATCGTTCTCCCCAGAGGCGACCAGACGTTCAAAAATAATTTGAGCAGTTGCCCCATCGCCGCCATGTGCTGCCAGATAACCCTTTGCAAATTCCTCGCCCAAATCGGAATATCGTTCAGGCAAATTGCCCGGCAACGGCCGAATAAGAAGTTCGAAACGATCTTCATCACTCAGGCTTTCCGCATTGAAGTCAATCATTTCAGAGCCTTGGGAAACTGAGCCGCCGCATCCGCCGCATCCGGCTCCTTTGCCGTGATGGTGGGATTGCGGGGGCTCTCGCTTCAGAAGCGTTGAGAGTTTATTGGCCTTGTCCCGTATAGTTACGTCATCTGCCAGATCAAGGGACAAATTAAGGTGCTCCGCAGCTTTGTCAATTTCACCGGTATTAAGGCAATGCTCCGCTTCCTTAAGATTCATCTCGGCCAGGCAGTTCCCCGCAAAAATGAATTTCTCCTCAATGGCGGCGGCCATCGTCCCGCTTTCGGGGGCATTGGGGTCCAGCCGCTCCCGGGCATCCTCCAGGGTGAGCCGGGCTTCGGCAAAATTGCAGGCCGACAACAACTTTTCGGCTTTTTCCAGACAGGACGCAGCATCCTTGCGGAACAACTTCGAAAAGAACATGGTTGATCCTCCTGTTAGAGTCAGTTTTTATTGAACAAGCGATAAACAGGCCAGAGCAAGGAAAGCAACTAACCGGCCCAGCTCAACAAAGTGACGCTTTCAATATGAAAGGTTTGGGGAAACATGTCGACGGGGACGCTCTCGAGCACCTCATAGCCGCGCTGGCACAAAAGCCCGAGATCTCTTCCCAGGGTTGCCGGATCACAGGATACATAGACAATTCGTTCAGGCTTCAGTGCAGCCGCCTCGACAACCGCCTCTTTAGCGCCGGTCCGCGGGGGGTCGAGAATTACCACCTGGAACCGGTCTCCGCCGGCCGCCAGGCGACGCACACCCACTGCGGCATCGGAACGGATAAATTTGACCCCCTCGACACCGTTGGCGGCAACATTGCGCTTTGCATCCTCAAGCGAAGGGCCATACTCCTCAACGCCAACCACAGAACTGCAATAGCGTGCCAAAGGTATGGAAAAGTTCCCGTTGCCGCAGAACAGGTCAAGAAGGCGTTCATTGCCGCTCAGCCCGGCCATCCGGTGAACAATTCGAAGAAGCTCACGGTTCTGATGATAATTGACCTGCGAAAAGCCTCCCCTGCTGAACGCCAGGGTTAACGCAGGGAGTTCCGGCAGAAAATCGGCATAAAATCCATACGCAAGGGCATCTACTCCCCACAGCGGAAGAATGCTTTCCTTCCGGCCGCACTGTAGATGAAGGCCGTTGACCGAGGGAAGCTCGCCACGGCACGCGGCAAAATGAATTCGAGCCCCATCACGGTTGTCACCGATATAGTGGACGATTGCCAGGGTTGTTCCGTCATCCCCAACGGCGGCGTCCACCTGGGGTATGCGGTCAGGCTCGGCAAAACTGCTGATAACCCGACGCATTTCATCCATTACACGATTGAGGAGAGGATTGCAGATGGCACACCCACCGGGAATATCCACGACATAATGGGACCCACGGCGATAGAACCCCATCTGCAATTGCCCGGAAACCCATCTCACCTTGAACTGGACCCTTGAACGGTAACCATAGGGCTCATCTACACCAACGGCTCTAGATATTCGTTCCGGAGCGACACGAGCAGACCGCCAGAGGGTTTCCGCTACAATCCGCTCCTTTGCCGCGAGCTGGTCGGCATAGGGGAGATGTTGCCATGTGCACCCGCCACACGTACCGAATACCGGACAAGGCGGCACCACTCGCCGGGAAGCGGCTTCAATGATCTCGACAACTTCCCCGTTTAAATAGGAAGACTTCTCGGATGTAGCCCGCACCCTCACCAGGTCGCCCGGCGCTGTGAACGGTACAAAGCATGCTTTCCCGTCAACACGGCCGAAGCCGGCTCCGCCGAAGGCAAGAGACTCTATCCTGACGACCGTCTCAGTCATGATGGTACGCCGTGACCCTCGATGGGAGCACCTGCTTCTTCCGGCCCCGTACAAGTTCAGTTTTCAAAAACCTGCCAGGAAAGCCGGGAACTGCAAAATAAGGAAGAGAATGGGAAACGAAATTATCGACAAGCTGTTCCGTCACCGTCGAAATGGCTGTGGTGGGTATCCCCATCCGCTCCACGGAGCGACGGTAAAATGCCGACTCCCCGAACCGGATGCGGGCTTCCTCCAGGTCGGATTGTTCATCGAAATAATCGCCTGACAGCGGGATTTCGCAGGCGATTTCGATCTTAACAAGATGAAAATCTCCGTAATAATGGCGCGTATGGTCAAAAAAACGCACGACCAGGCCATTTTCAAGGGATATTTCCCTAATCATCTTTGCCATGTCACTCGAACCTTCTTCCATTGTACTGTATCCGTTGCAAAAACGTTTCATACTACGCTTTCAGCTTCGAAGTAAAGGCGTTTGTAGCCACTCTCTTGCCTGCGCTCGGGGTGTTTCGCTCATTTCGAGGAGTTCCATGGCGTTGCGAGAACCCCATGTTCCCCTCATGCCGCAAAATTAAAGGGATCAGACCAGGCCAACATACGGAAAACGGCTTGCATTTTCTTCGGATAACGAGTAAGTTAACCGAGTTTATTCAATCAACCAACTATCTGCACCAAGGAGCGCTTAAAAACCCATGAGTAAAGAAGAGGCCATAGAAGTTGAAGGTACGGTTGTCGAACCCCTCCCCAACGCGATGTTCCGGGTCGAACTGGAAAACGGTCATGTGGTGCTTGCTCACATCTCCGGCAAGATGCGCAAGTACTTCATCAAGATTCTACCGGGCGACAAGGTAACAGTTGAGCTTTCCCCGTACGATCTCACCAGGGGCCGCATTACGTACCGCGCCAAGTAAACCGGTTTCAACGCTCCAGTAAAGATAAGTAAAGCCGGCTCCGCCATAGATATACCTCTCACCATTCCTGCTGCAACTGATTCGGGAGAAGGTACGTGTCCTGTCGCCCAGAGGGCTGGAATCACGTAACACTAAATCAGTTCGTCCCAAGCACTCTATTCGACGGACGACCGAAGGCTGCAACAGGTCACCTTAAACCACCCCCGGAATTATGGCTTTTTCGCTTAACAAACACACTATTATGTTGTAAAGAGTTTTTCTTTTACACAATTAACCATCAAAGAAAAGGGGCATATGCATGTATTCCGTAGCTGACTTGAAAAAAGGGCTGAAGATCACCCTCGACGGTGATCCCTATATCGTAACCGCGTTTGAATTCTCCAAACCGGGCAAAGGACAGGCGCTTTACCGCACCAAAATGAGAAATATGATTAACGGCACTTCGCTCGACCGCACCTATCGCTCCGGCGAAACCTTCGAACCGGCCCGGCTCGAAGAACGCCAGATGCAGTACCTTTACAAAGAAGATAATCACTACACCTTCATGGACAACCAGACCTTCGAGCAAGTACAGATGAGCGAAGATGCCGTAGGCGACTCCAAGAACTTCATGATCGACAACATCGAAGTGGACGTCCTGATGTTCGGCGAGAAGGCCATCGGCGTGTCGCTCCCCAACTTTGTCAATCTCCGGGTCGTCCAGACCGACCCTTGGGTAAAGGGTGACACCTCCGGCAGCGATTCGAAGCCGGCCACCCTGGAAACCGGATATGTACTGCGTGTTCCCCCCTTTATCGAAGAAGGGGAAATGATTGTCGTCGATACCCGCAGCGGCGATTACTCCACAAGGGTCAAGGGGTAGTATCCATGCCGACGAACTGGCGCCTCAGCCACCGCCGCGAGGCGCTCGGGGCGCGGGCCCGCATTATCCAGGAAATCAGGCGTTTTTTCATCTCAGGGGGGTATCTCGAAGTGGAGACCCCCCTTCGCATTCCTGCACCCGCTCCCGAATCCCACATTGATCCAATCCCCGCGGACGGCTGGTTCCTTCAGACTTCTCCCGAACTTTGCATGAAACGGATGCTGGCGGCGGGATACGAACGTCTTTTCCAAATATGCCACTGCTGGCGCAGCGGTGAACGGGGAAGGATGCACGTTCCAGAATTTACGATGCTGGAATGGTATCGGGCCTCAAGCAACTACACTGAACTCATGGACGAATGTGAACGGTTGATCCGCGCATTGGCCAAGGGAGCGGGTTTCAGCAATAAGCTTTCTTTCCGGGGAGAGGAAATCGACATTGCCTCCCGATGGGAGCGGATAACGGTAAGAGATGCTTTCGCACAGTACGGCGGGATGGCGATGGAAGAGGCCTTTCAGCGGGACATCTTCGACGAAATCATGGTAGAGAGTATCGAACCCCGCCTGGGTCGCAACCGGCCGACTTTCATCCATGACTACCCGGCCTGCCGCAGCGCGCTGGCGCGGTTGAAACAACAAGACTCCAGCGTTGCAGAACGATTCGAACTTTACATCGGCGGGGTTGAACTGGCCAACGCCTTTTCGGAATTGACCGACCCGGCAGAGCAGCGTGCCCGCTTTGAAAGCGAAGCCGCTTTTCGCGTCTCACGGGGGCAGGCAGCCATCCCGCTCCCCGAAAACTTCCTTGATGAATTGGCAGGCATGCCGCCTTCGGCAGGGATAGCCCTCGGCGTCGACCGGCTTGTGATGGTACTGCTTGATGCGCAAACCATAGATGATGTAGTCGCCTTCACACCCGAGGAACTGTAAACAGCTCATTCTCTCACAGGTCCTCGTATTCCACGGTCTCACCGCAATAATTCCGCAAGAGCAGCGAATTGCCCCGCCGCTCAACGGCATCGGGAAGCAGCGGGATTTTTCCCTTTCCCCCGGCAGCATCAATTACAAAGTACGGTATCGCCATCCCTGAAGTAAATCCCCGTAACGCGCCCATGATCTCCAGACCTGTTGCAACCTTGGTGCGAAAGTGGCCGGTCCCCCGCACCAGGTCCATCTGGTGCAGGTAATAAGGTCTTACTCTAATGGCAAGAAGCCGCTGCATCAGAAGCATCATGACGGTCGGATTGTCGTTTACCCCGGCAAGCAGCACCGTCTGATTGCCAAGGGGTATGCCCGAGTCGGCCAAACGGGCACACGCCTTTGCCGCCAGGGGGGTAATCTCCCGAGGATGATTGAAGTGGGTATTGATGTAGAGGGGATGGTAGCGCTTGAGCATCCTGCAAAGGCGCGACGTGATTCTTTCCGGCAACGTCACGGGAGTGCGGGTGCCGATACGGATCATTTCCACATGGGGGATGGCGCGCAAACGCGCCAGGATAGTTTCCAGACATTCATCGTCCAGCAGCAGCGGATCTCCGCCGGAAAGAATAACATCACGTATCGTCGGAGTTGTTGCAATATAATGAATAGCATCATCCCAGACACCGCCTCCATTCCCGGCAAGCCGGCACCCCACCCGGCGTTTTCTCATGCAGAAACGGCAATAAACGGCGCATTCGTTGGATACGAGCCAGACGACCCTGTCCGGATAACGGTGGATAAGTCCGGGGACCGGGGAAAGACGTTCTTCGTCAAGGGGGTCGGGGAGCTGCTCATCTACCATTTCGAGGGGATCAGGAACACACTGGCGCCAAATCGGATCGCCCGGTTCTTCGATCAGCTCCAAGTAACGGCGGGTGATTCGCAGCGGATAACGCCGGACAAGCTGCGCAAGGGGCACGGGATCAATATTCAGACATTCCGCAAGCTCCTCGGCAGTGGTTATGCTGTCGGCGATTATTCGCCGCCATGTTTCCATCTATCAGACTCTCCTTCCACAAACGGACAAAGGCGGGGAAAACCCCGCCTTTGCGATAATGGCAGTTGTGACGGATATCAAACCTGAAGAGCGCCGATCAATTCCTTAACATCGCTGATCCCGTTCTCCACAAGATACTGCTCCATCTCACGGGCAATGCGCTCGGATGCGGCCGGGTCGAGGAAATTAGCCGTCCCCACCTGCACGGCCGATGCCCCGGCAAGCATGAACTCCAGCGCGTCGGTGCCGGTCATGATCCCACCGATGCCTATGACCGGAACCTTGACCGCGTTGGCCACCTGCCAGACCATGCGCAGCGCCACAGGCTTGACGGCCGGGCCCGAGAGGCCTCCCGTCACATTGGCCAGTACCGGCCGGCGCGTCTTGAGATCAACAGCCATGCCCGTCAGCGTGTTGATGAGGGATAATGCATCGGCTTCAGCGTCAACACACGCCCAGGCCATTTCCACAATATCGGTGACATTGGGGGAAAGCTTCACGATCACCGGCTTTATGGTGGCTTCGCGCACCGCCTTCACCACCGAGTAGGCTGCCTTGGGGTCGGTGCCGAACACAATTCCGCCATGTTTCACGTTGGGACAGGATATGTTGATTTCAACGCCTGCCACTTCGGGAATTGTATCCAGGCGCCCGGCCAACTCGGCATACTCCTCAAGGGTATTGCCGAAAAAATTGACGATGGCCGGAGTATCAACGGTACGGAGGAATGGGACCTTCTTCTCGATAAAGGCATCTATCCCCACATTTTGAAGGCCGATGGCATTCAGCATCCCGCCGGTCGTCTCCTGAATGCGCGGTGTCGGGTTACCGGCCTTGGGCTTGATTGAAAGCCCCTTGGTGATGATGGCGCCAATCTTTTCCAGGTTCACATATTCGGCGAACTCTTCGCCGTATCCGAATGTCCCAGAAGCCGTCATAACCGGATTTCTGAGTTTTATGCCCGCTATTTCCACCGACAAATCTGGTCTGTTCATTGGTACTCCACTATACCCACATCAGTTGATCGAAAGCAAAAACCGGCCCATCTTTGCATACGCAGCGGTAATCCGGGTTTTCATCGGCATGGTCCTTACCCTTCACCACACAGCCCAGGCACGCCCCCATACCGCAGGCCATATAAGCTTCCAGCGACACCTGGCAGGGGGTTCCGGTCTGGCGGGCAATGCCGGCCACAGCCTTCAGCATCGGCATGGGACCGCAGGCATAAATGGTTTTTTCCCGCCCATCCTCCCGGATATGCCGTTCCATCACCTCGGTAACAAGCCCTCTGTCCCCAAGGGTTCCATCGTCGGTAGACACGTAGGTTTCTACCCCAAGGCGCTCGAATTCTGTCACACAGAGGATGTCGTCCCTGTTTCTCCCGCCGAGGAAGAATCGCACCCGGGAGCGTTCCACCAGAGACTTTGCCAGGTAATAGAGGGGAGCGATGCCGATGCCGCCACCGACCAGTATCTTCTCCTCTTCAGGATCGCCGAGATCGAAACCGGTGCCCAGCGGTGCAATTACATCTATGTGATCGCCGTGATGGTATGTGGAAAGCGTTTCCGTACCCTTCCCCACCACTTTGTACAGCAACTCGAGATAAGTTGAGGAGCAGCAGCCGGGATATTCCGACGGCACCGTCCCCACGTCGAAAATACCGAAAGGGCGGCGTAGCAGCGGATCGATGGCATCTCTCACCCGCAGCATAACGAATTGTCCCGGTTTTGCCCCGGCCAGTTCCGGCGGAGCGGTGATTCGCATCCGGAAGTAGCCCGGCGAGACTTCCTGGTTGGAAACGATTGTTGCTTTAAACTGCATCGCCAAGGTCCTCGCTGTCGTTTATCGTATATTCCATAAGAATGGCGTCTTCGCCGTTCTCGTAATATCCTCTGCGCCTGCCGGTCTCCCTGAAACCCAATTTCCGATAGAGTTCAAGGGCTGAGAGATTGGAAACTCTCACCTCCAGGCAGACTGTCCTTGCCCCCCGCAGGGAAAGCTCGTGAATTGCCTCGCCTACCAGCGCCTTGCCAATGCCCCTGCCCCGGCAATCGTGCCGGACCGCCACATCCAGAATTTCACCTTCGTCGAGGACGATCATGGGACAGATATAACCAGCAATGCCGCCATCGCCGGTGCGTGCCACAAGAGGACGTGAACGGGGGGAATCAAGCTCTTCGATGAAGTGCTCCCTGGTCCAGGGACGCGAAAACGACTTCGACTCGATCGCCATTACCTCATCGAGGTCGCGGGAGGTCATCCTTTGGATTATAAGCATATCCGAAACGCTCATTTTTGCTGCATCTTATTCGAACGTCACCCCCCTTGTAAACTGATTTTTTGGGCATTGCGGCGCACCAGATAGGGTTTGACTTTTAACGGTTCATAGGGTAAATTTTTTCGTCATTTCACGGGAGGAAAAGTCTTGAGCGCAAAAGGGATTACCTATAAAGACGCCGGAGTTGATATCGATGCCGGCAACACATTTGTCAAAATGATCAAACCGTTCGTACGGGCAACTTCGAGGCCGGAAGTCATCTCCGACATCGGCGGCTTCGGCGGGCTTTTCTCTCTCAACACCAACAAATACAAGAATCCGGTTCTTGTATCCGGTACCGACGGCGTTGGCACGAAACTCAAGATTGCCATGCTGGCCGACCGTCACGACACTGTCGGAATCGACCTTGTCGCCATGTGCGTCAACGACATTGTCGTTCAGGGTGCAGAGCCTCTCTTCTTCCTTGATTACTTTGCCACCGGCAGCCTCTCGCCGGAACGTGGAGCAGCAATTGTCAAGGGCATCTCGGAAGGATGCATCCAGGCGGGCTGCGCACTCATTGGAGGAGAAACCGCCGAAATGCCCGGCTTCTACCCCGGCGGCGACTATGATCTGGCCGGCTTCACCGTCGGTGTCGTCGATCGGGACAAGATTATCGACGGCTCTTCCATAACTGTAGGCAATACCCTTATCGGCATCGCCTCCAGCGGGCTTCACAGCAATGGTTACTCCCTGGCACGCAAAATTATTTTCGACACCATGGGACTGAACATTAACGATATGCTGCCCGGTCATGACCGGAGCGTAGCCGAAGAGCTGCTCACTCCGACCCGAATCTATGTGAAGTCGATTCTTAACCTTCTGCGCGATTTCCGGGTGAACGGCATTGCCCATATCACAGGTGGTGGTTTGCTGGAGAATGTTCCCCGCATCCTTCCGAAGGGCTGCAAGGCGGTAATCAGGCGCGACAGCTGGGCCATGCCCGAAATTTTCCGCATCCTTCAAAACGGAGGGAAAATTGAAGAAACCGAAATGTACCGCACTTTCAACTGCGGCATCGGCATGGTTCTCGCGGTTCCGGATAATGATGTCGACGAAATACTGATTCGCCTCTCAGGGCTCCAGGAAAAGGCCTTTATCATTGGCGAAGTGGTGAAATGCGAAGCCGGCGCCGAGGCGGTTGACCTTCTCTAAGCAAACCATACCCATGACTGAACTACTCAAAATCGGCGTTCTCGTTTCAGGAAACGGATCCAACCTCCAGGCCATCATTGATCGCATAGAGGACGGCACCCTACAGGCAAAAGTGGTCTGCGTCATCAGCAATAAAGCTGATGCCTTTGCCCTGGAACGAGCGAAACGCCACGGCATCCCCACCCATATACTCGATCATCGTGCCCACGCCAGTCGCGAAGCATACGATGTCGCCCTTGTGGATCTTCTTCGCTCCCACGGGGTTCGGCTTGTGGTTCTGGCCGGTTTCATGCGAATCGTCACTCGGGTCATTCTTGAGGCTTTCCCTAATGCGGTTATGAACATTCATCCGGCGCTCCTCCCTGCTTTTCCCGGCCTCCACGCCCAAAAACAGGCGTTGACATACGGTGTTAAAGTCTCGGGATGCACCGTACACCTTGTAGATGAAGGAACCGATACCGGCCCGATTATCATGCAGGCCACCGTCCCCGTACATGACGACGATTCCGAGGATTCACTCTCTGCCCGCATCCAAAAGGAAGAGCATCGGGCTTATCCCGAAGCCATTCGGCTTTTTGCAGAAAGGCGCCTCACCATTAATGGCCGGAAAGTAATCATCGAGCCGTCGTACTGAACTCCTGCCAGCGTAGGCTGTCAATTTCGCAGCATCAGGTTCATGATAACGGCAAAAGGAACTTCATCATGAAAATGATCATTTATCTGCTGATTTTTTCGATGTTTACAACTTCAGTTGCCATGGCTGCGGATACCATAGTTTTCCCGTCAAAAAGTGGCAACATAACGTTCAACCACAAACGTCACATCGACTTTCTCAGGAACTGCAAAAATTGTCACGAGAAAGCACCAGGCAAAATAGTCAATTTCGGCAAGGATTACGCCCATAAAACCTGCAAGGGGTGCCATGAAATAAGAGGGACCGGACCAACCCGCTGTGGGCACTGCCATGTGAAATAGACTCTTCTACTCTTAACGAGTGAATGACAAAAAGCCGAACCTTCAAAGGGGTTCGGCTTTTCTGTTGGTCATGGTGATACCACTTGAAAATCAGGGCATATCGTCACTAATGGACTCCACTCGGCACAGTGCCCGCCCCTTATATAAGAGAAGCTCGAGACTGTCGTTGGGATTAAGCTGACTACTTGCCCTGACAACGGATCGGTTTGGAAGTTTCAAGGTAATGCTGTAGCCCCGCGCCAAGGTGCCCAAAGGGGAGAGAGTTTCAAGTCTTGCCATGAGCACCGCTGCCACCTCGCGAGAACGGTCTAGGTGGCGGCGCAGGGAAATCTCGCTTCGACTGTTCAAGGCAATAACCAATTCCCGTGTCCGCTCCACAGCGAGAGACGGGTTTCTCAACCTCAAGTTATTCTTTAAAGATTCAACCGCAATAGCCTGATATTTTACAGATCCTGCAATCGAACGCTCAAGTCGTACAGACAGATCATCAACCCGTTGTGCCAAGTGGCCAAGGAGCATGGTCGGATCGCGAAGGGCGCGACCAAGAGACTCAAGTTCACCGCCGGCCTCTGCCAATGTGCGATGCATTCGCTGCAGCAACCTATGCCGTAGAAACTCGACCCGAGATGCCAGCTCCTCCTTGCTCTTCACTACGAGTTCTGCCGCCGCTGAAGGGGTCGGTGCCCGCAGATCGGCAACAAAGTCTGCAATGGTGAAGTCAACCTCATGTCCTACGGCAGAGATGACCGGTATGCGAGATCGTGCGATTGCACGGGCCACCTTCTCCTCATTGAAAGCCCACAGGTCTTCCAGCGACCCACCTCCCCGCCCGACAATCATCACATCAACGTCACCGTAGCTGTTTAAATCATTGATAGCCTCGACTATGTCTTCAGCAGCCCCCTCACCCTGTACCTTCACGGGTCTCAAGAGAATTTCCACATTGGCGAACCTGCGGTTAAGAACCGTCAGGATATCGTGGATTGCTGCTCCCGTGGCCGATGTGACAACCCCGATACGTTGGGGGAGCGATGGTATCGACCGCTTGCGTTCCTCTGCAAAGAGCCCTTCCTTGGCGAGCTTCTCCTTGAGCTGGATAAACGCAAGCTGCAGGGCTCCCATTCCCTGAGGCTCGAGGTATTCTACGAGCAACTGATAATCGCCGCGCTGTTCATAAAGCGTGATTCTCCCCCGGACGATCAACCCCATCCCGTCCCTCGGACGAAATTTCAGCGCCCGGGCCGATGCGCGGAACATGACGCACCGGATCTGAGCTCCGGCATCCTTCAAAGTAAAGTAGAGATGACCGGAAGCGGGCATGACGAGGTTGGAAACTTCTCCCTCCACCCAAACATGCTCAAAATTGTCTTCAAGCACGCCCCTGATGAGCGTGGTAAGCCTGGAAACAGAAAGAATCCGCTTTTCGGAAAAAAGCTCCACAAAAACTCCTCACAATTACGGTCAGTTCCAGCGTTTCTACCATAGGGTAAACAACGTGTCAAACCGGTTGACCGTCGTTGCCGCCTCAGTGTAGTATGGGTGCCATGCAGAGTTATCCATACGTTATTACCGTCTCCTCGGAAAAGGGAGGCGTCGGCAAGACAACCCTCGCCACCAACCTGGCAATATACCTTAAAGCACTCAATGAAGATCTGCCGGTATCCATCTTTTCCTTCGACAACCATTTTACCGTGGACCGGATGTTCGAAATCAAGGGACAACGGACCGCGGGCACTGTTGCAGACCTTCTTTCCGAGGCTCCGGGAAAGGACCTGATTCATATAGGCCAGTACGGCGTCGGCTATATACCCTCGTCCGCAGACCTTTCCGGCAACAAGAACGCCATCAGAAACCCGATGGAGCTGACACGGCTTCTGGCCTTATCCCGAATCCCCGGCATCATCATCATCGACACTCGGCCCGACTTGGACATCCTTACCCAAAATGCCCTTTTCGCCGCCGATCGTGCCATCATTCCGGTTAAGGATATGCCCAGCCTGGAGAACTGCCGGAACATCTTCGCCCTTTTTGATCAAAGGGGTCTCGATCGCAGGAGCCTGACCCTTATTCCCTGCCTTGTGGACGAACGAATCAAGTTTGACGGCCCTTTTGCCGACCAGAAGTCCCTTTTGAAAGCTTACGCCATCAACCGCGGCTATCGCTGCTTTGAAACCTATATATCGAAAAGCCCCAAGGTGGAGAGCCTCAACACGAACCCGGACGGGAAAATCTACCCCATCCTTACCCATGCCAAGTGGACAGAAGTCCACAGTCAATTTGCACAGCTTGCCCAGACGGTAATTGCGGAATACCAAGGGACTGCCGAACCCCGCTCCCTCCTTTTCCATCAATGGCTTTTGACTGAAGAAGATCGAAAGAAAGAGGCTTTCTTCGCCCGTCTCTCGGGGCTTAAAACGGAATGCCTCCTCTGTGGGCGCCCTACTTCGGGGGACACCGACAACGAAGGTTCCTTCTACTTTGAAGTTTCAGACGGAAGCGCCGCAGGCTTTTTCGAAGAGGAGTGTTTTTTCCGGCTTCTGATGACCAACATCTACAATCTGGATACGAGCCTTGACGAAGACGACCCCACGCTCCTCATTTTGCACGATTCAGCCCGGGAATCGGCATTTGCATTCCGGCCGGTGACGAACGGCAGCGGTACCACGGTAGAGTTCCACCGCTTTGACCTGAACGGAATGCATCTCCTGAAGAAAACCTATCCTTTGCGTGAATTCGATGGGGGGATACTTAAGCGTGAAAGGAACAAACTGTTCTCATTGATGGCGGACACTTTTGGCAGTAGCGTAGAGCGCTCACCCGACAGCTTTTTGCTCGTTCATCCGGTTAATCAGGACAAACCGGAGGCCATACTTAAAGAAGAGCGTTACCGTAGTTTCACCCGACTGCGGCAGAGCATTGCCCGGCAGATTCTGCAAGCCAACTGAACCAAGGGCATCAGCGTACAAGGGATGACACAGGGACAAAGGTGATACCCTCGTCCCGCAGTTTCGGCAATTCCAGAGCTAGAGCCTGTATTGTTGCCGGATGCGGATGACAGATGGCAATAGCCCCCCCCCGTTTACGGGCAATGGCCGCCGCCTGCCGAACCTGCTTTGAGATATACCCCACGTCCTGGATATTATCGAGAAAAACAGACCGTGACGCGCTCCTCATCCCCATTTCGCGCGCCACTGTCTCTCCAGTCGATATTGCCGACGTCTTGCTGTCGATAAAGAACAGCCCCTTACCTCTTAAAACCCCAAGCACCACCGCCATCTTGTCCCGGTTTTCGGTAAAAGCCGAGCCCATGTGATTATTTGCCCCAACCGCCTGGGGAATTTCCCTCAGATAGCCGTTTACCCGCGCAGAAATCTCCTCGCTGGAATAGGAAAGCAGCAGTCCATTGTCCTCAAGACGTCGCTCAGGGTATCCCTTGGGCTCCATGGGAATATGGAGTATCGTCTCTATTCCCCGGCGCTGTGCCTCCTGGACAACCTGGCGCACCTTCGGAAGTCCGGGGATGATTGCAAATGTCACGGGCACGCCGATGTCGATAATTGAACGGGCTTCCTGCATCCCCTTCCCCATATCGTCAATGATAATGGCAAGGTTTCCGGAACCACGCGGACGTGAACGGACAGGACGCTCTTCCTCATGATAGGGAACGACAGTCGCCGTATAGTCCTCGTGAACGACCAGGTTCGGTTGGTTCTTTTGCCGGGGCGGAAGCTTGTGCCTTTCTGCGGCACTCGGTACATACGGTTTTCTCTGAAGCTGTTTTTGTTCAAAAAGGCTGTCAGCAAGAAACACCGACGCAATGATCAATATCGCGATAATCAGAAAAACAATGACCGGACGCAAATTTCGTCCGCCCTTTTTCCTGTTTACCCTGATTTTGCCGTTTCGTGATGTTGCCACAAATAATCCTGTTAATGAAATATCGGTACAGTTGTGTATAGCACACTGGCTCGGCAATGGGCAACGGACTTTGGTTCAAGCAAAAAGCCCGCCCGGGAAACGGGCAGGCTTTTAGGAGAAATACGGGGAAAAGTGGTGAAGCTTACTTCTTCGCACCCTCACCACCAGTCACGGCCAGATAGTTGGCGGTAAAAATGTAGTCATCCAAATAATCCCGGCGTCCGTCACCGTTAAGATCGAAAGAGGGAGCTTTGCCGGCTCCGGCAGTAGCGAGGAAGAGCGCAAAATCAGCCTCATCCACCGCCCCTTTCTTGTCGAGATTGACATCAACGCGGGGAGCGATAGTGAATGGATAATCTACGATATTCTCACCATTAACCACCGTCAACACAGCATCAACTCTTCCTGACTCGGGAACTGCCTTTATCATCCAGGTATTATCTCCTTGTTTGCGCAATGACTGGAGACTGGCACCTCTTAAGGCAAAATTCGGAGCTTGACTGCCACGCTCCGGCAGTTCGACCAGGATTTCAAGAACCGTTGTCCCGTCAGCAATAAAAACTGAAGGGTTCTGTTTTATTGAAGGCATTACCGGCTGCTTGAACAAGGCAATGAAGGCTTTAGGCGACTTTTCTCCGCCATATTCCCTGAAGCGTTCCAGAACTCCCGGATAGACAACGTATTTCTGATTCTGAGCCGGCCCGGCAACCGGAGGGATAGGCATTGACCGGTCAGAAGCGGGCGCTTCGACAGGATGACCCTGCATTTCCTGTTCAATAGCATCGGGAGATTCTTCCAACTGCGCGGAATCATCATCGACTTCAGACTCCTGTTCAAGGGGGGTCTCCAGCTCCAATGGCGGTTGCTGCGCATCAGTGCCCAAATTTATAGTCCCTGCAGCTATATATGGTGACGATGACACGGCAGAGCCGGTGGAAGAGGAGTTCTGCTGTGTCTGATCCACCGTTACAGGCGTCTCCACAGTCGTGGGTGTCTCCACGATTGCAGGTACCTCCACGGTTGCAGGTGTCTCCACCGTTGTAACGGTCTCTGAAGGGGTGGAAATACCGGGATCGCTCTGTTGGTCTGTACTTGTTTGAGTCGAGCCTGAATCCGATGAATCAGTATTGGTATCACCAGAGCCCGCACCGGTTGCAGTATTAGCCCCTTGCCCGGTGCCGGATGACGATGAGCTGCCGGTTTGCTGGTTTGAAGCATCGAGCCCCGTCAGCTCACAGGTGAGAACGGGTCGTCCCCACGATTTACCCGTTGGAGTGAACGTCACGATGGCAACGGTTCCCGATCCGGAAACCGGCGGTTCGTTCACCATTGCGATCCGTACCGTTCCTGCCGTCTCCACTATGTGCGGCATAAAAACCAGCCAGTTCGATACAAATTCGCCCCTTTTTACAGAAGGCTTTGACAGGGCGGCTTTGTCGTAGGTAAGCATTAAATCAATCGCTCCGATATTGACAAGACCTCGGGCAACGACCCTGTAGCTCCCGTTGCCCGCATCCTCCAGATCAAGGCCGACGCAGGAAGCAGATGCGTTAAAAGTCATGGGGGGAATTAACAGCAACAACCCTGCAAGGAGAAGAGAAAAACCGTTGATTCTCATTTTAATGTCTCCCGTGAGCGGTTCAATCAAGCATTAATATCTTATATCGGCAAGTTGCAATACAGCATTACTTTTAGTTCAGGTAGGGACAGACGCGACGGGCATTAAACAAACAAGCACATACGATGCCAAGGCCGTCTCATTTAAAGCAGAACGTGTCGCGTCCATTAAGTACAGGCAGGAGTATACTCTTCAGCTGTTGGTTTGGACAGCTTTTAGAAAAGAAATAGCTTTGACGGCATCGTCGTTGCCTTCAAGCTGATAAACTCTCTGGAGGGAACTGAGGACAGAATGTTGGAGCCTTTCAAGTTCGTTGCGCTCGGCGCAGATATAGTTATCAAAAGGCTCTTCCGGAAGAAATGCCCCGGCAAAAAGATCCTGGGCAGCTTCAAGATATCTTCTGGCGGCGGCGATATCACCACGAGCAAGCATTTTTATTCCTGTCTGCGCATAATTTTTAAACTGACTGGAATCGAGTGAAAAAATGCCGAAATCGAGGCGAATAGCTTCTCCCAAGGTCATGATCGGGTTGATGCTGCGGGGGCCGGAAAACGATTTGCGCAACCGGCTCAAAGTGGTCTTGAAATTTTTGGCGCCGGCGACCGGGTCGCACCCGGGCCACAGCATGTCGATGAGCTTGTCGCGGTGGAGCCACTGGTCATAGGATATGAGCAGATAGCAGAACAATATCCTTGCCTTCTGACTTTCCCACATGATGGTAATCGGAGAATTGAGATGGTAAAGCGACAGCCCCCCGAACGTTATTATCGAGATCCGCTCGGAACCTCCGGCATCTTGACCAATCATATCCACTTCAGGATCCGTATGCATATTTATTAACCAAAGTTAAATTTCAAAACAATGCTCGTTATGTACTACAAACGGGGAGGCGAGTCAAGAAATCCACGGCAAAGACTGAAATCACAAAAAAAGAGGGGTGATGTACCCCTCTTTTTTTGTGTGCCTGCAACATTGGTTATTTCGATTTATTCATCGTTTTAAGGATTTCCCATCCTTTAAGCAGATCCAGGGCGCGCAATACTTGATAATCCCCCTTCAGCTGTTCATCCGTTTTTATGGGGGGGGTCTTTTCTTTCTCCGTCTTTTTATCTGCCTCTCCAGCTTTTTCGCCGGACTCGAAATGGTTTTCAAGATCTTTTTCCCTGATATGACCATCCTTTTTCTCGGCAGATTGTATCTCGGCGCGCTCCACAAGAATGTCAGGCGTTATCCCCTTGGCCTGGATGGAGCGGCCGTTCGGCGTAAAGTAACGGGCCGTGGTGAGTCGCAACCCTGAATCGTCGGTCAGAGGGATAATGGTCTGTACCGACCCTTTGCCAAAACTCTGGGTTCCCATAACAACCGCACGTTTGTGGTCCTGAAGGGCACCGGCCACAATCTCGGACGCGCTTGCACTACCACCGTTTATGAGAATAACCATCGGATAAACCGGTTCGGTTCCGCTTTTGCGGGCACTGAACTGCATCCTGGAGTCCTTCTCGCGGCCTTCGGTGTAGACAATCAGCCCATCTTCGACAAAATGGTCGGCAACCTTCACCGCCTGGTCGAGAAGTCCGCCGGGATCATTGCGGAGATCAAGGACCAGACCTTTCAAAGACCCACCGTTTTCATCCTTGAGCGTCTTAAGGGCTTTCACCAGATCGCTGTCGGTTTTTTCCTGGAACTGGGCAATCCTCACGTAACCGTAACCATCATCCAAGGTCATGAAACGAACACTCTTAACCTGGATGATATCACGGACGATGGTGAACTCTTTCGGCTTGTCGAACCCTTCTCTTACAATAGTAAGGTTAACCTTGCTCCCCTTTGGACCCCGCATCATCTTGACCGCGTCCATTATCCCCATGTCCTTGGTGAAGCGATCATCTATCTTGAGAATCTGGTCACCGGCCTTGATTCCGACGCGGAAAGCAGGTGTATCCTCAATGGGGGAAATAACCGTCAGGATGCCATCCTTGATGGTAATTTCTATGCCGAGGCCGCCGAAGGAGCCCTTGGTGTCGATCTTCATCTCCTTGTACATATCGGGAGGCATGAAAGAACTGTGAGGATCAAGGGACGCCAACATGCCGTTAATGGCGCCATAAATGAGCTTCTTGGTATCAACCTCTTCGACATAGCTCTTTTTCACGATGGCGAGCACATCGGTAAACAACTCGATTGATTCGTAATCGTTACCCCCCTCGGCAGCACATCGATTCTGAACAACCAACCCGCCAACGGCAAACACCGTGAACAGGGCTACAGTTGCAAGGGCTATCTTTTTCCATTTCGTGGATCCGAACATCATGCCTCCCGTATTATGACTACCAACTATCTACACCAGGATGCCGGGTCAACCGGCCTGCCCTGGTAGCGTATCTCAAAATAGAGCATATCTCCCCGGGGAGAATCCACATCCCCCACACTGGCAATGGTCTCATTCCTTGAAACTTCAGCTCCAACCCTTTTTGCTATCCGCGAGGCATGGGCGTAAAGACTGAAGAACCCGTCGCCATGGTCAACAATCACCATATTGCCGTAACCTTTGAAATAGCTGGCAAAAATTACTTTTCCCTCGTAAACGGCCTTGATGTCGGCTCCAGACGGAGCTGATATGGATATGCCGTTACTGACGGTGTAGGAATTGAACTCCGGATGCTTATGACGGCCGAATCCGCTCACGACTTGGCCGCGGACAGGAAGTGAAAGCCTGCCCCGTTGAGCTCCGAAACCCTTGCCGGAGACCGGCGGAAGGGGTGCATCTTTACCTCTAGCGGTAGTTTTGCCAGCCCGTGAAGTATAACTCTTTCTGCTTATCGCTTCAAGCTTTCGCACCATGGCCTGAAGCCTGCCGGCATTGGCCTGGAGCTCTCGCAACGACGCCAGATGTGCCTGTTTGTCCTGACGCACTTTGACCAGATATGCGGCTTTCTTGTTCTTTTCTCCCTCAATCTCCTGCTTTTTCTGCTCGATACCGATTTTCAGGCGTTCCTTTCGGGTGGCATCGGTTTCAAGTGCGGCCTTAAGCTTTGAAAGTTCGGCTATTTTCTTGTTGTAATCATTAAAGAGCCTTCTGTCATTCTCAATTACCGACTTCATATAGCGAAGGTTTTCCACCATCTGGGGAAACGACTCGGAAGAGTAGAATATCCGCATATTGCCTATCTCTCCGGCCTTATATACCGAAACGAGACGACGCTCTATTTCCCGGCGCTTTTGTTCCACTTCATCCTTGACGGATGCTATATCATTCTCGGTCTTGGAAATAGAACGCTCGACGCCACTCAACTCCCTGGCCAGGGAAGCAAATTGTGCCTCCTTTTGCTTGAGGGTTTTGTCGATCACCACCAACTCGCCCGAGACTTTTTGCTCTACCTTGGCAGTCTTATTAAGAAGCTGTTTCTTCTCCTTAATCTCCTTCTTGACCCCCCGCAGCTGGTCACGCACGTCGGCGCCGGAAGCTGCCGCGATAAAGAGCCCCAGAACTATGACGAATATGCAAGGTAAATGCTTCATTGCGGGTTATTTATGAAACGCTTGAGGGAAGTCAGGCTCCCCAGAAAGCCCAGGATTACTCCGCCTGCGAAAATACCGGCGACATAACCGGCGGGAAGGAAGGAAAGCCCCGTCACAGAAGAAGAAAAGTTTACGAAATTTGTCGCGCTATGGAGAAAACCAAAATAGGCAGCCACAAGAATGAGCAGGGCCAAAACCGCACCGGCCGCTCCCTGCAGAATTCCTTCAATGAGAAATGGCGCCTTTATGAAAAAACGGGTGGCACCCACCAGGTCCATGACCTCAAGTTCTTCTTTCCTGGCATATATCGTCAACTTGATGGTGTTTGACACAATGAATAGCACCGCCATGAGAAGGAATCCACCGAGGAGCGCCCCCACAAAGCGGAGAAAATTCATAAAGGTATTGAAGCGCCTGACCCATTCTTCTCCATACTGGACCTCGTCAATGCCTGGAATATTTTTAAGGCGCTCTACATAGGCTTGCATGGCGCCATCTTCCCGGCTTTGACGCTTCAAGGTTATTTCAATGGATGAGGGAAGCACATCGGCAGGAACCCCGTCAAGAAGGGTCTCCTGCCCCTTCAGACGGCTGCGGAACCGCTCCATGGCTTCACCTTTGCTGACATACGAGACCTTATCCGTGCCCTGGATGGCTTTGATCCTGGCCAACATTGCCGCAAGCTCCTGGGATGATGGCTCCGTTTCGAAATAGGCGGTGACCTGAATCTTCCCGCTCCATTCGTCGGCAGTGGACTCCAAATTGACGAACACGAGAAGAAAGAGTGAAACTATCAGAAGTGCAAGCGTTATGGTGCCAATGGTAAGAACATTAACCAGCACGTTCTGCCTGATATTGAGAATAGCCCTGGAAATGAAATAACGGAGCTTGTCCCCTATCCCGTCTCCTGACAATGTTGGGCGAATGGACTGCTTATTTCGGGACATCGGTATCCTCCGCAACGCGACCTTTTTCAAGGACTATAACCCTTTTATGGCTGTTATCGATAACACGCCGGTCATGGGTCGCAACAACAACCGTAGTACCGCGGATATTGGCTTCACGGAAAATTGAAAGAATCTGCTCCTTGTTCTCGTCATCCAGATTCCCGGTCGGTTCGTCGGCAAGGAGAATCTTCGGGTCGTTAACCAGCGCCCGGGCAAGGGCAACCCGTTGTTGCTCGCCGCCGGAAAGCCGTAACGGGGTGGCGTTTATTTTATGTTCAATTCCCATCTGTTTAAGCACGTGATAGACCTTCTTGCCGATATCGCGCTTATTCCATCCCAATACTTCAAGCGTAATGGCAACATTCTCCAGTACCGTGCGATTGGGAAGCAGCTTGAAATCCTGAAAAACTACGCCGATAGTACGGCGGAGATAGGGAATCTGGGTCCTGGTCAACCGGGTTATGTTCTGCCCATCGACCAGAACCTGCCCCCGGTTGGGGACCAGGGCGGCATAGACAAGTTTCATCAGGGTCGATTTCCCCGCACCGGAAGGTCCCGTCACAAAAACAAAGTCCCCTTTGGGGACTTTTATGCTTACATCATTCAGTGCTGCCGCATCCCGTTGATACGACATGAAAACATTATGGAACTGAATCATCGCATCCTCTTTCTTAGACTCTTCATGTGCGCAGGTCATCACCCGGCGCACTACCATTCGTTGTATGGTTTCCCATCTGTGCCGACAAAGTCGGAGCCGCTGTGAACGTCGTACACATTGCCGGTTTCCCCCTTCCCTGACTCAGCCTCATCAGTGGGCTCCGGAGGCGAAACCGTAACCCAGGTATCCGATTTCATGGTGAAAGGGTCGCGGGGGAGACCATGGAGGTATTTCTTATCAACGAGCTCGTCAAGCGTATCGGGATATTTTCCCTGGTCAGCAAAAAATTGATCGATGCCGCTGCGTATACTATAAAGGTTTTCCCTCAGCACCGCTTCCCGCGCTTTGATGAGGCTCCATTTGTAACTCGGCACGGCTATGGTTGCAAGGATGCCTATGATGGTCACCACAATCATCAGCTCTACAAGCGTGAAAGCTTTCCGGTTTTGCAGCAGTCGTTTGAATATAGGCACGTTACCAGTCCTTATACAGTGTCCCGTCGATGGCCTTCCCCTCACTCAACGAGTAGACGTCGTACACATCGGAATTGTCCCAGGTGGTGCTGTCGGGCTCATCCTTGTAGGAACGCAGCCCCCATTCCGGTTTCTCGCCGGATGCTGGACGGTTGAAAGGGTCGACTGGAATCCTTCGAAGGAACTTCTTCTTGGTTGTAACCGCTTCGCTCCCGAAATCCGTTCCTTCAACAAGAGCCTCCAGGGTTTCGGGATATCCGGTTTCATTCAGGACCTGCTTCCCTTTATGGGCCTCGTCGTAAGCTTTCTTGTATTCATCGATCGCTGTGCGGATCTCTCGGAGAGACCTGCGAAGCTCAATCTCCTTGGTCCGCTTTACGGTCATTTGCGAAAAAGGAACCACTACGGTAGCCAGAATGCCAAGGATAACTACGGTTATCACCAGTTCGATAAAACTCAAACCAAACTGGTTTCTTACTATTCTACCGATTGCAGGAACAGAAAACTTCACCGTCACTTCACTTCTACAACTGTATTATAGGGAACAACGGTTATCGGCTTGTTTGCCTGATCGGTGAAGGTAACGTTCTGGAGCCCGAGACTTGCCGGCCCCTTGTTCTTTGCGACAAACGTAGCCGTAAGCAGGGAACCTGCTCCATCGATCCCTTCTGCCGCGGTACGCCCCATTGTAACGGTGACCTTGCCCTTCCCCTTGTCCGCCACGGCGCTGAAGCTGGTCGGTTTCCCGTCGCGCTTGAGGAAAGTACCCTCGACGGCCCCCTCATAATCTATGAAAATCGGATCGTAGAGGAGCACGAAGGGCGCATTCATAAGCCCTTTAACATCGGATACCCTGATCTCCACCTGGAATTTTGCGCCAAGATCAACCGCTGCCGGAGCTGATATGTTGAGACTTCCGCGCATGGATGGCTGAGTTGCCGCGGCAGCAGAAGCAGCAGGCGCAACCGGCAGGGGAAGCGGTGCTGTCGGCTGGGCCTGGGTGGACGGCTGCGTGACGGCCTCCGGCGCCGGAGCCTGTTTGACTGCCTGGGCATCAGCCGGTTGTGCGGCAGCCGGGCCGACGGCAGGTTGCGCTTGGGTCTTCGCTCCGGGTTGCTGCGGAACAACTGCCTGAACTGGAGGTGCAACAGGAGCTGGCGACAACGCTTTCCCGGATTTAGGAGCAGGCTGCCCCGTAGCGAACTCGGGTTCAAGCTCAAATGACGCGAACGGCTTGACGATCGCGGGGTCATCCTCCTTGCCGGACCAGAAGGCAGCCACATCAGGCTCGGGAACGGTAACAGAGCGCACGAGGCGCGGTGTAATGGCAAGAATCAGCTCTCGTTTCTGCGTATCGTTCGAATTGTCGCTCAGCAGCGGCCCGATAAACGGAATGTCGCCCAGCAGGAATATCTTTTGCTTCGCCTTGGTCTTCGAATCTTCTATCAACCCGCCTATGACGCTCGTTTCGCCATCCTTGAGACTAAGTACCGTGTCGAGGTTGCGGGTTCCAATGGTGACGACCGTCGTTGCAGAATCCTCGCCCCCCACCGTCTCCTTGGCAATGATCGAGCTGACCTCAAGGCCCAGCTTGATCGCCACCTCGTTGTTGAGCATGATGGTTGGCTCAGCGTTCAATTTGACCCCGACATCCACATACTGGACGTTCACACTGTAACCGCCGGTCGTACCGGTTGTGGAGGTAGTAGTGATCGGGACCCTGGTACCAACGGTAAATTTGGATTTTTCCCGGTTCTTCACCCTGATTTTAGGATTCGCGAGCACCTCGGCATTGGAGATGGTCTTGCCGAAATTGTACGAGGCGCTGGGAACGGTCAAAAACCCCTTGTAGCCGTTCCACGAGAATGTCTGCAACAACTCACTACCCTTTGTCACCTCGGACACTACGGTCGAATCCTTCGTGGTGTTGGTAAACGTGCCGGACAACCATGAATTGTCGGGAGTCAGGGTATTAAGCGAAACCGCATATCTGCTCAACGCAAGGCCAAAGTTCTCCACATTCCGTTTCGACACTTCGATGACTTCAACCTCGAGCAGAACCTCCGCATCCGGAACGTCATTGGCTTCAAGAATTTTGCCGGCGACTTCAACCAGTTCAGGGGTATCCCGTACTACTATGGCGTTAAGCTCCTCGTTCACGTAGACCTTGCGCACCTGCAGCATTGTCCGCAGGAGGTTGACCGCCTTCTTTGCGTCGAGGGTGTTCAGGAAAAACGTCTTGACGACCAGATCTTCATATTGTTTCGACTTTTCGGGAGTTTTCGGGAAAATTACAATTGTGCTTTCATTCAGAACCTTCTTACCGAGCTTGTTCATATTGGTCAGCAGGTCAAGGGCCTGCTGAAAACTTGCATTTTCCAGATGTATCGTTACGTTCTGGTCCTTTATCCCCTCATCGAAGATGAAATTGATGCCGGAAAGCTGTGTCAGAATGTAAAAAACATCCTTCAGCTTTGCATCCTTGAATTTGAGAGTAATCGGCTTGTTGGACTTTAAATTGAGCTCAAACCCCTCGAGCCGCGTCTTTTTTGTGCTCAACAGGCGCTCAAGGGCTTCCTGGGCTTCTTTGTTCTCTCCGTTGAGATCGAGCGCCTTGCGGTAAGCCCGCAGTGCTTCCCTTGGCTTGTTACCCTGCTCGAACTCCTGACCTTCCTTAAGATATGCGGCAGCATTCTTGACCCGAACAAGCTTGTCGCTCGCCTGTTTCGCGCGATGAAGCGACGGATCGAGGGCTACGGCCGACTGGTATTCGACAAGTGCCGCATCAAAGTTTTTCTGGGCGAGATATTCATCGCCTTTTTCAAGATGAACCTGCGCCGCTTTCTCGCTGACCTTAAGGAGCTTCATGCGGTATTCGTTCATATCCGGGTCGGCGGCAACTGCCTCGGAATACTTGATGACCGCCTCATCCAGCTTTCCATCCCGTTCCAACTTCTCTCCCTTGTTGAACGCGGTGAGTCCTGCCCCGCATCCCGCAAGGAACGCAACAAGCGATAACAAGGCGGCTATCCTGAAAATGATTCGCATGTACTCAGCTCCTTGAACCATCGTGGCATTTATCGTATCTGGCCGGCGAGGGGCCTGTTCTCAACAAGGGGAATAACCATCTCACTGCCATCGGCAAGGGAGCGGATCGACAGCGCATCATCGGTTATGGTTGTCGCCTCGTAATTACCAGCAATCTTGTCCCCCTGCCGGACGAGAAGTATCTCCTTGTCCCTGGCGAGGAAAATAGTTTTACGGTTATCCTTTTTCAGAAACCCCAAAAAAGTGAATCGAGCCATGTCCCGTACCACCTGCGGCGGTTGCGGCGCAACAGGCATAACCGGCGGCGGGGCAACCGGCACCGCCGGTATGGGAGGCGGCAGCACCGGACGAGGCAATACCGGCACCGACGCCAGTTGCTTTGTCTCGTCATGGAATATTGGACGGAATATATTCCGTTTGAAGCCGGCAAACCTGTTTGGAGGACATTCCATCAGGTCAAGCCGGAGTTTTCTTTCATCGTGCTGCACAGCGGGTAACTGCTTGCCGGCACGATTCACCGAACCGGGCGCGTAGGCCAGTTTCGATACCTTCTGCTGACGCGGCATTCTCACATAGCTGACAATGGCGGCAAGTACCAATACGAGAAGAAGGATGGCAAGAATCAGCTTCTGCCGGTTCATTTCCCCTCCGTTCGCAGATAGGCCGAAAGTTGCATCTTGAGAGAAACCTCTTCCTCTGTCCTGCTGTTGCTGGAAAGGGAAATGGAATCCATCGTCACCAGTCCCCCATAGCACTGCAGATCGGAGATGAAACTCTTGATACCGGCGTATTTGCCGTCCAGAGTCATGACAACCCCGTAAGTTACGAGATTCGACTCCTTGATCGGCTCGGGCTTGTAGGTTATCCCCTTGACCTTCAACCCATTGTTTGAGGCAAGTTCAAACACTTCCATCATCACCCTGGTAAAATCCCGCTTAAGTGGAATCCGTTGCTGAAAAGCCGCCAGATCTGCCTCGCCCTGCCGATAGATAGTCGTCAGATCTCCCTTGCTACCCGTCAGAAGAAGCCGCTTTTCCGACCACTCCTGTTGAAGCTTGACGAGCGCCGGCTGTTGAATGAACCGGGAATAGGCGGCCATTGCAATATTTGCCAAGACAAGGACGAGTACAGCGATAAAGGCCCATTTCCTGGATTTGACTATCTCCCGAATCTGCTCCCAGGTCATGAAAAGCCCACCTTGCAAGTGACGGTAAAACCAATACCCTTTTGTTCAGTCCCCTGCCGGATCTCGGTCTGATTCAGGAGAAACACATCGGAGACTCCCTGCTGACCTTCGAGATTTTCCACTAAAGCACGCAGGTTAGAGAACCCCTTCGCGCTCCCGGAAAGCGTCAAAGTGCCGTCATTGAGTTTAGGCTCAATTGCAGAGAGAGCAACGCCGTCAGGCACTACTGCTTCGAGTCGGTCCAGGAGCAGCAACCAGTTCAGACCCCTTTTGGCAAGGATAGCGTTGGCGGCCGAGATCTTCTTCATAAGCCCCTGATACTGCTCCTCCGATATTCCTTTTGCCGAAGTTGCAAAACGCGCCTGAAACTTCGCCATCTCGCCCTCAAGCCGCTTCGCATGGCCGGCGTCCGTTGCAAGCCCCTTCACGTTGAAAAACATGACGAGTGCAAGAATAGCAAGAACGGCCGCCAAAGCGAGATTCAACTTCCGCGTGTCGAAAAAATAACGGGTAGAGAGATTAATCCTGAGGTCCATCAGAGGTTCCTCGTTGCAGCGCCTAGGACTGCGACCAGGGAATCCAACGCAGCTCCACCGCCGGCTGTATTCCCGGGAATATCCACAAAGGTGTCTGACATGAGCATGAAAGGCTCGACACCGCAAGCCTCTGCAACAACGGTGCGGAACATATCCGCATGTTCACGCGGAGAAAAGCAGAAAGATTCGCGAAACTCGCGTCCAGGGTTCTTGTCGCGATAAAAAACAAGAGAGCTGTTGGTCTCCATGAAAACACGATTCATATCAGGAGAGTGGCCGGATAACTCCTTAGCCCTGTAGAACTCCAGTACCCCCCCATAAAAGACGAGGACGCTCAAAACTCCTTCGTGATAAGCAACAAAAAGCGAATTATCGCACATCTCAATCCGGGGTGAAAAGAACCGATAGAGATTGAAGGACGTAAAATCAATGCGATTGGGTTGTATTCCAGCCTCGATGAGCAGATTCTCGTATTGGGTGACCACCTGCCGTGCTATGACCGCCACGAGAACCGACATTTCGCCGTTTTCCTTCTCTCGAAGCACCTGATAGTCGAGATGGATATCGCTCATATCGAACGGGAGACTCTTTTTGAGCTTCCAGCGGATCAGGTCTCGCCCCTCTTCGTGACTCTTGAAACGAGTCTCCAGTTCGATGAGCGTAACACGCCCGCAGGCGTCCGGCAGCGAGACCGACACCAGGTTCGTACGATTGAGAAGCTTCAGATATGCTTCCCTCACCTGCTTGACGAAGAGAGCAGGCTCCAGGATATTAGGTTCCCGGTGCACGAGTTTTAAAGTCCCAGGGGGAAACTCGGCGCTTTGTTGAGCCAGAAGCTGCGGACGGCTCTTCTTTCCTCCGACCAGCGCCATCTTTACCCCTTGCGAGGTTATTTCCATCCCTACAGCGTTATGGGAGAAAAACATGCAAGCCTTCCATCTGGAAATTGAACAACAGATTATTCAACAAAAGTGACACGGTTGATTTCCTTCAACGATGTTTCTCCGGCCAGGACTTTCTCCACGGCAGATTCCCGGAGAAAAACCGTCCCGGCTTCCTTGGCGGCAATCTTGAGCTGGGCCGCCGGTGTTTTCGACATGATCATCTCGCGGATATGGTCGTTCAAATCCAGCAACTCCACAATGGCCGAGCGCCCCCGGTAACCGGTACCGTTGCAGTCGTCGCACCCGCCGGGATCAAAGAAGGTTACGTCGCGGCATTGTTCCGGGTCAAGCCCTGATTCAATGAGAACCGAATCGGAATGCATTACCGGCTTCTTGCAATGGGGACACAGCTTGCGCACCAACCGCTGCGCCATGACGCAGTTCAGACAAGAAACAAAGTTGTACGGGTCGATCCCCATATGGATAAAGCGCCCCAGAACGTCAAAAACGTTGTTGGCATGCACTGTCGTAAAAACAAGGTGCCCTGTCAGTGCCGACTGGACGGCAATCTGCGCGGTTTCAGGGTCCCGGATCTCGCCCACCATGATTTTATCGGGGTCGTGCCGCAGAACGGAGCGCAACCCCCGCGCGAAAGTAAGGCCTTTTTTCTCGTTGACCGGAATCTGCACAATTCCCCTCAGCACATACTCCACGGGGTCTTCAATCGTTATGATCTTTTCCTCGCCGGTATGGATCTCGGTTAGGGCGGCATAGAGGGTAGTGGTCTTTCCGGAACCGGTGGGCCCAGTCACCAGAACCATTCCATAGGGCTCGCGGATTTTCTTCCGCAATCTCTTCATCTCGCGCGGGTTCATGCCGAGAGTCTCGAGTGTCAGCCCCTTGAGGTCCGAAGCCATGCTTTCCTTGTCGAGAATACGAATTACCGCATCCTCGCCAAAGGCGCTGGGCATAATGGAGACACGGAAATCTATGGCCTTCTCGCCGATCCTGACCTTAAACCGGCCATCTTGGGGGATGCGCCGCTCGGAAATGTCAAGTTCGCTCATAACCTTGAGACGAGATATTATCGGCGCCTGGAAATGGATGTCGAGAGGTTCGGTAGCACGGTAAAGTACCCCGTCAATCCGGTACTTTATAATGACCCCCTCAAGTGCTGATTCAATGTGTATGTCACTCGCGCGCCTAGTCAGGCCATCCATTACCGTGGAGTTGACCAACTTTATAATCGGGCTCGTATCGGCGGAAATCTTCTCCATGGAGAGGACTTCTTCCCCTTTGTCGTTCTCGCGAACGAGCTGGAGCATGAAGTCCTCCGACACTTCCTTCAGAACCCTGCTTGTGGCCTCACCCTTTTTGAGAATTGACGATATGACCGTATCGGTCGCAAGCTTGATGATAAGCGGACGATCCAGAAGAAGTTCCAATTCATCCAGCTTGATGACGTCAGTGGGATCGGAGATGAGAATAACCAGGCTATTCTCCTGTTCTTCAAGGGGAACAAACCGGTAACGATAGATGGCATCGGGAGGTAGGGTATTGAGAATCGTCTCGTTCGGACGCATCCCCCGGGCATCCACATATTCTATTCCGTACTGCTCCGACAGGGCCAATGCGAGAGCTTCCTCGGTAATGAAGCCTTCTTCGACACAGATTTCGCCAAAGCGCTTGGAGGTAACCTTAAGCTTTTCAACGACAAAAGGGAGGTCCTCGGGGTTCAGTGCCCCCCGTTCGACAAGGATTTCTCCGATATTTTTACGCCTGAAAACGTTATTCATGGTCTCTTTTGTCCAAATTCCTCATTCCTAGCGAACGGAAGCCGGCACGGATTATCCAACAGTACCCGCGATCTTGAACACCGGCAGGTACATGGTCACAATGATTACTCCGACCACAAGCCCCATGATAACCATTATGGCAGGTTCAATGGCCGTGGTAAGGAGATGAAGCCTGGCATCGATATCTGCCTCGAAATATTCAGAGATATCATTCAGCATTTCCTCCAGGGACCCGGTAGATTCGCCGACGCCCAGCATCCTGAGAGCCAGGGGGGGCATGAACTTAACCGATTCAATGGCATTCGACAAGCTCATTCCCTCTTCCACCTTGACGACCGCCTGAAGCAGACGACGTTCAAGCACCACATTATTAAGGGTGCCAACCGACATTTTCAGCGATTCTACAATGGGAATACCACTGCCAATGACTGTGGCAAGCGTTCGCGTAAATGAAGTAACGGCGAACTTGGAGAAAACCTCTCCCACGAAGGGGAGCCTGATAATAAGATCATCAGTAAAATAACGCCCGCGCTCAGTTGCGGCCCATCGCCGCAGAGCCATCCAGACACCGGCTACCAGAGCGATAAGGAAAGGGAAATAATGTTTGAGCGTTGTAGAGAATGCAATCAGGATCCTTGTAGGGAGCGGCAACTGCGAACCGGCATCGGCATAAACCTGACTGAAAGTCGGCACCACATACACCAGGAGAAATACAATCGCCACGGAAGCAACGGTAACGAGGATCGATGGATAGACAAGCGCCGAGACGAATCGCTTTCTGACATCCTCTACACGCTTCAGAAAAGCGATGTAACGCCTGATCGTCAGCGGAAGGTCGCCAGTACGTTCACCGGCCCGAACTGAAGCCACATAAAGGTGAGGAAAAGCCTTCGGATATTTCTCAAGGGCATCGGAAAGCGCCATTCCCCCCTTCACATTCTCGCGAACTTCCTTGAGGATATCCGAGAGTGCCCCCCGTTCGTAACGCTCCAGGATTGTATCCAGCGCCTGGATAATCGGAAGGCCTGCCTTGATAAGCACCAGAAGCTCCTGGTTGAACGTGAGGAGCGTCTTATTGTCTACCTTTTGGCGCTTTTTCCCTTTATCCCACAGGAACTGGAACGGCTTTCTTTTTATCTCAAAGACAAAAAAACCCTGATCCTCAAGACTTACCTGAAGAATCTCGGGATTAGCCGCTTCAAACTCCTTAATGATGATTCTACCTTCCGTAGATCCGAGTTTGCAGGTATAGAGGGCCATGCATGTCTCTTAGCACATTAATACTAAAAACTGAATTAAAAAACCGAGTAGATACAGCATTGTAGCATTTTCCAAGTATCAGAAAAAAACTATAATTCCGGGTTATTTCTCGTGACAGGAAAAACAGATTTTCGCTATTGGAAGACGGAGATGGTAATATTCCTGCTTTTCATCGGCAGGATTTTTGACATGCATCGAATGGCAGGTTGTGGCGCAGGTAATAGTCCCATCTTCAGCAACCGGGAGCCCTTCGCGATTCATTTCCGGCGCTTTGCCGACGCCGTGGTCAATCCTTACGTCATGGCACCCCCTGCAGAGGGTCACATGGTCGGCGCGCAACTGCCTCTTCATGGCACTACTGGTGAAAAAACTTTCCAGCTTATTCTTGGGGAGCAGATGGCATACTCCGCAATTTTCCCGGCTGGTGTGTGGATTGCCCTTGCTGTCTCCGGTTTCAGCAGTTGTTCTTCCCACGAATGAAACGAAGAGAAGCACAACGAACAATCCGACTGCAACGCTATGCTTCCTGAATGTCTTTCCCATAATTCCCCGCTAAAAACTGTCAGTAACTTTTTGGGTTATGGTCGACACCATGACATGAGAGGTAGCATTCACCGCGAAATGTTGAAACTCCCTTTTCCACAAACTTCAACTGTCCCTGGGAGTTCGCCGAAACAACAGTTTTATTGAACGTGAGCAAATACTTGTTGTCGGGGCTCCCGTGAGAGCTGTGGCAGGTGTAGCAAGAAGTCCCGTTGGCGCCGGTCGAGCTTCCCCTCCCCTGTATATGCAGGGCATGGTAGCGGAAACTCTCGTTGCCGAGGATGCTCGAACGGTCATGGCAACGATAGCAAAGGGCATAGGCAAAGGGTGTTTCCGTCTGGTTATCTTTTGTCGAATAATGATCCACAAGGATGAACTCATACAGGGAGCCATGGGGTCCCCGCGGCGACTCGGGGTTTTCGCTGCCATGGCAGTCTCCGCATGAGATCATGGACACATCACCTGCATTGATCTTTTTTTCTTTGTACGGTTTCAGGAGGCTGATTACCGCCGTGTTTTTCCCTTCATCTTCCACGGGATGGTAGGACGGATTCGACGTGGCAAACTCCATTCTCTTGTTGCCGTATTGGCCCGGCAAGTTTGTGCTCTCGCCATGACACTTGTAGCAGAGCTCATATTCCTTGCTAACGGACGAAATCACGTTGCCTACCCGTTTCCCCCGGATTCCCGCAAACTTGTTCTCAGTGGAAACGTAATGGGGATTGTGGCAATCCACGCACTCCGCATGACGTGGCATGCGCGAATCCGTCTCGGGAAGTATCTCATTGCTCCGGTGAATCCCTTTGGCATCAAAAGTCGGATGCCGGTAGGTCTTGGCAAATTCGGCCTCTATGTTTTTCCGGTTTCCGGAAGTCGGAGCAAAATTCCGCGGCATATTCTTGTATTCTTTTTTCAACCGCGACGCATCGCCGTGGCAGATTATGCACGTCTCGGGGCCTCCGCCGGCCTTGAAATTAAAGCTCAAGTGACAGGTGGAACAGCCGGTTGCTACCTTTTTTGTATCAAGATGAACCGCATTCTTGGGATATGCAGCCCCGAACAATGGCAACGGAACAGCTGATAAGAACATTGCGGCTATTAAAATCTTTGTCATAAACATTCTTGCTCTCTCACAGATCAGGTGACGTGAAGGTATGACACTCCGTACAGACTGAATCATGAGCATCCGTTGCACTCGTTCCATCGATGACCCAGAAGGGAGTAGCAGGATCATTATATTGTGTCTGATGTGGGTCATGACAGGTAATGCACTGCATCCGTTTTTCTCTGTCCAGGCGGATCTTCGTATTTAGCGGGAGCTGGTAAGTACCTGCACCTTCCAGTACATTAAGCCGGTCACGGACCGCCGTATTATAAACAAATGAAACAGGATGATGGGAATTGGTCATCTTAGTACGGTCAAAAACATTGGAGCCGGCCATAACAGTATAATAACTTGAGTTGACTTCGATGGCATCACCGTTCAGAACGGCCCCCAGCGCCGTTACCCCATCGTGGCAACTCAGGCAAAGCCGCGAGGAACCATTGGGTTCGGCTTTGTAATCACTGGTGGTTCGAGCAGTTGTATCAGTATGAATGGCAAGGGTAGTTGACGAATAATGGCCGAACAGCTGAGTAGTATCCTGACGGTTCCAGAGAACCGTTTGGGGTTTTGCGTTATGAGGGGTGTGACAGAAGATGCAGATCTGGTTCGAACGGGGATCGGAGGAGTTGGTCGCTTTGTAGGTTACGCCTGTATTGCTGCTCGAGAGGTTGTGCTTATTACCGCTGGCACTGATCTTGGGACCGGCCGCACCATAAGTCGCCCCACCCCCAAGCACCGCGCCAAGGAAAACAACGAGAGTCAACAGAAAGCCTGCTTTAGCCGTCATGGTGTGCTTTGCCTCAGGTACTCGAATATCTGGATACGTTTGTTATAGGTGTCGGAAATGAAAATCCTGTCGTTTTTATCTATAAACAATCCGCTGGGAAGGTAAAACTCTCCCTCTCCCTTGCCAGGCTTGCCCACGAAAAGAAGTAGATTTCCCTGCTGGTCGAAAATCTGAAAATTATCGAAGGAAGCATCCACAACATACACGTTGAGATCACTGTCCACCGCCACGCCACGGGGGCGCGCAAATGAACCGGGAGCATCGCCAACCTCGCCGAAACTCCTCACGTAATTACCGTCATGGTCATATTTTTTGACGGTAAAATTCATGGAATCGGTCACATAAACGCTTCCCGTCTTGTCAACCGCTACATTGGACGGTAAATTCAGCGGTTCGCCGCTCCCATCACGGGGGAACTCACCGAGATAGCTACCAGCCTTATCAAATTTCTTCAATTTATGTGCCAACACATCGACCACATAAATATCGCCATTGGAGGCAACGGCAATACCGGCAGGACGCAAAAAAGTGGCTGCACCTTCGCCCAGCTCGTGCAGGTACTCTCCATTTAACGAGAATAGATACACACGGGAATTAACCGAATCGGACACCAGCACATTGCCGTTTGCATCCAGGGCAACCCCAACGGGACTCATGAGGGGCTCGTCCGCAGCCTGCCGTAAGTAGTGAACTTCCCGTCTTTTCAGATCATAGCATTGAACGCCACGAGCCGTTGAATCCGCCACACAAAGAGTAGAGTCGCCATCAAAGACAACACCGTACGGCGTCATAAAAGGTATTGCAACATTCTCTTCACCGGTAACAAGCTGCCAAAGCTTACCCAGTTTCCCCTGATTCGGCATTATCTGCCCTGGCCCCGTTATTTCGCGGAGGAACCTGATTCTTGGCGTATTGGGAGGCGATGGCCAGACAAGGTCAACCGTATTATCCCGCAAAGCGAGGGGCTCAGCTCCGAAACCTGCGCACCCGGCAAGGCAAAAAGCCAGCATAATCAGAATGATTGTGCGACGAAATAATAAGTTCATGAAAAACCTCAAGCCATAACCATTCCTAGAATCCAAACCATGAAAAGGACGGCAGAGGCAACTCCCCAGATTCCGCCCTCCTTGACATTCATGACATTGCGTCTTGGAAATGCCTTCACAATGAAAACGATCGTCGACATTATCCACCCCCATAGCCCGGTCTGACAGACGACCGCCCATCCATCATGAAGCATGGGTGCCCCCTCTACGCGTCAGTTTCTTGACCAGCGACCCAAGTTTCAGCTTCCAGACCATAAGGACCGCCTCCCGGACGATCTTTTTTGACATTTTGGAACTTCCTGCGTGGCGATCAATGAAAATAATCGGGATTTCCCCAACCCGGAACCCCCGTTCGACACAACGGTAGTTCATCTCAATCTGGAAAGAATAGCCATCGGAACGTATCGTATCAAGATCAATGGATTCAATCACGCTGCGCCTGAAACATTTGAAACCGCTGGTGCAATCCCTTATGGAAAGGCCTGTGATGACCCTGGTATAAACACTTGCAAAATAACTGAGCATCAGTCGGCGGAGCGGCCAATTGACGACACTGACACCGTTAAGATATCTGGACCCGATAACTACATCGAAGTTACCCATGGCGTCGAGAAACATCGGTATCGTCGAGGGATCGTGCGAAAAATCGGCGTCCATCTCCATAATGAAATCAGCCCCATCACGCAGAGCGATCTTGAAACCATCGCAATAGGCTGACCCGAGCCCCATTTTCCCAGGGCGATGGAGTATATGAACACGCGGATTCTCACCACTCAATCGCTCGACTATTTTCCCCGTACCGTCCGGCGAATTATCATCCACAACGAGAATATGAATATAATCCCGTTGCGCCAGGACACTTTCAATTAGTGCCGGGATATTTTCACTTTCATTATATGTTGGTACGACAACGTATACCTTCACCCGAATTTGCCCCCCTGGCAGATGACAAAGCACAAGTGCAACGTGCGAATCACCATTTTTGATGAAGTCCGGCCCATAATCCAACTGCCATGTGAAGAATAGATAATTGCATTTCACACTGTCAAGAGGAAGAAAAAAAGGCGACCTTTGGACTCTTTGCCCACAATACAACAAAAAGAGGCCATGCATAGCATGGCCTCTTTTGAAGATGGCGGGGTCGACGGGGCTCGAACCCGCGGCCTCCGGCGTGACAGGCCGGCGTTATAACCAACTTAACTACGACCCCAAAATATTCAACTGTGTGCTTCTACAACGGAGTAAAGGGAAACCCCATTACCAATGTAATATGGTGGGCGAAGAGGGGATCGAACCCCCGACATCCAGCTTGTAAGGCTGGCGCTCTCCCAGCTGAGCTATTCGCCCGAAATATGGCGGGGTCGACGGGGCTCGAACCCGCGGCCTCCGGCGTGACAGGCCGGCGTTATAACCAACTTAACTACGACCCCGAACTTCTAAAAACGGAATAATCTACTAAAATGACAACATTTCTTACCTAAAAGCTCGCCTCAAAAGGAATTTAGTTTATACCAGACCACAGAACGGACTGTCAACCATATTTTTTCACTCAGTGGGCAGTTACTATATCTTTGGATGCCCCATCCTGAATACACACACCAGTGGGATTAACCGCAGGCAACATGTTTTCAAGAAGAGCCCTGGACAGGACTTCATCCATATGGGCAACATTAACTATAGTCATGCCATCATACACTTCGCGGGGAATTTCCTGGAGATCCTTCTGGTTATCGCGCGGGATGATTACTTCTTTTATCCCACCGCGACGGGCAGCTAAAAGCTTCTCCTTGAGGCCGCCAATGGGAAGCACATTACCCCGGAGTGTGACCTCACCGGTCATGGCAATATCACGACGCACCTCTCTGCCGGTCAGGGCCGACGTAATTGCCGTCACGATAGTAATGCCTGCGGACGGGCCATCCTTAGGTATTGCTCCTTCCGGAACGTGGACATGAATATCAATAGATTGGTAAAAATCACGTTCAAGGCCAAGTATCTGGGCCCTTGACCTGACATAGGTCATGGCCGCATGGGCCGACTCCTGCATCACCTCACCCAGTTTTCCGGTAATCGTGAGTTTACCCTTCCCCGGGACAATCGCCACCTCAATGGTGAGAAGCTCACCTCCAACCTCGGTCCAGGCAAGGCCTGTAACGACCCCAACAGAGTCCTTCTCTTCAGCCATGCCAATTTTGAATCGCTGCGGTCCGAGAAAATCCTTAAGTTGCTTGGGAAGAACGGAAATCTTTTTCTTTTCGCCCTTCACAATCCGATGGGCAACCTTGCGACAGACCGATGCAATCTCGCGCTCGAGATTGCGAACGCCGGATTCACGGGAATAGAACCGGATGATATCCAAAACCGCTTTCTGAGAGATGCTCACCTGCTCCGGAGAGAGACCATTATTCTCCATCTGCTTTTTCACGAGATAACGCTCGGCGATCATAAGCTTTTCATGTTCAGTGTAGCCATCGAGCCTGATCACCTCAAGCCTGTCCAGGAGCGGTCGCGGTATACCATGAAGTGAGTTGGCTGTCGCAATGAACATTACCCTGGAGAGGTCGTACTCCACATCAAGGAAATGATCGCCAAAATGTGCATTCTGCTCGGGGTCAAGAACCTCAAGCATTGCTGACGCCGGATCACCACGGAAGTCCGAACTCATCTTGTCGAGTTCGTCGAGAAGGAAAACCGGATTGTTGCTCCCCGCCTTTTTCAGATTCTGGATTATCTTGCCGGGCATGGCACCAACATACGTTCGGCGATGCCCACGGATCTCAGCTTCGTCGCGCATGCCTCCCAGAGACATTTTCACGAAGTTACGTCCCGTTGCCGAGGCAATGGAGCGGGCAAGCGATGTCTTGCCGACCCCGGGAGGCCCCACGAGACACAGGATAGGCCCTTTGATCCGCTTAACGAGCGTTTGCACTGACAAAAACTCGAGAATACGCTCCTTAACCTTGAGGAGCCCGTAATGATCGGCATCGAGTATTGCCTCAGCGGCAACAATGTTATGCTTCTCCTTGGATAATTTTCCCCATGGGAGCGTAACAAGCCAGTCGACGTAATTTCTGACAACCGCCGCCTCTGCTGAAGAAGGGGACATCAGCTTGAGTTTTTTCAGTTCGGCAAGTGCCTTTTGTTTTGCTTCCTTGGAAAGGCTACCTTTCGTGACTTTTTCCTCAAGTTCTGCGATCTCCTGCTTATAGTCGTCCTTCCCTCCGAGCTCCTTCTGAATCGCCCTCATCTGCTCATTGAGGTAGTATTCTTTCTGGTTTTTCTCCATCTGCTTCTTGACCCGCGAGCGAATCTTACTCTCAAGCTGAAGGATTTCAACCTCCGACTCCATGAATGCGAGGAGCCGTTCCAATCTACGGCCCGAGTCGGCAATCGCAAGAAGCTCCTGCTTATCACTGAGCTTCAGGTTCAGATGTGGTGCCAGGGTATCGGCAAGTTTTCCCGGATCAGTGATATTCAGGACAGCACTGGTCGTTTCCTGCGGGATTCCCTTGGTAAGCTTCACATAATCTTCGAAGGTTGAACGGGAACTGCGTACCAGAGCCTCAATTTCGGAAGTAGTTTCAAATTCATCAGGTACCGGCTGCACATCTACCGTAAAATAGTCGGCAAGGGGGAGATACGACGCAATGACGCCCCTCCTCTTCCCCTCAACAAGCACTTTGACTGTTCCATCGGGGAGCTTCAGGAGCTGGATCACCTGTGAAACCGTCCCGATAGAATAAATATCTTCTTCAGCCGGTTCCTCTGTCTTGGCGTTTTTCTGGGTAGCCAGGAAAATAAGGCGATTACCGTTCATGGCCGCTTCAAGGGCGGAGATTGACTTTTCTCTGCCGACAAAAAGCGGTACCACCATATGAGGAAACACAACTATGTCCCTTAATGGTAAAAGAGGGAATCTTTCCAGATCCCCTCTTTTTATTGCCTGGATATCCATATTTTCGTGCATCTGGTCCTCTGTCAGGCGGATTCCGCCACACTCTCATAAACTATGATCGGTTTCTCGCGATTGTAGATCACATCCTCGCTGATAACCACTTCCTTGACCATGCTCTGGGACGGAATCTCATACATGATATCGAGCATGGCATTTTCAAGGATAGATCTGAGCCCCCGCGCACCCGTCTTGCGCTTCAGGGCCTCACGTGCAATTGCCACCAGGGAGCCGTCGGTAAACTTGAGCTTAACGTGCTCCATTTCGAAGAGCTTCTGGTACTGTTTGACCAGCGCACTCTTCGGCTCCTTGAGAATCTGCACCATCGCAGCCTCATCCAGCTCATGCAAGGTGGCGAGTACGGGAAGGCGGCCTATGAACTCGGGGATAAATCCGAACTTGAGCAGATCCTCAGGGGTGACCTCGACAAGGAGTTCCCCTGCTTTCTTCTCGACCTTGCTCTTCACATCGGCACCGAAACCAAGGGTTTTAACGCCTATGCGCTGCTGGATGATGTTATCAAGGCCGGCAAACGCACCACCGCATATGAAAAGTATATTCGAGGTGTCAACCTTGAGGAACTCCTGCTGGGGATGCTTACGCCCCCCTTTCGGCGGAACGCTCGCGACAGTACCTTCGATGATTTTAAGCAGCGCCTGCTGTACCCCTTCACCGGAAACGTCGCGGGTGATGGAGGGAGAATCGGATTTACGCGCTATCTTGTCAATTTCATCAATGTAGATAATCCCCTTCTGGGCCCGCTCCACATCATAGTCGGACGCCTGGAGAAGATTGAGGATGATGTTCTCCACATCCTCCCCCACATAGCCGGCCTCCGTCAGATTGGTGGCGTCGGCCATGGCAAAGGGAACCCGGAGAATACGTGCAAGAGTCTGGGCAAGAAGTGTCTTGCCGGAACCGGTGGGACCCAGAAGGAGTATGTTGCTCTTCTGCATCTCCACATCGCTTGGCTTGCCCATGCACTCGATGCGCTTGTAATGATTGTAAACAGCAACGGCAAGAATCTTCTTCGCCCTGTCCTGACCAATGACGTATTCATCGAGAACGTCCTTGATTTCACGAGGCTTGGGGAGCTTCTTGGCATCCGGCCCCATAGCTTCTTCAAGCTTGCTCTCTTCGGCGATGATGTCATTGCAGAGCTCAATGCACTCATCGCAAATATAAACCGTCGGTCCTGCGATGAGTTTTTTCACCTCATCCTGGCTCTTTCCGCAAAAAGAACAGGTCAGGTTTTCGCTGCCGTCGTTTCTTCTACTCACCGACAACCTCCGCTGGTGGCTTTTCTCTCTATAATTGTATCAATAATACCATACGTTTTTGCTTCTTCACCAGACATAAAATAATCACGCTCGGTGTCCGCCTCAACCTTCTCAAGTGTCTGTCCGGAATTCTCGGACAGTATCTCATTGAGGCGCTTCTTCATCTTCAGGATTTCCTGGGCATGAATATGAATATCGGTCGCCTGCCCCTGGAACCCCCCCAGCGGCTGGTGAATCATAATCCGGGAATGAACCAGACTGAAACGCTTCCCCTTCTCACCGCCGGAGAGCAGCAAGGCTCCCATGGACGCAGCCTGACCAACGCAAATCGTCGAAACAGGAGCTTTTATGTACTGCATGGTGTCGTAAATAGCCATACCGGCAGTCACGACGCCACCGGGAGAGTTTATATAGAGGTGAATATCCTTATCGGGATCCTCAGCCTCAAGGAAGAGAAGTTGCGCTATAACCAGGTTCGCCACATGATCATCGATGGGACCACCGAGGAAAATAATCCGATCCTTGAGAAGGCGCGAATAAATGTCATAGGAACGCTCACCCCTGCCGGTTTGTTCGACCACTATAGGTACGAGCATACTTCCTCCTGAAGCGATATTAGAGTTCATCTTTGGATACTTCGGTTACAACAGCCTTTTCCAGCAAATAACCAAGAACCTTCTCCTCGTTCAGATGTGCAACGAGGTTCTCCTTGGCGTTGTGGTTCTGCTCGTAGAAGCTGTTAACACGCTCAAAATCCTGACCTGCTTCCTCAGCCACGGCGCGAAGTTTTGCCTCAATATCGGCTTCTTCAACGGTAATCCCTTCCTTCTTTGCCACCGCGTCCAAAAGCAGCGATCCCTTAACCTGATTTTCAGCAGAATCGCGATACTGAAGTTTGAACTTCTCGTCATCCATCCCCATCATCTCGAGAGAGAGCCGTTGCTGGGCAAGACGGTTCTTCATGTTCGACAGCATGATTTCAAGCTGCCGGTCAACCAGAGTAGACGGAACTTCAATCTCATTCTTATCAATCAGTTCCTTCACAAGGCGATCCTGAAGTTCAGACTTGATTCGCCCGTTTTCCTGGTTCTCGTACAACTCAACCAGCTTGGCTTTAAGTTGGTCAAAGGTTTCAAACTCACCAAACTGCATGGCGAATTCGTCATCAAGCACCGGCAGCTCCTTGACCTTTATCTCTTTAACCGTAACACTGAAGCTGGCTTCTTTCCCGGCCAACTCCTTATTACCGTACTCTTCAGGGAATGTTACAACAACCGTCCTCTGCTCTCCGGCCGTTGCACCAACAAGCTGATCTTCGAAGCCGGGGATGAAACGACCGGAACCGAGCTCAAGCTGATAACTTTCCGCGGCTCCCCCCTCAAAGGGAACACCATCGACCGACCCTACAAAATCAATAACCACAAAGTGGCCAAGAGCGGCACTGTTACCCTCTTCCAGCGGCTTCAGCTCTGCCATCCCCTCACGCATCTCGTTGAGACGCGCTTCAACCTGTGTATCATCGGATACGAACTTCTCTTTTTTCACCTGAAGACCGGCATAATCCTTCACATCGATCTCGGGGAGCACTTCCACCGTGGCCGAATATTTTAGCGGCGCTCCCCGCTTCACTTCGTCACTTTCAATATGCGGATGAGATACGGGGAATATCTTATGGTCAGCCAGCGCCTTGAAATAAGTCTCGTCAAAAAGATTCTTAAGGACATCCCCTTCCATCATGGAACCATAATTCTTTTCAACGAGCGAACGGGGAACCTTTCCCTTCCTGAAGCCCTTGACGGCGGCACGTTTTTGAATCTGTGCATAAACCTTGTCAATCTCGGAAGTTACTCGTTCGGCCGGAATCTCGAATGAAATCTTCTTTTTTACGCTGCTGATCGACTCGATAGTACTGGTCATCGCTTACCCCTTGTCTTTTAGTGGAATATAAATTACCAGAGACCTAACTGAATGGGAAATAGATTGATTGAACATCTTCGGGGGGGCATCCTCTGCATAAACTGGGGGATGGTGCGAGAGAGGGGAGTCGAACCCCTACGGTTGCCCGCTGGATCCTAAGTCCAGTGCGTCTGCCAATTCCGCCACTCTCGCAAAATCTAAAACCACAACTTTACATACGAAGAAGCCCCGTTTTCACGGGGCTTTGCTGTAATTGGGGTGGCTAGTGGGATTTGAACCCACGAATGCATGAGTCACAGTCATGTGTGTTGGACCCCTTCACCATAGCCACCATAATTTGGGTTTGGCACGCCTGAGAGGATTCGAACCTCTGACCTACGGATTAGAAGTCCGTTGCTCTATCCAGCTGAGCTACAGGCGCAGAGATTGGTCGGGGTGAGAGGATTCGAACCTCCGACCCCCTGCTCCCAAGGCAGGTGCGCTAGCCAGGCTGCGCTACACCCCGCAAGAAATGAATTGATAACATACCCTTCAGAGGCATGCAAGCTTTTTTTATAAAAAACCGCTATCAGACAATCGCGCCTTCAGCAACGCCAAGGCCCTGCCACGGTGGCTAAGGCTGTTTTTTCTTTCCAGCGACATCTCTGCCAGGGATTCGCATTCACCTTCAACCAGAAAGAGAGGATCATACCCAAACCCATCGCTCCCTTGCGGAGATTCCAGAATGGCTCCCCTCAGTTCACCGGCAAAGGTGGCGCACGAACCATCGGGCGTGCAAAGTGCTATCACACAATGGAATGCCGCACCACGACTTTCAGGAGGTACTTCTTTCAACGCTTCAAGAAGTTTTGCATTATTCATCTCATCAGTGGCTTTATCACCCGCGTAACGGGCCGAAAAGACACCGGGGCTCCCGCCGAGAGCATCAACGGCCAGACCGGAATCATCTGCCAGAGTCGGAAGCCCGGTTATTCCAGCAATAGTTGAAGCCTTTTTTACCGCGTTTTGCTCAAAAGTCGCTCCGTCCTCCTCAATTTCGGGAAGATCAGAAAAGTCGTCAAGCGATAATATCCGGCAGGGTATTCCTTCAAGAATCTTCCTGATCTCCATGAGTTTGCCCATGTTTCTGGTGGCAACAATCAAACTGTTCACCGTGAAAGCACCTCTTTCTGGATTGCGAACAGTTTTTGTATGCCGTCTTTTGCAGCGGCGCGCATGCCATCCATCTGCTCAATGGTAAACGGGACCGACTCGGCAGTGCCTTGAACTTCAACAAAACGGTCAGAGGATGTCATGACAAAGTTCATGTCCACTTCAGCCGATGAATCCTCGACATAATTGAGATCGGTAAGAATTTCTCCCTCGACGATTCCAACACTGAGCGCCGCAACGGCTTCCATTATGGGGATTTCCGGCAGTGAACCGCGCTCCACAAGCATGCGCATGGCATCAACAAGTGCAACATAAGCGCCGGTTATGGAGGCGGTTCTCGTACCGCCATCGGCCTGAATAACATCACAGTCGATGATGACGCTGCGCTCGCCGAGAAGCGTCAAATCCGTGACGGCCCGCAGAGAGCGTCCAATAAGTCGCTGTATTTCATGGGTCCTTCCGCCAATTTTCCCCCTGGCAGCTTCCCGCGCAGAACGAGTATGGGTTGCGCGGGGGAGCATCGAGTACTCGGCGGTAACCCAACCGGTACCTTTCCCCCGGAGAAATGGAGGAACGTTCTCTTCCACTGAAGCGGTGCAAATGACCTTCGTATCGCCAAATGCTACAAGTACCGAACCTTCGGCATGTTTAGTGAAATTTCTGGTAATACTTACTTCCCTGATGCTGCATGCACCACGACCATCCGAACGCATAAGTCTCCCTTTTTCCAATAATATTTAAATGGAAAGTAAACGAAAGACTAGCTGAAGTCAATCCTGTCCGTCTGACCGTCCCGTGATGCTTCCCTTATAACATCTTTTCCCCTGAGCTCACGAAGAGCTAGCGGGTTACAATCTGTCACCTGAAGTTCAGCAAGTAACCTTTTAGTTAAAAAAGCTTCGATTTCAGTGTTTGCCGCCGGCGAGTCGGAAACGTCTTCAATCTTACCGCCAGCCATCATCCCATGCCCCCCGGCACGCCCCCTCCCCTCCACGAGTCGCTGAATAAGCAGGCCGGAATTCATGTCATGACGAATGGTGCGCAAAGACAGAATTACCCCGTCACCGTAATGTCCCATGGCGAGGACAACTTCAATCCCCTCCAAGCGGACAAAAAAATCTGCCATCTCCGCAACAATCTCCGGAAAACTCACTTTGCTGAGGTTTGTCACCAGGAGTTTTCCGTAAATCTTTGCATTTTCCAGTGCGCTGCTCACCATCATGTAGTATTCGACAGGTAGTTTAGGATGGGTAATTTCGTAGAGGAGTTTCTTGTTGGTGAGCGAGAACAGACCGAAATAAGCGTCCCGGTCTGGCTTGTTGGCCTCCCGCCCGAGGTCCTGCGTTTCAGACTTGATGGCATAAAAGAGGGCCGTCGCCAGTTTTGTGCCGATATACACTCCTTGCGCAACTAGATACTCGAACAGAATGGTTGCCGTAACACCGTAATCATCCCGGATATCGACCCATCGGCAAAGCCGGCTCGGTTCCCGCATCGGGTGATGATCGACAAGTATGTCCACCTTCACACCGTCAGGCAGAGAATTGTTTCCCGTTCCCGGCTGGGTATCCAGCATACAGATTACCGAGAATTGCCGCAGATCAAGCAATCCAAGTGGAGTGAGAGGCATCTCTAGCGCCTTTGCCATGGCTAGGTTTTCGCTCCGGCATATCATTCCCGAAAAAGCAATCACCGCTTCACGATTGACTGTCATCACAAACAGATGGCGAAGGGCCATGGCAGAAGCAAGACAGTCAGGATCAGGGTTATCGTGAACGACTATAAGTATCTTTCCCTTTCCCCGGACCCAGTTAAGCATCTCATCCGTAAAACGCTTTGTGTCTTTAATATCAAGCCCGAATTCCATAGGCCCCCCCAAAAAGCACTGTTCAAACAAAAAAAGAGGGGAAAGACTTTGCTTTCCCCTCCCTGTGCCTTGCCGGGATATATCGTCTAGCCCAGCAAGAGATTATTATTCCTTGCCCGATTGGCTAATATCGTCGGATCCAGAACCTCACCACAGCAGGTGCACTTCCAGGCATCAAAGGACCTTACGAAATCGTAAAACTTCTCAGTGAACATTCTTCCCTTACATTTCGGACATCTCATTGGCAGCCCCCCACTGTGAATTTTTTTGTGAGTGCACAGGAGGTTTCACCATATATGCCAAACGACCCATTTTTTAATGATTGAAGCTGGAGGCCCGCACTAACCTTAAAAAAAACAGTGCGTATTCGACTAGATACGGACTGCTAAAAAAAATTCTTTATTTGGTCTACTGTCTTTGGACCGATCCCGGGAACGCGCTCAAGGTCCTCCACAGAGCTGAAAGCGCCATTCTGTTGACGGTCGAAAACTATCCTCCGGGCAAGCTTTGGGCCGATTCCAGGAAGTACCTCCCAGTCAGGAGCATGCATGACATTGGGGTCAAGGGGAATACCTAGAAGAATCATTTCGGTAACTGGCATCATTTCTACTGATATTTCAGTATATTTACCCCCTACGGAATTGAAAGAAACCCTTTCGCCGTCTCTCATGCACCGGCCAGGTTCACGCATCACAATTTTATTTGCAGGAACTCCAGAGAGCGCCATATTTATGACGCCTTCCAGTTTCACCCCACGCGGGAAATTGTAGATACCGGATTTTCCGCGGACACCCGCGACCTTGATCCGAATGGAATCTGGATTTTCATAAGAAAAGGCCATGGTTGCCGCCTTAGGGGGAGACAAACCACGGCCTTTAACAAACACAAGGAGAGTTGCCAGCAAGGCAAGCCCCCAGAGCGCGAGAAGACGCGCCCTCACATTCACTTTTTAGCAGCCTCGCCTTCGTCGGAACGATGGAGTTTGTACTCGATGCTGTCGATCAATGCCTGATAAGAAGCATCTACAATATTTTCAGAAACACCAACCGTCCCCCACCGTGCTTCCTTATCGCCGGATTCGATGAGAACCCGCGTGGACGAAGCGGTACCTTGTCCGGCAGGAAGCACACGCACCTTGTAGTCAAGGAGTTTGACTTCCTTCAGTTTCGGATAGAATTTCTCCAGTGCTTTCCGGAGGGCATTGTCGAGGGCATTAACTGGGCCGTTACCTTCAGCGGCAGTGTGTTCCACCTTGCCCCCCACCTTTACCATTATGGTCGCCTCGGAGAACGGCTTCTGATCCTCATGCCGCTTCTCGTCAATGACGCGGAATCCTATCACGGAGAAAAATTTCCGGTGGGTGCCGAGAGCCCGCTTCATCAACAGCTCGAACGATGCCTCTGCCCCTTCGAACTGGTAGCCGCGGTTTTCCATTTCCTTAATGTTGTCAAGGATCTCAAGAGTAACCGGATCCTTGCTGTCCATGTTGATTTTAAACTCTTCAGCCTTGGCGAGGATGTTTGAGCGGCCCGAAAGATCCGAAATCAGTACCCTGGTCATGTTGCCGACCCGTTCGGGACGCATATGCTCGTAGGTCTCGGGATGGCGCTGAATGGCGCTCACATGGACCCCGCCCTTGTGAGCGAAGGCCGAATTCCCCACGTAGGGCTGATGCTTGTCGGGAGAAATGTTTGCCAGCTCATATACCAGACGGGAGATATCCCGCATTTTTCTCAACTGCTCATCGCTTATGCATTCCCTCTTCATTTTGATGTTGAGAGCAGGAATGATGGAGCAGAGGTTGGCATTGCCGCAGCGCTCGCCGAATCCGTTGATCGTCCCCTGAACCTGCACTATCCCCTCGTTGACCGCGTGGATCGAGTTGGCAACGGCACACTCGGAATCGTTGTGGGTATGTATTCCAAGGGGTGCTGAGATATGCTTGCGAACCTCGCGGATAATCTCCACGAGTTCGAACGGCATGGTGCCGCCGTTGGTATCACAGAGCACAATGCAGTCGGCTTTGGCATCTTGGGCAGCCTTGAGGGTTTTGATGGCGTAGTCGGGATTGGCCTTGTAGCCGTCGAAGAAGTGCTCGGCATCGTAAAAGACCTCAGGAACCCGTGCCTTCAGGTATTCGAGGGAGTCGAAAACCAGCTCGAGATTCTCTTCGAGGGATATCCGAAGCGCTTCGCGGACATGAAAGTCCCAGGTCTTGCCGAAAATCGTACAGACATCGGGCTCAGCCTGCACAAGGGTCTTGAGGTTGTGGTCCTTGTCAGGGGTTATCTTGGCGCGCCTGGTCGAACCGAAAGCGGCGATTTTAGCCTGACTGAGCTTCTCCTTCTTGATGTCCTTGAAAAATGCGACATCCTTGGGATTACTGCCTGGCCACCCTCCCTCAATATAGTGTATTCCAATCTCGTCAAGCTTGTGGGCAATACGGATCTTGTCTTCAACGAGGAACGAAATATCCTCTGCCTGAGTACCGTCACGGAGGGTGGTATCGTACAGTTTAACTAAGCTCATGTATTCACCTTTGAAATGAAGTGTTATATACGCGTATAGCGTTTAGCATGCCGGCATTGCCGGACACTAGACGCTATACACGAATACGCTGGAATTTCTTGGTAACTATTTGCCGGAAAGCCCGAATGCGTCGTGGAGAACCCTCACGGCAAGTTCCGTGTACTTGGCGTCGATCACAACAGACACCTTGATTTCGGAAGTGGATATCATCTGAATATTGATACCCTCCTGCGCAAGGGTCTGGAACATTTTGGTGGCAACACCGGCATGGCTCCGCATCCCGACGCCGACAATAGAAACCTTGGATATGCTCTCGTCAGCCTCAACACCGGTGGCTTTGATCTCCGCAGCCACTTCCTTGGTGATGGCAAGGGCCTTTTTGAAGTCAGCCTTGGTTACGGTAAAGGTAAAATCGGTGAGATCGCCACCACTGACGTTCTGGACGATCATATCGACCGAGATATTGGCATCGGAAAGGGACGACAAAATCTTGGCGGCAATCCCCGGCTTGTCCGGTACGCCCAAAACGGCAATCTTGGCTTCATTCTTGTCGTAGGCAATACCCGAAACGAGTACAGCTTCCATGTCCTTATCCTCCTTGGTGACCATAGTCCCTTGATTTTCATTGAAACTTGAGCGGACATGAATGTCCACATTGTATTTTTTGGCGAACTCGACCGAGCGGATCTGAAGCACTTTCGCCCCGAGACTCGCAAGCTCCAGCATCTCGTCATAGGAAACCTTGTCGATCTTGCGGGCATCCTCACAAATGTTGGGGTCAGTGGTATATACGCCGTCAACATCGGTGAAAATTTCACAGACATCCGCCTTCATGGCGGCAGCCATGGCCACGGCCGATGTATCGGAACCGCCACGGCCAAGGGTTGTGACGTTCCCGTCCTTGTCTATACCCTGGAAACCGGCAACGATGACGATGGATCCATCCTTTAGATCCGCCCTCACTTTAGTGTCGGGAATCTCTTCTATGCGAGCCTTGCTGAAGACGCTGTCGGTAATGATCGGCACCTGCCAGCCATGATACGATTTTGCCTTGTAACCCATGGATTTTAGGCACATGGCCAGAAGCGCTATCGATACCTGCTCGCCGGAGGCGACCAGCACATCGTACTCGCGGTTATCCGGAAACTCGCAAACCTCGTTGGCCAACGCCACAAGCTTATTGGTTTCACCAGACATGGCCGAAACGACAACCACCATATCGTTGCCCGCGTCGTAGGTCTTGGCGACCCTTTTGGCAACATTGCGGATCCGTTCGATCGATCCCATCGAGGTGCCGCCGTATTTTTGGACGACCAGAGCCATCTACCGTTCCTCCTTTACGTATCAATTCCTAATGAATACGCCACTTCGCGTCGTCCCTTAATAACAGGAATCAGGACGACGGTCAAAACATTTTTTTAATAATGCCTTATGGTTTGAACCGTGGGGGATAAAGTCGATACGACGCTCCGTATCCCCCAAATATTCGAACCGAATGTCAAGGCGTTCTGAAGGGAGTTCGGCGCCCAGACGTTCGGCCCATTCCACAAGGCAGACGCCATCTCCATGGAAGTAATCGTCGAAACCGAGTTCTGCCACATCATCACCACCGTGCAGACGGTAGAGATCGAAGTGATAAAGCTTTGTTTTACCCTGATATTCATTCAGAAGGGTGAATGTGGGGCTCGTGATGGGAACTGAAGCATCAATTCCTAAACCGGCAGCCACCCCGCGGACGAACTGGGTCTTCCCGCAACCGAGATCACCGGTCAGGGCAATGAAGCTTCCCGGTTCAACCAGGCGGCCGAGCTGCTCCCCCAGGGAGACTGTTTCTTCAACGCAATTAGAACAAAATGAAATCACGACGTCTTACTTGACCATGGTTCTGATAAGGTCGATGCGCGAAACAATCCCCACAAGCCGCCTCCCGTCAACCACCGGAACGGCATGGAGCTTTTGGCTGCTCATGATATCAGCCACAACGTTGACCGGCGTATCGGGCGTCACCGTTTCAACAGTCTCGACGTATATATCGCCAACGGTCTGTCCGGTCATCTTCTGGAGTTCCTTCTCGAATTTCTTGTCGCTTTCCAGATAGAGAACCCAGTCAAATAGAGAAATGACTGTGGGTATATGGAGGCTTTTGTCCTGTTCGATGAGGTCCGACTCCGTCACGATCCCGATAAGGTCGCCATTTTGATCCACAACAGGCACACTACCGACCCGGCGGGTAGTGAACAGCTCCGCCAGATCCCTGATAGTGGTCTCTTTTTTCACCGACACGACATCGGCAGTCATTATATCCCGTACTTTAAGCATAGTAAGTCCTTTCCCTGTATTAGGAACTGATTGATTTAAATGCCAAGGGGAGCCGCTCCTGCACATCAACCGCCGACATTCCGGTTTCTCCCTTGTCGGCAGCCACCAGATCCGCCGCATGGCCATGGATGAATACGCCAAGCTTGCAGGCATCAAAGGGAGAATAACCCTGCCCGAGGAGTGAAGCGAGAACACCCGTGAGCACATCGCCCATGCCACCAGAGGCCATTCCGGGATTGCCGCTGCCGTTCACGGCGATGCGGCCGTCCGGCGCAGCCATGACCGTACGCGCCCCCTTCAAAACGAGATGCACGCCATATTGGACCGCAAAGGCCCGCGCCGTATCTATCCGGGCCGCCTCCACCGCAGTCGTTGCGGTACCGGTCAGGCGAGCCATCTCCCCGGGATGGGGAGTAAGCACCAGACATCGGCTTTTTTTACGCGTCAGCACGTCCAAATCTTCGGAAAGCGCGTTTAGTCCGTCGGCATCGATCACGAGAGGAGCTTCTATGGCGGCAACAAGCCGGCGGATCAGGCTTGCCGCATCAGGATGCCACGACACGCCCGGCCCCAGGGCGACAGATGATTTGCCGGGAATTGCCTCCAGTGCCACAGGAGCAGCAGCCTCCGAAAGGCGGCCACTACCGTCGTCGGGCAGAGGCAGAGTCATCGCCTCCGTCGTCTTGACCTCAAGGATGGCGTTGAGGCTTGCCGGAACCGCAAGGGTCACAAGTCCAGCACCGGAACGGACCGCACTGTTGGCAGCCATGGCCGCGGCGCCGGTCTTGCCGGTGGAACCGGCGATAACCAGACAGTGACCAAAAGTCCCCTTATGGGCCTGCCTGTCCCTGGGCCGTACCAGAATTCGGGCGGCATCGTAATCAACGAATTCAATCCCTTCAACGGCCTCGGAGACCTGAGGGGGAATACCTATATCCACCACCCTGAGCACGCCACAGTGTCCGGCGCCGGGATACAGGACGTGGCCCAGCTTGGCCAGGGCAAATGTAACCGTAAGATCGGCTTTGATAGCAGTGCCGAGAACCCGGCCGCTCCCCGCATCAATCCCCGAGGGGATATCGACAGCCACTACCGGTTTGCCCGAGGCGTTGACAAGATTGATAGCTTCGGCGAGACCGCCGCGCACATCGCTCTTTAGTCCGGTCCCGAACAGGCCATCCACAATAACCGATGCGCGCTCAAAAAGCGGGGCAAACGGGGCTAGCCCCTCCTGCGGCGAAAACGTTACGGTTTCAGAATCCAGGCGCTCCAGGTTGACGAGTGCGTCGCCGACAATCTCTTGACGCCGGGCAAGGACGATGGTCCTCACTTCCCATCCCTCCTGCCGCAAAAGCCGGGCGATCACATAACCGTCGCCGCCATTGTTTCCCTTGCCGGCAACAACGAGCGCCATCCGCCCCGCGGCCGGTCCGAACCTCTCGGCAATGGCCGTCGCGCACCACTTGCCCGCATTCTCCATTAGGCTTATGCCCGGAATGCCGAACTCTTCGATGGCGCGGCGGTCCATCCGCTGCATGGTTTCGCCGGTGACAACCTTCATAGACGCTCCAGAACCACCATTGCAACAGCGAAGTTCCCGTCATGGGAAAGGGATACGAACGTCTTGGAAAGATCCATATCGGTGAAGATCTGCCGGGCCTTGCCATGGAGCCGCAGTTCCGGTTTGCCCAGGGTGTCGTTGACCACCTCCACGTCATGCCAGGTCAACCCTTCACGAAGCCCAAGCCCGCATGCCTTGAGAAAGGCCTCCTTGGCGGCGAAGCGCAGGGCATAATGCTGGGCGCTATGGGCCTTGCCGGCACAATACTCAATCTCGTGGGTGGTGAAGAGCCGCTCGAAGAGACGGACATTGCCCTCCTCAAGAAGGCGCTCGAAACGGCTGATGTCAACGATGTCAACCCCGGTACCGAAGATCACTGATGCCTCACGCGTACTTTATGAGATCGACCATATCACGCACCGCCCGGTCGAGACCCATGAAAACCGCCCGGGAAATTATCGAATGGCCGATATTGAATTCCTCGATGCCGCCAAGGGACGCCACCTTCCTGATGTTGTTGTAATTGAGTCCATGACCGGCATTGATGCCGAGGCCGAGTTTGGAGGCAAGCTTAATGGCATTTTCAATCCGCTCCAGTTCGGCCTGCTCGGTTTTCCAGTCCTTGGCCTCGGCAAAAGCTCCCGTATGAATCTCGATATAGTCAGCCCTGACTTTGCTGGAAGCCTTCACCTGATCGGAGTCGGGATCAACGAAGAGACTCACGGCAATGCCGCCGTCCTGGAGTTTCTCCACCACCTCGGCAATCCCCTGCATGGCAATGCGAACGTCAAGCCCCCCCTCGGTGGTGAGCTCCTGACGCTTTTCGGGTACCAGCGTACACATGTCGGGCTTAACGGCAAGTGCAATGGCAACCATCTCAGCTGTTGCAGCCATCTCAAGGTTCAGTTTGGTCTTCACCGTCTGGCGCAGGAGTTTCAGATCTCGATCCTGAATATGACGGCGATCCTCCCTCAGATGGATAGTGATGCCGTCGGCCCCGGCCAGTTCAGCCATTGCAGCCGCCGTCACGGGATCCGGTTCGGATCCTCCCCTCGCCTGCCTGATCGTTGCCACGTGATCAATGTTTACGCCAAGTTTTGCCACCTACTTTCCTCCGATCTTCTTCTCGACCAGTTCGGCAATATCCTTTGCCCATCCGGTAATCTGGTATTTGTCCTGCCCTTCAAGCATTATCCGCAGGAGCGGCTCGGTACCCGAATAACGGATAAGGATGCGCCCCTCATCCTTCAGCTTTTCCTCGACTCCATGGATCAGAGCAGCCACCTCGGGGATCGTCATGATGTCCTTTTTCTCTGCAACCCTCACATTCACAAGCACCTGGGGGAGCGGAATCATGACCTCGGCAAGCTCGGATAGAGTCTTGCCGCTGCGCCTCATGATGGCAAGGACCTGAAGGGCGGACAGCATTCCATCGCCAGTGGTGTTGTGATCCAGGAAAATCATATGGCCGGATTGCTCGCCGCCGAGGTTATATCCCCCCTTAATCATCTCCTCGACAACATACCGGTCGCCAACGGCCGTCTTGATGACCTTCCCTCCGGCTTTCTTCACGGCAATGTCGAGCCCCATGTTGCTCATGACGGTGGCCACCAGCGTATTCTTACGGAGCTTCTTCTGCCTGATCATATCGGTGGCGCAGATGGCCATAATGTGGTCGCCGTCCACTTCATTGCCGAACTCATCCACAAAGATAACCCGATCGGCGTCCCCGTCAAGGGCAATGCCCAGATCTGCCCGATGTTCCTTGACTGCCTCGCTGATCACCTCGGGATGGAGGGAACCGCAACCGGCATTGATATTGGTGCCGTTGGGCTTGTTTCCGTACGGAATAACCTCTGCCCCCAGTTCCTCCAGAACCGCCGGCGCCACTTTGTAGGCAGCCCCGTTTGCACAGTCCAGAACAATTTTCATCCCCGAAAGATCAAGCTCCTTGGGAAAGGTGTTCTTGAGGAAAACTACATAGCGCCCAACGGCATCATCTATACGGTAAGCTTTACCAACCTCCGTGGCTATGGGGCGAAGAGAATCTATCTTTTGGGAGAAAATCAGATCTTCGATCTTAAGTTCCATGTTGTCAGGGAGCTTGAAGCCGTCCCTGGAAAAGAACTTGATGCCGTTATCCTGGAAAGCGTTGTGGGACGCGGAAATGACAACCCCCGCATCAGCCCTCATGGATGACGTTATATTGGCTATGCCTGGAGTGGGGAGCGGTCCCACCACGAGCACATCGACCCCCATGGAGCAGATGCCCGCAACCAGGGCATTTTCGAGCATATAACCCGAAAGGCGGGTATCTTTACCGATGACGATACGATGCCGCCGGTTGCCGTTTTTGAACAGATAGGCGGCAGCCCGGCCAATCTGCATGGCCATTTCCGTAGTCATGGGATAGACGTTCGCCACGCCGCGAACGCCGTCGGTTCCGAAGAGCTTCTTCATGGACTGACTCCTGTCAAGGCAATTTATTGCGGTTTATGGACTGTACTGGAACGAAGCAGCCTGAGTTCGACGGTTGAGGGGAATAGACGTGTAATTTCAACTTCACTGGGGAGCCGGAGCCGGCGATCAAGCCCTGCATACAGGGTCTTTCCCTCCCCTATCCCCCTTGCGTCGAGGGGAATGATAATCTTTTCACTTCTGAGCTTCAACAAAAGAATTCTGGGTCCGGCAACGGTCACCACAACCTCCCGTGGAACGGGACCGGCAACAGCAAAACCGGGAGCAAGATTTCTCACTTCAAGGGGAACGGTAAGTTCCATCTCGGCCGTGCGCCTTCCCGTTACACCGGCCCACACAATCATGGCCAGCACCAGTGAAAGCAGCTTGATATCCCAATTTTTAACAAAATCACGCCAATTCATGAAGAGAACCACCGTGGCTCAATGAGCCGTCTGAGAGCCTTTCGTAGGCTGCCCGCATCGGGCAAGGGCATAAGCTTGCCACCGGCAACCACGGACATCTGCCCGGTCTCTTCTGAAACCACGAGAGCAACGGCATCAACCACTTCAGTCAAGCCCAGGGCAGCCCGATGACGGGTGCCGAGGCTTTTGCTGATGGCGGGATTTTGTGAAAGCGGAAGAAAACATCCGGCCCGCGTCAGTTTTCCCTTCTGAATAACGACGGCGCCATCGTGGATTGGAGAATAGGGAAGAAATATCGAGGTAAGAATTTCACTCGTTATTTTTGCATCAATCTCGGTGCCTGTCTGCAAGTGAACCGCAACCCCCATCTCGCGTTCAATCACGATGAGGGCACCATGCCGGCGGGCTGAAAGATCAGCCATAGCCGTAGAGAGACCATCGATGGCCTCCGAGGCATCTTCGGCAGCATGAATTTCTACTTTACTACCGCTTCGCCCAAGGCTGACCAGACCGCGCCGCAAATCCTGCTGGAACACAATGGCAAGAATTATGATGATTGAGCCGAACATGGAGCTCAAAATCCAGTGAAGTGTATCAAGACCTGCAAGACTGGTAAAAAAGTAAAGAATTCCGAGAGAAGCAATTATTAGGAGAAGACGCGCGGCAACCTTCCCCTTCAGGAAAAGGATGATCCGGTAGATAATAATGGCGACAACCGTGATATCCAACAGGTCTCGCCACCCGAAAAACTGAAGTGAATCTGACATTTTGAGCACCAGACCGCAGGGAGTTCGGCGGCGTTGCATCATGGAAGGAGTAGCTGTTGAATCAATAAAAACCGGGGTGCAAGACAGAATGGGCCATGTCGGCCACATCGCGCATTTCCCGTACATCGTGAACACGAATAATTGTGGCACCGCAGGCAACGGCAAGGGCCACCGTGGCAGCGGTGCCGAAAAGCCGCTGATCAACGTCACGACCGAGCACTGTGCCGATAAAAGACTTGCGCGATGTTCCGACAAGAACAGGAAGTTCAAGGGAAGAGAAGTCCCGGAGACGCCTGAGGATCTCCAGATTTCCCTGAACGCTCTTGGCAAACCCTATTCCGGGATCGACAACAATCCGCTCCTTCGCGATCCCTGCTGCCGTTGCTGTTGAGACGGAACAACGAAGGAAATCCATAACCTCGGCAACAATGTTGCCGTAGCAAGTATCCTTCTGCATGATGTCGGGCCTGCCGCGGGTATGCATGACCACAAGTCCCGCGCCAGCCTCAGCGACCGTTGCGGCCATGTCCTGATCAAAGGTGAGGCCGCTTATGTCATTCACGATTTCTGCGCCGGCTCTGATGGTCGCGCGAGCCACCACAGCCTTATAGGTATCCACCGAAATCGGAACAGGGATCCGGCCCGCAAGACGCTCAACCACGGGAAGGACCCGGCGCATCTCCTCGTCGGCATCCACCGGCATAACATTGGGCCGGGTACTCTCCCCACCGATATCAATAATGTCAGCGCCCTCTTCCACCATCCGGAAGGCGCACTCTTCAGCGAGGCCCAGGTCGATATATCTCCCACCATCGGAGAAGGAATCGGGATTTACGTTCAGTATTCCCATGATACAGGGACGACGCGAAAGATCGATCGACCTCTCAATCAGGCGCCAGGATTGCGGCGACACTGCTGCCTCGGGAATCTCCATCAGGAAGCAGGTGTTGCCTCGGGAGGCAGATCCGAACCGCTTACTGACTTGATTATCTGGTCAACTTCATCACCAGTCAGATTTTCCTTCTCGATGAGTTGCATCGAAAGCTTGTGGAGCGTGTCAATGTTATCCCTGAGCAGCGTAGTCACACGGCTGTAGCTATCCTCCACGATTCGGCGGATCTCCCCGTCGATCTCAACCGCAGTGGCTTCGCTGTAGTTCTTATGCATCGACATGTCGCGGCCCAGGAAAATCGACTCCTCCTTCTTGCCGAAGGAAACAGGCCCCATCTTATCGCTCATACCCCACTCGCAGACCATCTTGCGGGCAAGTTCCGTAGCCCGTTCGATATCATTGCCTGCGCCTGTGGTCAGGCTGTCGAAAATGATTTCCTCTGCTGCCCGGCCACCCATGAGGACCGCAATGCGGTTAAGGAGCGCCTCTTTCGAATAACTGTGCTTGTCCTCGGCCGGAAGCTGCATGGTGATGCCGAGCGCCCGTCCGCGAGGGATAATTGATACCTTGTGAACCGGGTCGGAACCAGGGATGAGTTTTGCCACCAAAGTATGGCCCGCTTCATGGTAGGCGGTATTCTTCTTCTCGTCCTCGGATATGACCATGCTCCGGCGTTCGACACCCATAAGGACTTTGTCCTTTGCGTCGTCGAAATCCGACATGTCAACCACGTTCTTATCCTTGCGAGCAGCAAGAAGCGCAGCCTCGTTCACCACGTTGGCCAGATCGGCGCCCGAAAAACCGGGGGTTCCGCGGGCAATGACATCGAGATTGACGTTGGGCCCCAGGGGCGTCTTTTTGGTATGAACCTTGAGAATCATCTCCCGCCCCTTCACGTCGGGTTGGGGAACAACAACCTGGCGGTCGAAGCGGCCAGGACGAAGGAGAGCCGGGTCAAGAACATCTGGACGGTTGGTGGCAGCAATGAGGATTACCCCCTCGTTGGACTCGAAACCGTCCATTTCAACCAGAAGCTGGTTAAGGGTCTGCTCGCGCTCATCATGTCCGCCACCGAGTCCTGCACCGCGGTGGCGCCCAACGGCATCAATCTCGTCGATGAAAATGATGCATGGAGCGTTCTTCTTCCCCTGGACAAAGAGGTCACGAACCCGGGATGCACCCACCCCTACGAACATCTCCACAAAGTCTGAACCGGATATGGAGAAAAAGGGAACGCCTGCTTCACCGGCCACGGCACGGGCCAGGAGAGTCTTGCCGGTTCCCGGAGGGCCAACCAGAAGTACCCCCTTGGGAATACGGCCGCCGAGTTTCGTGAACTTTTTGGGATCCTTCAGGAACTGAATGATCTCCTCAAGCTCCTCCTTGGCTTCGTCAACGCCGGCAACATCCTCAAAGGTGATGCGCCCCTGCGCTTCAGTGAGGAGCTTCGCACGGCTTTTGCCGAATGCCATGGCCTTGCCGCCTCCGCCCTGCATCTGACGCATAAAGAAAATCCATACACCGACAAGGAAAAGAAGCGGGAACCAGGAGATGAAAATGGAGAACCAGGAGACCTTCTCCTCCTCCGGCTTGGCGGAGATGCTGATTTTCTTCTCGAGAAGCTTGTCCGAAAGCGTGGCATCCTGGGGTTTGTAACTCCTGAACTCCTTGCCGTCGGCAAATTTACCGATAATCTCGCTCCCCTGAACGGTAACCGCATTTACCTTACCCGCATCGACAGCGGCAATAAAGTCGCTGTAGCTCAAACGCTCATGGGTAGTGCGAGGTTTGTTGAACAGGTTAAAGAGGAGAATCATCATCAAGCTGATTACAAGCCAGAGAGCCAGGTTTTTGTAGAACTGGTTCAAGGTTACCCCCGTTGATTTATCCTACGGCCGTCAGGCCTTTTGTATTCGCACTATTATCTAATTAATTGAGGAAAAAGCTACCATAACCCATGCCGGTTGACAAGTCATTTAAGGGCAATTCACGAAGGCGAAGAGACCTCGGCGAGCACCGTGCGGACAGTATTTTCAGAGACACGGGCAGCATGCCCGGTTCGGAAACCACAGACCCAGACAAGTTCATCATTACTGAAGACCAGCGGGATCAGACGACGGCGCTCACGCGCAACCTTCCCATCAATGAAAATATTCTTAACTTTTTTACTCCCCGCCATGCCCAGAGGACCAATACGGTCGCCAGGGCGGAACCCTCTCACAAGCCACGGAAACGGCGCATGGTCCAAGTCGAAGCAGGCCCGTTCAGGAGGAAATTTTTCAAGATCTTCAGGCGGCGGGGCAATCTCGACCCTTAACTCAGCTCCTCCGGGCAGGGGGTAACACCCCGGTCCGTCGACAACCAGGGACTCATCCCACCCGCCACCGTCGACTCCCCGGCTGAAAGCAACGGTTCCGTAAGCCCGAACCACTGCAACTCTTCCCGGCAACTGAAGTCTGAAATTCGGCTTGCGTGAATGAACAATCTCGTCAACCTGACGGACATGGGCAGAACTTATTCCCCACAGCCCCCCCGTAACCAGGGACATGGCTCGCCGGTAAATGCGGTACCGAACTCCCCGCAATTCCGCATGCAGCATATTAACATCAAGAACTACACCTTCAGCGTTAATCTCCCGCGCAGTCCGCTTAAGCGAGGCATCAGCAACCGCTTCAAGCACTTCATCGTCGGCTGCCAGAAGATCGGCAGTCACAGCAAGGCGCCTGGAGATTTCGGGGTTGAAACGGGAAAGCGCGGGAATGAGCTCATGACGGATGCGGTTGCGGGTAAATACCGTGTCGGCATTGGATGAATCTACGCGGAAGCTGATTCTACGGGTATGCAGATACCCCTCGATCTCGGATCGGGAAAGGGTGAGCAGAGGCCGTACGTAGCGGCCGTCCCGACGGGGAGACATGGCAGCGAGACCCGTAACGCCGGCCCCCCGCAGAAGGCGCAGCAGCACTGTCTCTGCCTGGTCGTCGGCATGGTGGGCAAGGGCAACTGACCGGGCTCCGTAGCGCACCGCCGTCCGGTCGAAGAAATCGTAGCGGGCGCGACGTCCGGCATCCTCCAGCGAGAGTTTATCACGGATACTCAAGGACCTCACGTCTGCCCGTTCACATTCAAAGGGAAGACCGCGGGATGTGGCAAGCTCCGCCACGAACCGCTCGTCTCCATCAGACTCATCACCACGAAGAGAATGGTTCAGGTGGGCAACGACAATATTCAAATGCAAGCCGGACAGGGAAAGAAGAATATCGAGAAGAGCAACGGAATCGGCACCACCGGAAACGGCAACAACCACCGTATCACCGGGAGTGAAAAGGGAATGCTCGCTGGACAAGGCAAGGACTTTTGCGAGGACCGATCGCACCGACTAACTCCATGGCGCCCCTTTGGCAAGGCGTGGAAACGAAAAAACCCCTCTAAGTCCAAGAGGGGTCAGTTCAGTTATTGGTGGCGGTGCAGGGACTTGAACCCCGGACACTACGGATATGAGCCGTATGCTCTAACCAGCTGAGCTACACCGCCGCAAGAGAGACGTGACAAATACCCCATCTTTTATTCGGTGTCAAGAAAAAACTCTCGCAACATCCCGACCCCTTACTTAGCCAGAGCCTTCCGCAAACCCGACCTGCGCTCGACCCGGCGGGCCACAGCGGTATTAAACACAGCTTCTCCGCACCAGAGTCCAGCCGCCGCGCGGGCGCGGGTGATGCCGGTGTAGAGTAGTTCACGGGTCAGCACCGGGCTCTCGACGGGGGGAATCACCATGAGTATCTTGTCGAACTCGCTCCCCTGGCTCTTGTGGACCGTCATGGCAAAGACCGTTTCATGGTGAGGGAGCCGCAGAGGCGACACCTTCCGGACCCCTTCGGTTGCGGAGGGAAAGAAAACGGCGAGGTTACCGGGATTCTCGGGGTCGGGAAGGGTGATCCCGACGTCGCCGTTGAAAAGCCGTAAAGCGTAATCGTTGACGGTCACCATGACCGGCCGCCCCCGGTACCAGCGCCGATTCGGGGAGATGATCCCCCTGGCGGCGAGTATCCGCTCGATTGCACCGTTCAAGCCGGCAACGCCATATCGTCCCTCCCGCACGGCACAGAGAACCCGGAACCGGTCGAAGGCTGTCAGGACCGCTGCGGGATCGTCCTTGGCGAGGTAGTCGCCATATCCGTCAAGAACCTCCGGCGACAGGGCCTGCTCCAGTGCCTCGACGGACGGAGTCTCGCGCCAGGTCACGCCGGAGGCGCCCCCATCGCGGAGAAGCGCCAGGGCTCCGACCCCGTCGCCGCCGTTTATGGCACGGCTGAGGGCCCCAATGCCGCTGCCGGCGCCAAAACGGTAGTTTTTGCGAAGGATGACGAGGGAGTCGGCAAGGGGCGAGGGTGGTTCATCAGCAGAGTCCCGTTCCAGCCGCTCGCCGGTGGTCTCCTCGACAAAGCGACGGAACTCCGGCGAATACAGAGGGGTATCGCCCGTATCGTAGATGTCGCCAAGGACGGCGCCGGCCTCCACCGAGGCGAGCTGGTCCCGGTCCCCCAGCAGAACAAGCCTGGCCTTGGGCGCCATTGCCTCCACAAGGCGGGCCATGAGGGGGAGCGCCACCATGGAGGCCTCATCGACCACCACCACGTCATGGGGGAGCAGGTTCCCCCGGTGGTACCGGAAGCGGTTGGAGCCCGGAATCACTCCCAGGAGCCGATGGATGGTCGTCACCTCGTCGGGAATCCGATCCTGCACCGGGGTCAAGCCGGCAAGCCCCTCCCTGGCCCCGCGGATCGCATCCTTGAGCCGCGCGGCGGCCTTCCCCGTGGGCGCCGTGAGGGCGACGCGAAACCCGTCACTACCGGACTGCTCCAGGAGCAGGGCGATGATCTTGACGACGGTGGAGGTCTTGCCGGTTCCCGGCCCACCGGAGATGACCGTGAAGCCGCTGTGCAGAGCCGCTGCCGCCGCTACCCGCTGCCAGTCGGTCTCCCCATCGGCGGGAGAACCGAAGAGCCGCGCAATCCCATCACGTAGGATAAGGCCATCTACCGGATATAAACTTCCGGCTTTTTCTATAATTTTTTCGGCAAGTTCGGTTTCATATTTCCAATATCGGTAGAGATAGAGCCGGGTATCGTCAAGGACCAGCGGAGCAAACTCACCGGGGTTTCCCACCACGCCGGAGGAGCGCAGGAGGTCGGTAACGCGGCCGCTCTCCTCTTCCCCTCCCGCCTCGGCGGCGAGATCGACACAGATGTGTCCCTGGCCGACGGCATTGCTCACCCGGAGGGCCGCCCGGCGCAGCTCATCGCTCCCGCTCCGGGCAAGGCGGCAGAGGAAATCGGCGAAGCGGAAATCTATGTCGCGGTAGTCGCTGGTTTCAGAGGCCATCATGGTGCTCCTTCAGTGCCACGAGGCAGGAGGTCAGCTCATCGATGAGCCCCTTGGGGGGGACATCACGATAGATGCCGTAGTCGGGACGCTCGGGGTCCACCCCCCGGAGAAAGACATACAGGGCACCGCCAAAGTGGGTTTCGTACCGGTATCCGGGAACCCGCTGCGCCAGGTGGAGGTTGAGGGCCACCGTGTAGAGTAGGTACTGGAGCGGATAGAGCTTGCGCTCCATCTCCCGGCCCAGGCTCTCGCGGCCGTAATCGTCGACCCGGTTGCCGAGATGGTTCGACTTCCAGTCGATCAAATAGTATTTCCCACTATGCTGGAACACCATATCCATGAAGCCGCGCACCATCCCCTGCACTGGAGCGAAATCAAGCCGGGCGGCCACTTCAGCAAGAGTGGCACCTTCGGGAAGAGCACCCCATCTGCGCAGCACCGCCGCCACCTGTTCGGAGCCCACGAACCGGAGCGGGAAGAAGAATTCCATCTCCGCACGCCAGCTCTTCGGCGCCAAGTCGGCCAACCGGAAAGCACTATCCCCTTTGCCCATGGGGGCATCCAGGACGTTGCGAACCATGGCACACACCGCCCCGCGCCACTCATCGCCGAAACCGTGGCGCGCCAGTTCCTGGGCCGCAAGGTTTTCCACTTTGGCATCAGCGGCATCGGCAAAATCGAGGTTCTCGAAAACGGCATGGAGGACGATCCCCGCCCGGGATCCCCTGGGGAAGGCGAAGATGGTTCCCTCTGCCGGCAGGACCTCCTCGGCGATCTCTGCGGACTCGGCAGTGACGGCGGCGGGCTGGTCCCGGTCGGGAAGTTCCTCCTCGGGACGATGACGGGCCGCAAAGGAGGTGAAGCTCGCCACCCGCCAGTCGCTCTCGATCTCTCTGCCGAAGGGGGGGCAGACGGGAGTTGCCGAGCCCCCCGTTCCGGACCGGAAGCGTGGGGCTTCGGGCGCAGGGTCCACGGTGACGGCAATGGCCCCTCCCCCCTCATGCTTCAGGCCGTCAAGACGCTCCAGGAGCGCCTCGTCGGTGATACCCTTCATCACCTCGCCGACTGCCACCGTAATGTCGCCTTCACGGCTGTCGCCGGGATGGTGGAGGAGATAGGCCAGGGCCGATGTCTCCGCGTAGCGGAACTTCCCCCAGACCAGGTAGCAGCGGTGCCTGGCCCGGGTAAGAGCCACATAGAGGAGCCGGACGTTTTCGGCCAGGGCCTCGTTGCGCGCCTTCAGGCGGCGCGTTCCGTACTCATGGGAGCCGAAATCGGCCACCATACGGTAGCCGTCATGGCAGACGGCCGTGTCGCCGTCATCCCTGACGCCTCCCCAGGTGAAGGGGCAAAAGACGATGGGGTATTCGAGCCCCTTGCTCACGTGCACGGTCACGATCCGCACCGCCTTTTCGTCCGATTCGAGCCTGATCTGGTACTCCTCGTCGGGAGGGGGCGAATTCACCCGCTCGCCGAACCAGGCGCAAAGGGGGTCCACGCCGAGGCTCCTCTCCACGGCGGCACCGTGGATCACCTCGCCGCAGTGGAGGACGTTGGTGAGCCGCCGCTCCCCGTCCGCGAGGGGAAGGAGCCGCTCCCGCACCCCCTCCCGGGCCAGAAGGGTTCGGAATATGGTCATGAAGCCCCGTCCCTGCCAGAGTTCGTGGTACTCCCGGAACGCTTCAAGGCGCTCCTCCCATCCCTGCTCGTCCTCCAGGAGGCGGGCGATGTCGTTGCCCGACACGCCGAGGATGGTTGTGGCGAGGGCAGCCCGCACCCTGGTCTCGTTGGATGGTTCGGCGACCGCCTCCAGTATCCGGCAGATTTCCCGGGCCTCGTCCGTGGCAAAGAGGCTCATGGCGCTCTGGACCACCGACGGGATGCCGAGCCCCCGCAGCCCTTCCTGGACAAGGGCAGCCTCCTTGTGGCTCCGGACAATGACGGCGATATCCTCGGACACCACCCCCCTGCCGTCGATGGTCGCCCGCCCCTCCCGGCCGTCGGCCAGGAGCCCGGCGATCTCGGCCCCCACCGCTGTCACGATCCTTTCCCGGGCCGGCCCCATGGAGATGCCGGCGCCGTCCTCGGGGGTCCGCGCCATGAACCAGAGCTGGAGGGGGGCCGGGTCGCGCCCTTCGAGGACGAGGGGTTCCTCCCGTTTGGCCGCCGTCACCTCTGGGTAGCCGATGGCCTCCACCACGAAGGGGGTCTCCCGCTTCTGCCGGAACAGGGTGTTCACCCCCTCCACCATGGATGGAGTTGACCGCCAGTTTTGCCCCATGGTGAAGCGGGCTGTCGCGGGGACGTCGTCCCGGGCCTCCAGGTAGGCGAAGATATCGGCCCCCCGGAAGCTGTAGATGGCCTGCTTCGGGTCGCCGATGAGGAAGAGAGGAGTGGCCGCGTCCCGGTAAATCTCCCTGAAGATCCGGTACTGGACCGGGTCGGTGTCCTGGAACTCGTCGATGAGGGCCGCCCGGTAGCGGCTGCGGAGACGCTCGGCAAGGTCGGCACCGGTGGGCCCCTGGAGCGCCCGGTAGAGGTCCGTCAGGAGGTCGTCGTAGGAGCGGACGGCACGTTCGGCCTTGAGGACAGAGAGCCGCTCCCTGGCGAAGGTGTAGAGCCCCCCCCGGAGGGCCTGATAGCGCATCTCCACGAGCCGGAACATCCGGTCGCACCGGTCGAAAAAATGGTGTTCCGGCGGCTCGTTTTTTTTCAGGGCCTGGCCCAGGATAAAGGCAGTGGTGAACTTCTCGAATCCAGGACAGAGATCCCACGGATTCCCGGAAGCCAAGTAATCCGTCATCCCCTCCAAAAGGCCGGGAACCAGATCTCGGTGATAGGTTTTCTGAGCACGGCTCAATCCCTTGTGGGTGGAGATAATCTCCTCGATCTCCCCCCGCTTCGCCTCCCACAGGCGGGCCAGCTCGTCGTAGAGGGCCTCGCACTCCCGGACAAGGGCCGTCACCTCGTCATCGCCGTAGAGGGGGACCACCAGCAGTTCCGGATTGCCCAGCTTCCCCCGCAGGAAGCGGGCAAGCCCTTCGGAGGACCACTTGAGCCGCAGCGCCTGGGGCAGGAGCGGCGCCTCGGCGCCGAAGAAGGTACGGCGCCAGAAGTCGTCCACGATCTCCTGGATGAGGGGGTTCTGGTCGGCCAGAAATTCCGTGTCGTAGAGGGAGCCGCTCTCGAAGGCGTTTTCCTGCAGGGCCCGGAAGCAGAAGCCGTGGATGGTGGAGATGGCGGCGCAGTCGAAGGTCCGAAGCGCCAGGTCGAGGCGCCGGAGGGCCTCTTCCGTTCCCGGCCATTCCGGGCGGCCGGGGTCGGCCATGCTCAGCAGGAACTCATCGGTGGTCGCTCCCCCGGCAAAGACGTCGCGGGCCTCCCGCAACCGCTCCCGGATCCGGGAGCGAAGTTCCTTGGTAGCCGCCTCCGTGAAGGTAACCACGAGGATTTCCTCGGGCTTGAGCCCCCTTTCCACGACAAGGCGGAGATAGAGGCAGGCGATGGCGTAGGTCTTGCCGGTTCCGGCGCTGGCCTCGATGAGGTTGCGCCCCGAAAGGTCAATTGTGAGGTTGTTGTAGGTTTCCATCGCTACTCCCCCTTACCCTGCTTGTGCTCGGCCAGGGGTCCGAAAACCGTCTTTGCGATCCGCTCGAATTCCCCATCCAGGGGATCGACAGCGCCGAAGCAGAGCCGGTAATAGGGATCGTCCCCCTCGGGAAAGAACTCCCCTCCCCAGGCGGTGCGGGCGGCGGCAAGTTCTCCCTTTTTTGCATAGGCAGCCGCCGTGCGGGGAAAAAACCGGAGCGGCTCCCGGAGCCCCTGGCCATAAAGGTCGAGGAGCGCTGCGAGGTGGCCGAGGGGTTCCTCCACCGGCCCGAAACTCAGGGTGGTGTCGGTGGCAACGAGGATGGCGGCAGCCGGGTACCCCTCCCGGGCAAGAAGATTCAGCAGCAGGTGCTCGATCCAGAGACGTACCTGATCGCGCCCCGAACATTTTGCCCCCTTGTGGCGCACAAGCGCCTCGGGCCAGATATCCCCCAACGTGCCGGTGATCCGGTACGACCCCAGGGACAGGTCAAGGGTAAGGGGCTCCAGCGGCGCCCTTCCCCCGGTCAGCGCCCTGATTTGTGCAGCCAGTTCCTCCACCCCGTCGCCAAGGCCCCGGAACAGAAGCTCCCCCTGGTGGGCCGGCGGCAGTATCCCCCGGGCCCGGGCCACGGCAAAGGTTTCCCGCGGTTCCCGCCCCGCCAGGGCCAGGTCCAGCATCTCTTCCCTGAGCCGGTAGGCGTCAAGGGAGTCCACCGCAAAGGGCTCCCGGTCGTCCAGGGGGGGCGGAAGCTCATCGAGCCGGATGCCGAGCCGGGTCCGCACGAAATACCGGGCCGGATTATCGAAAAAGGAGAGAAGGCCGGCGAGGGAGACCGTCAGCAGCTCCTCCGGTGGCTCCGGCAGGGGTGCCGTCATGAAGGACGGCACCGGCACGGCACCCTTCAGGCGCTGGGCCACGGCACGGCGGTTCTCCTCCGAATAGCTGAAGAGCGTGCCGTCGCCGGTGAAGTAGGCCGGGCTGAAGGGCTGTAGCCGGTGTTTCGTCACGAGGGACGCCGGGAACTCCGGGGAGCCGTCCGTGAAGCGGCGCCCCAGATAGTCGAGAAACTCGTCCACGAGGACCGAGGGGGGGAGCGCGCTGTTGTCCCGGATGCTCTGCCCCGTGTAGCTGATGATGAAATGCCGCCGGGCCGACAGGAGGGCCTCCAGGAAGAGGTAGCGGTCCTCGTCCCGCAGGGAGCGGTCCCCCCGCCGCCGGTCCCGGGCGATGAGGTCGAAGCCTGGGGGGCGGTTTTGGCGTGGGAAGGCCCCGTCGTTCATCCCCAGGAGCGCGATGACCGCGAAGGGGATGCTCCGCATGGGGAGCATGGCGCAGAAGGTGACCCCACCGGTCATGAAGCCGAGCCCCCGCACCTCCCGGTCGAGCCTCCCCCGGAGCCAGGCGCGGATCACCGGCAGTTCCACCGCGCCCCCGAACCCCGCTTCGTCCCGCACCGTCTCAAGCTCGGTGAGGATGCCGTTCAGGGCGGCCAGGTCGAAGGCCCCCTCCTCTCCGGGAGCGAAGAAGTCATCGAGAATCCGCCGGCAGAGCCTCACCCACTCCGTCAGGGTGCGTGGCCGGTCCAGTTCGTCCACCAGGGCATGGAGTCCCTCCACGAAACCGGTGAAGCGGCCGAGAACCGCAGGCCCCTCCCCTTCCATGGCGTCGAAGGGGAGGATTCCCTCCACCATCCGGCAATCCTCCTCGGGCATGGCGTACCCCAGGAGGAGCCGGTCGAGGCCGGCCCGCCAACTGTGCTCCCGGTAGGGGGGGAATCCGGCCCGGCGCCGCTCCTCCTCGTCCATCCCCCACCGGATGCGGGTCTCCTCCAGCCAGGTGCGGATAAGTTCCAGGTCGCCGGCGTCAAGGCCGAACCGGGCGTGAACCGGCGGGGATGCCAGGATCTCCGTGACCGCGGTCACCGGGAACCGCCTGCCGGGAAGGTCGAGGATCGCCAGGAAGGTTTCCGCCAGCCCCCCTTCCCTTCGGATGCTCCGGTCGGCAATGGAGTAGGGAATCTTCAGCCGCGGGTCCCGGCACCCGTCGAACACGGCGGAGATGTAGGGGGCGTAGGTCTCGATGTCCGGCGTCATGACGAGGATGTCGCGGGGGGTGAGGCCGTCCGACGATGCAAAGAGGTTCAGGAGGGTGTCGTGGAGCACCTCCACCTCACGCATGGGGCTGTGGCAGGAGGTAATCAGGATGGAACGGTCCGCCCCGTCCACGGGGCGCTGGTCGCCGCTGCTCCCCTCCAGGCGGAGGATATCGTTCTGCACCATGCCGAGGATAGTCGTGTCGGGGGCGTCGCCGTAGAGGTCGGTGTCGGCGCCGGACATGGCCCCCAACTCTACGAGGGTGTCCGAGAACTCCTTCCCCAGGAGCCCCAGGGAGGCCAGGAGCGGGTTCCCCTCGATCCGCACCTCCCGCTCCTCCGGAGAGAGCCGGGCAATGATCCGCTCCGGGAGGATGTCGGCCCAATACTCCCGGCAGGGACCCATGATGAAGAGGTTCACCTCGGTGGCATCGGCGATGCGCCGGAAGACGTCCAGGTGGAACTGGGGGAGATACGAAATGCCGAAGACGGTGATCCGTTCCGGCAATAAGGTCTTGTCCACCTCTCCCCGGCCCAGGCACCGGAAGAACTCGCTCCGCACCGCCTCCCGGTGGAGCCCCTTCCCCTCCCCCGCCAGTTCCCGCCAGAGAACGGCCTGCCAGTGGTTCTCGCCCCCCTTTTCCCAGCGGGCGATCATGTCGGGGCGGAAGATGGTGTACTGGTCGAAGGTATCGGCAATCTTGCCGGCAAGCTGGTAGAGCTTCAGTTCACGCTGCCCCCCGGCCAGGTATCCCGCCAGGGGAGCGAAGGCCGGTTGGTCCAGGAAACCGGGGAGCAGCCCCATGATCCGCCACGACAGCACCGCCGGGTCGAAGGGAGATGCGGCGGGAAGCTCCGGAAGGGCCTTCCGGAACAGGTCCCAGACAAAGGCATTAGGGAACGGATAGTCACCGTTGGCCCATACGCCCATCACCTTTGCCAGCTCCATGGCCAGCCAGCGCTGCATCCCCTTGCTCTGGACCACGATCACCTCCGGCGCCAGGGGGTCGGCCAGGGGACGCCGCAAAACCTCGCCGAGCTGGGCGACGAGGTGCTCCATCCGGTTGCTGGAGTATAAAGTCAAGGGCATGAAATTCTCCGTAACGGACTCGTAATAACACGGAGCAACGGAGCACACGGAGAAAACCAATCAACACCACGTTACGTGATTCGTTTCTGACCGGAAACTGAACGCATTTCCCCCAGATTTTTCTCCATTGCTCCGTTGCTCCGTGTTTCAATGCTTTTGGTGGATTGTGCGACAAAGATGCGTCACAATACGTCTCGAACTTGCGCCGCCGTCACCCGGCCATCAGACTATACGCTTTTGTCGAGAAAAGGAAGGGATGAGCCGACTAGGGGGCGTTTCTTCTGTTGACACTCTCTAAGGCGCCACGGTATTAAACACAGGTTGTTTTCACGAACACTTTCCAGAGGAGGCGCGTAAACAGTCATGATCCAGATCGATTTTCAGAAAATGGGTGGGCTCATTCCCGCCATCATCCAGGACCACGAATCCGGCGAGGTTCTCATGGTGGCGTTCATGGACGAAAAAACCCTTAACCTGACCCTCGAGTCGGGCAAAACCTGGTTCTTCAGCCGCACCCGCAACAAGTACTGGATGAAGGGTGAGGAGTCGGGGAACACCCAGGAGGTTATCGAGGTTCTCACCGACTGCGACGCCGACTCGGTAGTCATCAAGGTTAAGCAGAACGGCCCGGCCGCCTGCCACACCGGCAACCGGAGCTGCTTCTACGTGCGGTGGGAGGACGGCCAGTGGGTCGAGCACTCAAACCCCCTCTTCGATCCGAAGGAGGTCTACAAGAAATGAGCAACCTCCTGAACCTCGGCATCCCCAAGGGGAGCCTCGAAAACGCCACTGTAGACCTTTTCAGGAAGTCCGGCTGGCAGATCAGCATCTCCTCCCGCAGCTACTTCCCCGGCGTTGACGACGACGAACTGAACTGCAAGCTGATCCGTCCCCAGGAGATGGGGAAATACGTGGAGCGGGGCACCATCGACGCCGGCATCGCCGGCCGCGACTGGGTGCGGGAAAACGACTCCGACGTGGTGGAAGTCTGCGAGATGGTCTACTCCAAGGTCTCCCGCCGCCCGGCCCGCTGGGTGCTGGTGGTCACCAAGGACTCCACGGTGCAGAAGCCCGAAGACCTCCACGGCGCCACCATCTCAACCGAACTGGTAGGCTTCACCAAGCGCTACTTTGCCGAGCGGAACATCCCGGTGAACGTGGAGTTCTCATGGGGGGCCACCGAGGCCAAGGTGGTGGACGGCCTCTGCGACGCCATCGTTGAGGTGACCGAAACCGGCTCCACCATCAAGGCCAACGGCCTGCGCATCGTCTGCGACCTCATGGAGTCGGTGCCGGTTCTCATCGCAAACAAAGCCGCCTGGGCCGATCCCTGGAAGCGGCAGAAAATCGAGACCATCGCCACGCTCCTCAAGGCGTCCCTGGCCGCCGAAGGGATGGTTGGGCTCAAGATGAACGCCCCCAACGACAAAGTCGAGGCAATCACGAAGATATTGCCGAGCCTCAACCGCCCCACGGTGGCCCATCTCTACAATTCAGACTGGGTCTCCATCGAAAGCATCCTCCACGAGAAGGAAGTGCGGCGGATCGTGCCGGAACTCCTGGCCCTCGGCGCCCAGGGGATCATCGAGTATTCGCTGAACAAGGTGCTGTAATTCATTGAATTGACTAAAGCAGATGCTCAAACGCCGTGAGCCCTTTAAATGAGGCTCACGGCGTTTGTGTTTTCGAGTGGTTTTTCAGTGATGCGTTTCTATGCCAGAAGGTGGGCCGATATTAAAATGTTACTTGCCAATACAAAAACGCAAATATATACTTCAAATATATATTATTGCGGAGGCCTCGTATGAAAACGGCAAAGATATTCCAAAATGGACAAAGTCAGGCAGTCAGGCTGCCAAAAGAATTTCGTTTCGAAGACTGCGAGGTATTCATCAAGAAAAGCGGCAACGTCGTCCAGTTAATCCCGCGTACTGATTCGTGGAATTCCCTCTTCGGCAGCCTCAAGAAATTCTCCCGCGATTTCATGTCCGAACGCATACAACCTGAACTGGACAAGCGGGAAAGTTTCTGATGAAACTGCTGCTCGACACCAATATCTGCATTTACATCATAAAGCAGCAGCCAGCCACCGTACTTAACCATTTTCTGGAGTACCAGATCGGCGACATTGGCATTTCCTCTATAACTCTCTCAGAATTGCGCTACGGGGTTGCCAAGAGTGCACATAGAGAGAAAAACGCCAAGGCCCTGGATGAGTTCGTCATTCCTTTAGAGGTAGTTTCATATGATGAATCGGCGGCTCACGCCTATGGCAATATTCGAGCAACTCTTGAAAAAGCCGGCACGCCCATTGGCTCCATGGACATGTTGATTGCCGCTCACGCTGTATCGTTAGGAATCCCGTTGATCACTAATAACACTCGTGAATTTCAACGAGTACCTTCCCTCAAGATAATTGATTGGACAGTTTAACCTTACGTGGAAATCCGGGACCGGAAATCCGGGACGACCGGAAATCCGCGGAAATCCGGGACCGGAAATCCGGGACAGATCTATTTTTCTCTAATTTCAGCCCACACACATATGCTCATTAACGATAAATAAATCTGTCCCGGTTTTTGGTACTCTGGCGTGAAAATCCGTAGCTCAAAAAGTAGCCTGTCCCCTTTTCAGTCCGTTGTCCCCTTTTCAGTCCGTGCAAAAATGAGAAGGTCGCTTGTCCTCCTCACGGTTTGAGGCTGACTCACGACCTTTTAATATAACTTCTCCATATGTAAGCGCTAGACGTTTATGCCGATGTGACGACCGTCCGCCAGTTCGACATCCAGAGACAGTTTGCCGCCAAGTGCCTCAACATATCGCTTCAGGGAAGAAATCTTGACCTCATGACCACGTTTTTCGAGGTTTGCCACGGAGGGTTGCGATATTCCAAGGGCTACCGCAAGATCATGCTGCGACATCTCAACGGTTTGACGTAGCTGAGCAAGGCGAAGCTCAAAAATTTCCTGATCCGCTTTAGCTCGCGCTGCTGCGACTACAGTCGGGTCTACTTTTTTCACTAACTCCGAAAGATGCTTTGCCATAACTCACTCCAGTTCTTGCAGATAGTTCAGAAACTCGCGCTCTGCAATAGGGACCATGATTTCGTAGAATTGCTTGTTTCCGGTTTTGTCTCCGCCGCAGAGCATCACTGCTTGGCGGAGAGGGTCAAAGGCGAAAAAAACACGGTACGGTTTACCTTTGTGTTGCACGCGGAGTTCTTTTAGGTTCTTTACCTTGTCAGTGCCTTTGAGACTGTCAACATGTGGTCTGCCCAACGTCGGGCCGTATTGTTCAAGAACGAATATGGCGGCCAACACATCTTGTTGTTCCAAAGCATTCAAGTTCAGAAACCAATCATCGAAGTATTCAACTGTTACAACTTTCCACGCCATATTTCATCCCTTATGCTTTAAAAATAGCTTCCAGGTTATATAATGTCAAGGCTATATTTTTTTGTGGTTTGGTTCCATGATCATCAGTTGTTTTTATATAGATGACGGCGGCAATGATGACCACGAGTAAGATCAGGAACACCATTCCGTTCCTGCGCTAGTTTGCTGGGTGCAGCGGGGAAAACCGCGGGGAAAACGGGCTCCTTGACCTTGACCGAATCGATTGGATATACTTTAAAACCGGTGTTATGTAGAATGTAGACCTGACCCTTCTATTCTCTTCTGACCCTTCTATTCTCTTCTTTCGAAATTCACGTGGTGCACTTGCAATTTGAATTCACCCTATGCCAAGTACTCGCTTATGCACTATCTTTATACAGTAAATAACCATCTATATTTTTTATATTCCTTTTTAAAAATTTAAGAGTTCCGGTTTTACTGCTAGGCCAAGCATTCTTAAGGGCTTCATCAGTTATAATTTCATTGTTTCCACCTGAAAGCTTTGTGGCTCTAAAAACGCATTCGCCAAATGCTTTTGGTTGTTTGTAATCATCTGTCCCTACAAGTGTTACAACAGCTTTGCTAATTGCTAGGCCAATACCGATAGCTAATGGTGGCAAACAATATCTCTCATATAATATTGGATTTATAATGTCACTAACCGCATACAAGCAATTCCTGCTAGCTTTGTTTGCAGAATAAATTGCGTCAGTATTTTTTTCAGATACTCTAAATAACCCTAACACTCCATCACCAAGATATTCAGTTACACTCCCATCCTCAAACATTATAAGTTTAGCCATTGCTGGCAAAAGTGCCGATGTTTCATAAAATATCCTTTGCAGTTGACTAATTTTAGCATTCTTTGAGCTTATTGCACACATGAGGTGATTTGTAGAATCTCTCATGTCAACCGCCATAGCAATAAATGTATCAACTTTTGGTTTCCCTGATTCGACTATAGGATGTCCAGGTATTTGTGATACCTCGGCAGATTCGTACATAGCGGCCATTGCTTTTTTTAAAACCTTCGGACCGACCTCTTCCCAAATGCTCTCTGCCTCGTCGAGACAATCGCAAACAAGCTCATTGAGAATAACTTTTTTTTCAGCTGATAACATTGCTAACTATCCTTTTTTGTATATCCATGCTTAGTCAGTTGTTGTGCTGAACTACTACTTCACTATTTTCTACTCATTTCAAAATATTTCGGAATCATATCCCATCTGATTGAGTAATCAATCAGCTCACGCTTCGTTTCATATTGCAGCGTATGATTGCTAGGCTGCACAGGAGGTGCCAGCGCACTTAGTAAATTTAAAGGCGTAGATATACCTTTCTGTATCGCAAAAGGAGACAAATTATTCGGCGTGATACTCAAAAGGGGGCTTGGATCTATATATTTACTGAAAGCTTCAGCTAGTAGTCCTCTGGAAATGGGATTTGTTTCCGGTTGTTTCAGGACTTGTGTTTCCTTATAATTCCCTTTCAATAAGATCTTTTGCCTGCCTTCCAGTTGTCCCATAAATTCCTTGGATGCCCGACCTTCACCTGCGGACACATTTTTTTCCATCTTACAGGCTTTGTGCAACTCTGGTCCGATCGCGCTCACCATGGAATCCCCGTGAGGCCCTATCTTTGCCATAATTAGTTTCCCGAAGTGGACTACCGTTTTAGTGAAATATGGAAACTTTTTCAAAGTAGCATCAAGTGATTTCATACGAAGTGTTGCATCCCGGCAAACATAAGCGGCTGCAAGTACATTTATTGCACCTACAGATTTAGGAAAATATGCAATTACACTATCACCAGCATACTCCACTTGGTTGTCGTCAGCTCCATATCGGCGGGTAATTTCATCGACTGCGGAGAGAAAAGTGTGTGCCATTTTCAAGTATGTCTGATGAGATCTCGACCAAGTAAAAATTGTTGAGCCAACCAGATCAATTTTATAAATGAAGTACTCTTTCTCTGTTCCTTCACCTCGATTCAGAGTTGAAGGAGCTTTCTGTACCATTCCTTCATCGGCTTCGTCATAGTACTTCTGGAGTATTTCGTCGATCGTCTTAGCCATAGTAAGCAATCCCTACAAGAAGTGCGAGCATGCAGAGCAGGGTAACGGCGGCACACCGGATACCGATATGAAACCAAAAATGCTTATAGTCCCTGATGCAGGAAGTTTTAAGTACCTCGTAGGCAATCTCTCTTTTCCAATCGGTAGTGTTGACTTGTTGGAGATATTCATCAAGTTTCTTAAAAGCTGGCTGTATGTCCAATGTGTTAGCGGCAATGTAAAAATGACCCACTTCGGAAATTGAAAATTGACCCACTCTTCCTGATAACCTAGCCGACCTGGAGGGTCGGCATGATCGGAAAGGAAGAGTGTATGGAAGTCAGAATTCTCAAGAAGCAGGGCAAGAGCATTCGTGAGATCTCGCGGATCACCGGGCTATGCCGAAACACGGTCAGAAAGTTTCTCAGGTCGACCGCCGATCCCCGTTACAAAGAACGGGTGAAGCGACCGGGGAAGCTTGACCCATTTAAAGCGTTTCTCGAAGAGCGGGTAAAGGCGGCGCTGCCGCATCGGATTCCCGCTCCGGTGCTTGCTCGGGAGATCAAAAGCCTTGGCTACGAGGGCTGCGAACGCACCGTCAGAACGTTTTTGGCGACACTGTATTCCCGCGTCACGCCGGAACCCGTTGTCCGGTTCGAAACGGAGCCCGGCAAGCAGATGCAAGCTGATTGGTGCGAACTGCGCAAGGGGAAGCACCCGCTGTACGCGTTCGTGGGAACTCTAGGTTTCAGCCGGGATTCGTTCGTCATCTTCACCACCAGCCAGGCGTTCGACGTCCTTCGGGAGTGCCACGAGATGGCATTCTCCTTCTTCGGCGGCGTCCCGCGCGAAGTGCTCTATGACAACATGAAGACCGTCGTGCTGGAGCGAAACGCCTTCGGTGAGGGTAACCACCGCTTCCACTCCGGCCTGTGGGACACCGCCAAGCATTTCGGGTTCATCCCCAGGCTGTGCAAGCCGTACCGGGCCAAGACCAAGGGGAAGGTAGAACGGTTCAACCGCTACCTGCGGTACAGCTTCTACTACCCGCTGGTCTCGCGCCTGAAGCAGGCAGGATTAACCCTCGATGTAGCGACCGCGAACATCGAGGTCCGAAACTGGCTTAAGGACGTAGCCAACTGCCGCATCCATGGCGAAACCGGCGAGCGGCCCTGCGATCGGCTCGAAATAGAGCGACCGGCGATGCTGTCGTTGCCGCCAAGGGTTGCGGTCGAGCCGGGCAAGCCGGAAATCATCACTCCAATGCCGTGGCCGGTGATCCCGCTTCAGCGCCCAGCCTCCTTTTATGAGCAGATCCTTCAGGAGGGGCGGCTATGAGCGACATCCAGCACCAGCGCATGGTTACTCTCTGCGACGACTTGAAGTTTCTGGCGGTGACCGATGTGTACGCCGACCTTGCCGATGCCGCGGCAAAGCAGGAGTCCTCCTACATCGACTACCTCGAACAGGTCCTCAAGGCCGAGAACGAGGTCCGGCAAGGCCGCTCACGCCACACAATGGCAAAGCTCGCCGGCTTTCCCGCGATCAAGACCCTCGAGGATTATGACTTTGAGTTCGCCACCGGAGCCCCGAAGCAGCGAATCCTGGACCTGTCGGCGATGGCGTTTTTAGAGCGCCGGGAGAATGTAATCCTGCTCGGGCCCAGCGGCACCGGCAAGACTCATCTCGCCATCGCGCTCGGCTATCGGGCAACCCAGTGCGGCGTGAAGGTGCGCTTCATCTCCGCCGCCGATCTGATGCTGCAACTCGAAAGCGCCCAGCGGCAGGGGCGGTACAAGGAAGTAATGCGGCGCAGTGTCCTGGGGCCGAGACTGCTCATCATTGATGAGATTGGGTACCTCCCGTTCAGCGAAACGCAGGCGAACCTGTTCTTCCAGGTAATCGCCAAAAGGTACGAGACCGGGTCCGTCATTCTCACCTCGAACCTGAGTTTCGGAGAATGGGAACAGGCTTTCGGCGGCAATACGGCACTGACATCAGCCATGCTCGACCGGCTGCTGCACCACTCCCACGTTATCCAGATCAGGGGCGACAGCTATCGACTGAAAGAGAAGCGACGCGCTGGCATTCTCGGACAGCAACTACCGACACCTCAGATTGATGATTAACCCAGGAAGGTGGGTCATTTTTCAATTTCCGATCAACCGGTAAGGTGGGTCAATTTTCGATTGCCGTTGACACAATGAAACGAAATATGTCCTCTTCGGTATGAATTCGCCAGAATCAATATTCTGGAAAAGATTTTTCCGGGGATAAAGAACCATCCCTACAGCAAAGAGTGTCATAATTCCAAGAGACATTGAGGCTACCGATATGAACTTTATCCCGCAATGAGCCTTGCAACTTTCGGTGACTACTCCGAAATTTATAATTCCGACAACCAAAGTCAGGATGATAGCAAGAACTTCCGCTTTGGTATCATATGCACGAATTGTTTCTTGTGTTTCATCAAGTACTTTTTGAAGACATTCCAAAGTGGTTTTGTCCTCGTTGTTAGTTTCTTGTGTCATTTTACCTCCTTGGTTCAACGGCTGTGAGCACAGCGGGTTCACCGCTGTTGCGCTTTGTTGAACATCTAGTCTTTCTCGCTCAGTGGCACCAAAGAATGAGTCTGTTTTCTAGAAGATCATTGGGATCTACTGGTTAAATTTGCTTGGAGTTTCGAGTTTGGTATTGCGCTTACGACTATGACATCTTGAGATGGGAAAGGAATTCTAACCTCCTCCTTAGAGGTGCGAATAGAGATTAAAGTCCTGTTGCCGATGCCTTGGAAAAGGATGTCCACTCCTTTCAGAATTGCTCCATTGCCATCTGACAATGCCTCAATGCGATCAGTAAACTCCGGCAGTCCCTTAAAAAGTTTTTGTACAAGTTGGACTCGTTCTTTTGCTAACTGAACTGAAACATGTTCTGAGCGAATACCAATTAACTTGGCGGCGACATCAAGAGTTAACCCGAGCATACCTCGAAAAACAAAAAGTGGTATTAATAGATACATTATCCAAACAACAGGTCTCTTGTAACGCACTAATAAGTCAGGGCTTTTATTCGTTTTAGCGCTATTATTCGTGAGTATTAGTGTCGAGTCGGTCATAATCCAGAAGTTTTTCAAGATAAACGTCCACCAGAAAAAAATCATGACAGCTGCTCCGGTTAAACCAAGGGCCATTTCATTTTTATTATTCCCTACAAGCAGCACAATAAGGAGCATGACCCCGCCAGGGAGAACGACGCCGAGGTCACTCCATCTAAGTATACCGACCTGCGGCCATGGATTGAGTGGTTTCTTGAAGAACCTTACTATTTTCATATGGACAAAAACCTTCTGAACCCAACGGAAAAAAGGCGTGAATAGACACCCCATACAAAACAATAGGTAAAAGAGGATTCCATACGCAAAACAAAACCCAAGCGAAAAGAAGACAAATAGCAAGGTGTCTCCTAGCGTTACTCCGCTTGGGTAGAATCCGATACGGCTGCAATAGATTAGCAGCAACAGTGCACCAATTGCTGTTGCGGTCTTTACGATGAATCCACCGATCTTTAGCGCTGTTTCGATTTGGTGAATCAAAATTTCTCCTTTGTAAGTTCTTTGTTAAACGTCGTGGGCGGTGAGTGGGCCTGCACCGCTCCACCGGCCTGGTTATGCCTTCTCACGAACCTTAAAGCTTCATGGCCCCTTTAACGATTTTACAAGTTTCCCAATTTGGTCTATTCCGTCATAAGTGCTTGGTAGCTTTTCAGGATCTGCAAGTATTCCACTGAAGATTAAATTTTCAAATTTTTCGAGAGCAGTTTTATCTTGTTTTTTGATTTTCTCTGAAAATTCTGCGTAACTTTGAATAAACTGACATAATGTTTGCCTCAGTTCTATTTGCATTTTCTGAGCTTTTGCCGAATTTAGATTATGTAAAATTACTCTAAAATAATATATTAGAATAATTTCTGTAGATAATAACGGTATGACTACAAATAGGTGGTCTATACCTAAAGATTTGCTTTGATATATGCCATTAAATGCAACTATTATTTCTATTAACAATGGCAACACAATAACAATGCCCATAAGAATTAGTGACCGAAACAAATTTGTTACTTCTGTATTTTTCTTTGAACCTAAATCCTCGAAACCCTTATAAAGACCAATAAAATTGAAGCCTATTTTATATTCATTCAGCTTATCTTTGATGGCGTCTGCTTCGTCTTTCTTAACTTCAATCTCCTCATCCCACTGTTTCTTCAGAGCAGCGGCCTCGCTTTTCTTAGCCTCAAACTCTCGAAAACTCGCAATATTACTGTCATTTATGAACTCTTTTGCAATGTTAGCTGGCATCACATATGAGGCATATATTATTTGTGAGCGGACATCTCCATCCATCTCACCTTCGTCAGACTGAATTTGATCCTTAATACGCCTAAGCTCCATACTCAGCTCTTTACCAGGGCCAACCAAGAAATCAAATTCACAAAGAAATCGATAAACTATGCAATAAATATGATCTATATGGTCATTTTTTGAAGAATCAAAATCTCGCAACCATTGTATGAATTGATTACCAATGTGCTTTATATTGAAGGTACAACGATCATCCCATCCTTCCGGAGACTTGTAGATATAGCTGATAATTTCTTTTGAAATGGACAGCCGTTTTGCTCTAACAGCATCCTCAACATGGGCGGCTTCAGCTTTGCGTAAAAACTTGCCCAACACCTGCGCATTATTTTCTTCACCGAAGAACATTTTAGCTCCTTATCATTATTCGTCTCTATGGCATAACTCGTAAATCACCGGTTAGGGTGTGCTATCTAAAGCTAGAGAGCCAACAAGGGGTCAGAGAGCCAACAAGGAGAGCCAACAAGAAGCGACCCTAGCGGATACGGGGTCGGACCAAGCTAACCACCTGGATTATCATCGAATTTGCCCCAAAATAACGCATTTTCTGCGCTTAGAGCCTCTCTTTTACCGGTAAAACCGGCAGTGTAATCAGTGGTCTCATCCATAATCCTTACTAATTCGGCACGCAAGCCGGTACGATTCAATCACCGGCACATCGGCCTCAGCCCAGTCGAGGGCGTGTAGTTCTTCCGGGGAGAGCCAGGTTACGGCAGCGTGTTCGTGGAGGACGATTTCACCAGATTGTATGGAGCAGACAAATGGATGGAGCGTGACGGTGAAGGTTGGATAATGGTGGGTGCTGAGGGGGAGGTGTTTACCGACGGACACGTGGATTCCCATCTCTTCCACAAGTTCCCGCCGGAGGCATTCTTCGGACGATTCACCGGGGTCGATCTTGCCACCGGGAAGCTCCCACTTGAGCGGCAAGCTCATTGCGGTGCTTCGCTGGGCGGCAAGAACGAGGCCGTCACGTTCGATGATGGCGCAGGTAACATGGAGATGCTTCAACGAGGGCAACACCTGAAATTGCCTCCAATCACATTACTGGCCACAGGCAGAGAGCCTCAGCCAAACACTAAAAACGCCCTAAATCGCACGAACGTATACACTCTTTAATAAGCCAATTCAGACTCAAGGTCAACCGGGAGAAATTCTTAAAGGTTATTTCATCCGCCTAAGGGAGGACACCAGGACGTAAATCCGGGACAGATTTATCTTTTTCACACTTTTCTATGCCTGAATAACAAGAACCTGTCATCCCCCTCCCCTCGTTCGGCAACTTTCTTCTTTTACATGATCAGCCGGTTGGCCGGTGCGCAGGTTGCCGCATCTTCAGCCCCGCCGATCGCGATAAAGCGACTCCCTCCGATTGACAACGTGACCTTATCGAGTATCGTTAAAAACCATACATTTCAGCTTCACGACACCAAGGAGGAAACCCATGAAACGCACCGCACTGCTCACCGCCGCCCTGATGCTCGCTTCGTCCGTGGCTTTTGCCGGCACCAAGACCTATCAGGCCACGGGGCCCGTCCTTGAAGTGAAGGACAACATGATCGTCATCCAAAAGGGGAAAGAAAAGTGGGAAATCGCCAAGGACAAAGACACCAAGGTGACCGGCGATCTGAAAGTCGGCTCGAAGGCAACGGTTCAGTACACAATGAAGGCCGCTACCATTGATGCGAAGGCAGACAAGAAGAAATAGCAGGACGATGCATCCATGACGCAAGAAAGGCCGGTCCGCAGGGACTGGCCTTTTTTCGTATACAAACGGATAAACCGCAGAGTTGTTCCAAGAATCTAAGGGATGCGCCTCGAATTACGGAAGATAGCCATCTGCCACGGCATTGAAAGCCGCAACCTCTTCCGCCTGCCACTGTTCGTCGCGCCCCAGTTCCTGCGCCATCAGGGCAGCCACCGCCGGTGCCGCTTCTTTAGCGGCGCGGGCATCGAGTATCAACGCCCTGGTACGGCGGCTCAACAGATCCTCGAGACTTCTCGCCCACTCGTGGCGCACCCCCCACACCACCTCGGCCAGACGGTACGGCAGGCGGGGATGAAGCAGTCCTCGCAACTCCGGCCTTTCGGCGCACAACTCCCCAAGACCGGCCCCGTCGGTTCCGTACATGGACCACTCGCCGGCAGCGTCAGGCTCGGGGAGCCAGCCATGGATTGGAAGCTCGGCAGTTCTCGATGGCCGCTCTTCCAGGCCGGCCAGCCTGGCGGCACTGGTCACCGTGTCCTCGGCCATCTTTCGGTACGTGGTCCACTTGCCGCCCGTGATGGTGAGCAGTCCGCCGGCAGAAACCAGCAGGGTGTGATCGCGGGACAGTGCCGCGGTATTGGCCGCATCTCCACCTTTCACCAGGGGGCGCAGACCGGCAAAGACGCTCAGGATGTCTGCCGTGCCGGGATCACGGGAAAGGTAGCGCCCCGCATGCTCCAGCAGGAACTCCACCTCCTGCGCCAGAGGACGCGGCTCGGCCTTAATCCGGTCCACCGGCGTATCGGTGGTGCCGACGATGACGCGGTCGTGCCAGGGTACGGCAAAGAGCACCCGCCCATCGTCGGTGTGGGGAACCATGATGGCGCTGGCGCCGGGGAGGAAATCCTGGGGGAGCACCAGATGCACCCCCTGGCTCGGGGCGATGATCGGGTGCGCGCCGGGTTCGTCCAATTGCCGCAGGGCATCGCAAAACGGCCCGGTGGCATTAACCACCACCCGCGCCTCGATCTCGTATTCACGGCCGCTCTCCCGATCAATGGCCGCCACGCCGCGAATCAGGCCCCCGCTCTTGAGCAGGCCGGATACTTCGAAACGGTTCAGGGGAACGCCATCCAGATCGGCACAGGTACGGGCAAGCGCCACGGCCAGCCGGGCATCGTCGAACTGCCCGTCGTGATAGACCACCCCGCCCCGCAACCCGGACGGTTCAACGGTTGGGATGCGCTGCAGAGTTTCGTCCCGGGAGAGAAGCTGGGAAGGCCCCAAGCCGAGCTTGCCGGCCAGCATATCGTACAGTTTCAGCCCGATGCCGTAGAAGGGCCCCTCCCACCAGTCGTAAAGCGGCACCACGAAAGAGAGGTTATGGACAAGGTGCGGGGCGTTCCGGATCAGCACCCCCCGTTCGTGGAGGGCTTCGAGCACCAGGGAGATGTTCCCCTGCTGGAGGTAGCGGACCCCGCCGTGAATCAGTTTGGTGCTCCGGCTGGACGTGCCGCTGCCGAAGTCGTCACGCTCCAGAAGCAGCGTCCGGTAACCGCGGCTTGCCCCCTCAACCGCAACCCCAAGGCCGGTGGCGCCACCGCCGATTACCAGCAGATCCCAGTTTTTCTCGCTCTCCAGCCGCTGCAAAAGCTTCGCTCGCGTCATGGCGCCTCCCAGCCCCGGGCCCGCTCCACCGCCCGTTCCCACCGCCCCCGCAGATCGGCAGCCTCAGCCCGTCCCATGGCGGGAGTAAATATCCGGTCCACCTGCCAGTGGCCGGCAATCTCCTGCCGGTCGCTCCACATCCCAACCGCCAGCCCCGCCAGGTAGGCAGCCCCCAAAGCCGTGGTCTCCCTGATCCTGGGCCGCACCACGGGCACCCCCAGGAGATCGGCCTGGAACTGCATCAGGAGGCCATTGGCGGTGGCGCCGCCGTCAACCCGAAGCTCTGCCAGGCTGATGCCGGAATCCCCCTCCATGGCAGTGAGGAGGTCGGCGCTCTGGAAGGCGATGCTCTCCAGGGTGGCCCGGGCAATATGGGCGGCGGTGGTGCCGCGGGTGATGCCGACGATGGTCCCCCGGGCGTATGGGTCCCAGTGGGGAGCGCCGAGACCGGTGAAGGCAGGCACCAGGCAGACGCCGCCGCTATCCGGGACACTGGCCGCCAGGGCCTCCACCTCGCCGGAGGAGCGGATGATGCCAAGGCCGTCCCGCAGCCACTGTACCGCAGCGCCCGCAACGAACACGCTCCCCTCCAGGGCATATTCGGCACGTCCGCCAAGTTGCCAGGCCACAGTGGTAAGGAGGTTGCGCCGGGAAACCACCGGGCGCTCACCGCAATGCATCAGAAGGAAACAGCCGGTTCCGTAGGTGTTTTTCGCCATTCCGGCAGTGCCGCAGGCCTGGCCGAAGAGGGCCGACTGCTGATCGCCGGCCATGCCGGCAAGGGGGATAGCCGCCGCGAAGAGATCGCCGGCAGTCTCTCCGTAAATTGCGCTGGAATCCACCACCCTGGGCAAAACGGCCCGGGGAATGCCGAGGATCGCCAGCAGCTCGTCGTCCCAGTCAAGGGTGGTGATATTGAAGAGAAGCGTTCGGGAGGCGTTGCTTGCATCGCTTATGTGAAGCCGTCCTCCCGACAGGTTCCAGACCAGCCAGGAGTCCACCGTCCCGAAGGCAAGCTCCCCCGCTTCGGCCCGTTGGCGGGCGCCGGGCACGTTGTCCAGCAGCCAGGCCAGCTTTGTGCCGGAAAAGTAGGCATCCAGAACAAGGCCGGTCTTTTCCCGGAACAGCGGCTCCAGGCCGTCCGCTTTGAGCCGGTCGCAGAGTTCGGCAGTCCGGCGATCCTGCCAGACAATGGCATTGTGGAGCGGCTCGCCGCTCCGGCGGTCCCAGAGGAGCGTCGTCTCCCGCTGGTTGGTGATGCCGATGGCCTTCACCTCCCGGGGAGTGATGCCTGCCAGGGAAAGGGCTTCGGCCGCCACCCCAACCTGGGTGGCCCATATCTCGCGGCCATCGTGCTCCACCCAGCCGGGGCGGGGAAATATCTGGCGGAATTCCCGCTGGGCAATGGCCCGGATTGTTGCGGTGCTGTCAAAGACAATGGCGCGGGAACTGGTGGTCCCCTGGTCGAATGCAAGGATGCAGCTCATTGTAACCTCTCGGGCAAATAGTATGAGTACCTCAATTGTCCCGTGAATAAGCCGTTTGCGCAAGCCTTCGCCAAATACATTTGCCCCCATGACCATGATTTGCTGGACACACCGGGTCTGGGATGGGAAAATGTAAGTAATTTGGTTTGCACACCCGAAAGGAGCCGGCCAGACATGAGACTACAACTTTTTGCTCTTACCCTGATTCCAGGCCTTCTGATGGCGCCGCTTACATTCACCAGCCGGGCTGAGGCAGCGCTCGGCGAACGGGCCACTCCCGTCTCGGCCGCTCGCAAGGCATCCGCAGCATCCCAGACGACAACCGCCGCCAGCAGTGGCTACACGGTACAGGAAATCAAAACCGGCGCGACCAACGTACGGGAGTACATTACCCCCTCGGGAATTGTGTTTGCCGTTACCTGGAAAGGAGTATCACACCCCGACCTGACACCGATTCTGGGGTCCTATACGTCCGGGTACAGGCAGGCTCTGGGTCAGGCAAAGCGAATGCGGGGCCAGCGTCGTTCCATGGTAAGTTCGGACAAGGTGGTTGTGGAAAAATGGGGACACATGCGCAACCTGCAAGGGAAGGCTTACGTACCCTCATTGATCCCCAATGGAGTGAACATCGATGAAATCAAATAAACTCGTTACTTTCGTTCTGCTAGTTGGTCTGATAGCAGGTTGCGGCGGCGGTGGCGGATCGAGCCATTCCTCGGACTCGACGGATCCCGGGGTCATCGATACTTCACCAAACGTCGTTGCCATTACCGTTCCCAATGACCAATCGTACATCAACAAACCGACCGTCAGCGTCACGGTCTGCAACCCCGATACGGGAAATTGCCAGGTTGTCGGCAACGTTCTCCTGGACACCGGTAGTTATGGCCTGCGACTATTCAACACTAGTCAGATCGCCGGCCTTTCTCTGAATCAGGTAACAGTTGGTTCGGCACCCATTGCCGAATGTGTGCCATATCTGGACGGCACTGCAACCTGGGGGCCGGTGAAGTGGGCCGATGTCAAGCTGGGAGGCGAAACCGCAAGCAACATCCCTATTCAGATTATCGACCCGACCTACTCTGCAGCCTCTATCCCCGGCGTCTGCAACCCATTGAACGTGATTTTGAATGCAGACCCAAAGGAAGCTGGATATAACGGGATACTAGGTGTCGGTCTCTTTGCTGAAGACTGCGGAACGGGATGCGCATCAAGCGATAACAACGGCAACGTCGACGTTCCGTACTTCACCTGCAACGGTTCGAACTGCACGGGAATTGCCGTTCCCGTCGAGAGACAGGTGCAAAACCCCGTTGCCAAACTCGGCACGGATTACAACAACGGGGTCATAGTACAAATGAACTATATTCCTCTGGGAGGAGCCAGAACCGCCAGCGGCAAGTTGATTCTCGGCATAGGCACGCAGCCGAACAATACCCTCTCAGGAGTCACAACCTATCCCACAAACCATGTCGGTGATTTCATAACTGAGTTCAAGGGCAGCATCTACACCAGTTTCATAGATAGCGGCTCCAACGGAATTTTTTATGACGACCCGATAGACAAAGTGCCTCTGAGTTCCAACCTGGATTGGTACAGTCCCCTGTTCCGACTGGATCTGACAGCCGTCAACTACGGCGACGGATTTGCACCAAGCGGCAGTGTAAATTTCAGCATAGGCAACGCAGACAAACTGTTCAGTACCGCTAATAGTGCATTCCGCGAAGTCGGCGGGCCATCCTTCGGAGGCTACTTCGACTGGGGCCTCCCCTTCTTCTATGACCGCTCCATTGCCGTGGGCATCTACGGAACCAGGTCCAATCTGGGCATCGGCCCCTATTGGGCTTACTGAGTGCACGAAAATCAAAACGCCTTCGAACTCTGGCGCCAGGACGACAACGGCAACCGGTTCATGATCGGCACCTTTGCCTGCCGCGCCGCCGCTGAAAGCCGGCTGGCGGAACTGACCCGCGCCCGGCACAAGCAAACCTACTGGATTACTGAAGGCAAGGACAACAAACCACTGGAGACCCAATGCAGGTAAACGACGACAACCACTGCTTCATTTGCGGCGATCACAATCCCATCGGCCTTCACGCCGTTTTCACGACCGACCCGGAGAAAGGCCGGGCCGAGACCCGCGTCCGGATTCCGGAGCATTTTCAGGGATGGCAGGGGATAGTCCACGGGGGCATCCTCTCGGCCCTGCTGGACGAAATATGCGCCCAGGCCTGCATGGCCCGCGGGCTCCAGGTGGTGACCAGCGAAATGCGCCTGCGCTACCGCAAACCGGTCCCAACCGGTACCGAGATAACGGTAATCGGCGAGATAGTCCGCGACCGGCGCCGGCTCATTGACGTGCGGGGGATAATTGAGCTGGAAGGCGAGACAATGACCGAGGCCGACGTCATTATGTTCAGGACGGCGGGATAAAGGCGTGCAGGCGCAAGTCCCTCACTCGCCATAACGGACTTCAACTGCCTGCAGATAGGCCTCAAGGGCATCAATCTGCTTCACTATATCGTCGGGATTACCGTTGCTGGCGGCAATCTCCATATCCCGGCCAATCTCCGATATCATCGAGAATCCATAGCTGCCGCCCGACCCTTTCATGCCGTGGGCGATTGTGTGCACCATCCCGAACTCTCCATTGACCGCAAGATTTTTGATGTATTGGCATTCAACCTTCCGGTCCTCCAGGTAACCGGGTATGAGGTCTTCAAGGTCAGCGTCGCAGACTACCGTTATTTTCCCTGCCGAGCTCCCCGCATCCATTATTGATTCGTCCTTCGTATCGCCCGGAGTCTCACTGCCCTGATACCGGCCATATTCCGCCACAACCTCCAGGAGCTTTTTCTTCTTGATCGGCTTGGTCAGGTGAACCGTGCAGCCGGCATCAAGGCTTCTCAACCGATCCTCTTTGAGGGCGTTGGCGGTCAGCGCTATCACCGGCAACGGATCGAGGCCGGTTTCCGCCTCCCATTCACGAATGAGGCGTGTCGCGGTATAGCCATCCATGACCGGCATCTCCATATCCATGAAAACCAGGTCAAATCCGCCCCCCTTGATCTTTTCGAGAGCTTTTTCGCCATTCTCGACACACTCAACCGTATGCTCGGTGCGACGGAAATAGGCGGTCAGGACGGTACGATTCGCCTGGTTGTCGTCAACGATCAGAATGGAAAGCGGTCTGCCATGCATATCTCCCGTGGGGGGGGTATGCTTAAGTTCTCCCGCTGCCTCGCTCGAAATGGCGAACTGAACCGTGAAGTGGAAACAGCTCCCCTTCCCGGGGGTGCTTTCCACTCCGATCTCCCCACCCATCATCCCCACCAGATGCCGGGAGATGGCCAGCCCGAGCCCTGTCCCGCCATAGCGCCGGGTCGTCGACGAATCGGCCTGGCTGAAATTATCGAAGATGGTGCCGAACTTTTCCGGTGCGATGCCGATGCCGGTATCGGTCACGGTAAATTCGATCAGCACGTCGGCATCAGAGCGCCGGACCGGCTCCACCTCAAGGGAAACGCTTCCTCCGCTATCGGTGAACTTCACCGCATTCCCCACCAGGTTGATCAGCACCTGACGCAACCGCAGGGAGTCGCCCATGAGCCAATCCGGAATTTCGGAGCTTACAACGGAGGAAAACGCTACCCCCTTCATGGACGCTTTCAACGAGATAATGTCTGTCAGCTGCCTTACGGCCTCTCGCAGATTAAAGGGGGTGGAATCCAGCCGCAGCATGCCGGCTTCGATCTTGGACAGGTCGAGGATGTCGTCGATCAGCCCCTGCAAAGTCTCGCCCGCCGAATGGATAACCGAGAGATACCCCGACTGTTCGGCATCAAGACTGGTCTCCGCCAGGAGGTCGCTCATGCCGATAACTGCGTTGAGGGGAGTGCGGATCTCATGGCTCATGCTGGCCAGAAACTCGCTCTTGGCCCTGTTAGCCTGTTCGGCCCGATCTCTGGCGACTTTCTCAAGTTGCGCGATGTTGGAAAGCTCTTCCTGGAGCAGCTTCTGCTTTTGGATTTCCTCCCGAACCCCCACGAAATGGGTAATGACCCCATTTTCATCGAGGATGGGCGAAATGGAGGCCATTACCCACACGAGGCTGCCGTCTTTGCGGCGGTTGTGAAACTCCCCGTACCACTCGCGCCCTGAAAGGATGGTTTCCCACAGGTTTTTGTAGAACTCCGGCGGGTGGGTCGGGCCTTTCATGATGCGCGGGTTCTGGCCTTGCAGCTCTTCGAGGGTATAGCCGGTCATCTGGCAGGTTTTCGGGTTGACGTACTCTATCTGCCCGTCCCGGTCGGTGATGATGATGGATACCGGACTGTGCTCCACTGCGGCCGAAAGCATCCGGAGGGAGGCATTTATCCGTTTCTGTTCGGAGATGTCCCGGAGCAACCCCACGGCATTCCAGGTACCGTTGAGGAAAACCGCGGACAACGACAGGGCAATGGTGATCTCCTGGCCATCCTTGCGGCGGGCGAAGAGCTCAAGGGTTTTACCCACGGCATTGCCGCAGCCGGTCCACTTGAACTCGGCAAAAGCCGCACGGTAATCGGCCAGATAGCGCTCGGGGCAGAGCAGTGCGTGGAGATTCCTGCCGAGAGCTTCCTCGGTGCTATAGCCCAGGATCTGGGCGGCAGCGGGGTTCCAGTAGGAAATGTGGCCCTGATGGTCCATCATGAGGATGGCATCGTGGGCAGAATTGGTGATGCTGCGGAGTTGCGACTCGCTGTTTTCAGACGCCTCCTTGGCAATCTGCAGTTCGGCGGTTCGTTCCGCAACCCGACGCTCAAGTTCCTCGTTGACCGCAGTCAGTTCAGAGAAGCTTTTCTGCAGGGCAGTTTCCATCTGCCGGAAGTTGTCCTGCAGCTCCTGCTCTTCCCTCACCTCCGCGGGGCGCCAGGAAATCTGTTCCCCTTGCGCGATCCTGGTAGGAAGTTGACCGGAAACCTTCCCCAGCATGGCAATGGGCACCAGCAGCCGCCGGCTGAAATAGCGGGACAGGCCAACCGTCAGCAGTGTCAGCGTTGTCAGCACCCCCAGCATAATGGAGGTGCGATTGCTGATCTCACAGAGTGTCGGCGCAAGGGGAGATTCGACCACCAGGTGGAAACCGGATTGCGGTTCCAGGGCGACTTCAGTTTGGTAGAACGAACGGTTCCAGCGTTTCATGACGCTCACCCCAAGCTTGGGGTCGGGAACCCATTGGCTCACATTGTCACCGACCGGAAGAAGCCGCCCACCCTTGGGCAAATCGAATTGCTCCAGGAACTTCTTGCCGCTGTCGGTAGAGGCAATCACCCGGCGCTGCCGGTCCAGCAGCGTCAGCTTGACATCCCGCTCGCCGACAATTCCCTTCAGCAGGGCGGCGGGATGCTCGAGCGGGACCACGCTGAAAACAGCGCCGCGATATTGTGCTCCGGCCCTGTTGGGCGCAAGTATGATCAGGCGGGGTCCGGGAACACCGATCTTTCCCATGAAGGTATCGAATGCAACGGGGCGGGAGAGGTCCTTTAGATCTGCGATGTAGGGGCGGTCTCCCAGCGAAACCCCGATGGTGGAGATGCCGTTTTCATCAACAGGGGGCGAGAAGGCGCGAGTGATATGGTTGCTTCCCATAACCCCCAACCGGTACGTATCATGGCCATGGGCGTCATGGTATTTTTCGAGAATCTGCTGAATCTTCTGCGGCGGCGTCCGGTCCGGATCACCAACCAGATTGACGAGCGTGTGTATTTTGTGCTGCTCTTCCTCCAGCCAGCTTGAAATCGTCAGGTTGCCGACTTCGGCCATCCGGGCGGTATTCTGCTTCAGGCGCGTCATCTGCTGACGGAAATGCCAGTTCGTATCGAGAAAGGAGAAAACGAACGCCGGCACCAGCACCACTCCCTGCAGAATTACTCCCAGCCATTTGCGCAGTGAAGGAAGTTCACTGTCCCCGGTCAGACGCCAACTCAGCAAAAAGAGGGCCTCGGCAATCAGCGTATTGATGATGCCGTTCATCCCCTGCTTCAGGGCTATCAGGAGAGTGGCGCCGGCACTGAAACCCATGACATGGTGAAAAAAGAGCCAGACCAGCAGCAGGCCGCCGCTGAACCAGTAGATGATGTCGGTGATCATCAGGTCCATGCGTTTGCGGCTCCTCAGCCATCCGGCGAAGAGCGCCTCGCAGCCGAAGATGATTATGGCCCAGGGATGGTGCCACTGTACCCAGGTACACCCTGCGGCAATCACCGCTGCCAGCAGGCCGGTGGCCGGTCCGAAGCGCAGCAGGGCGAACATGCTGAGGGCTGAGCCGAACAGAAAGTCCACATTGAAGAACAGGGGAAGTTTGAACCAGTTGACAAGAAAACCGGCGATTCCCAGAAGGATGCCGGCAATCAGTTTCCGATTATTCATGGGAGAACACCATCATCAGCACGGGGGGAACCAGCCTGCCACCTTTGCCAGGAATTCTTTCCGCTTTTTTTAGCTTCGTACATGGCGTCGTCTGCATGGGTCATGAGGAGTTCCACAGTATCTCCGTCATCGGGGTAGAAACTGATACCCGCCGAAGCGCCGATGCGGCAGGTAACGCCGGAAACATCAAAAGGCTGCGAAAGCACTGATATTATCTTTTCGGCCACCGTTACCGGGCCGTCTAAAGAATTCACCCCGCGCACGATGACGCAGAATTCGTCCCCCCCCATGCGGGCCACGGTATCGGACTCCCTGACGCATCCGCTCATGCGCTGTCCGACCATAACCAGCAGCCCATCCCCTGTTTTGTGCCCATAGGTGTCGTTGACTGCCTTGAACGCGTCAAGATCCACAAACAGAAGGCCAAAACTGCTCCGGCTTCGTCTCGATTCCACAACGGCACGCTCCAGGCGTTCAAAAAACAACAGGCGATTCGGCAGACCTGTCAATTTGTCAAAATGGGCCAACTGCCGCAACTGCTCTTCCGACTCCTCCAATCTGCGGTTCTTTTCCTGAAGCCCCTGATTGGTGAGCGCCAGTTCCCGCTCCAGATGCACAATCCTCTCGGCAGCCTTGAGGCGCACCTTGAGCTCTTCCTTGTTGAAGGGCTTCCCGATGAAATCGTCGGCTCCGGCCTCCATTCCGGCCACCACGTCATCTTTCCTTGCAGTCAACATGATGACATAGGTGTATTCCGGAAACCCGGCCTCCCTGATGCGCCGGCAGAGGGCCGGCCCCTCAAGATCGGGCATAATCCAGTCGGTAATGACTATGCTGGGGCGATGCTCCTGGATGAGGTTCCACCCGGTCTCGCCGTCGGGCGCACCTAAGGCGTCATACCCCCATGATTCGAGGTAACGTCCCAGCAGAGCGCGGATTTCCGCCTTGTCATCGATGTAAAGGATTCGCATTGCTTTGACCGCTGCAATATTTACACCGACAGTATTTTTTGATCAGAATTTAAAGCAGGTTGTATGGTGTAGCCTGTGACAGCTGCCGATAGTTCGGTGCAATGGTTCAGGAGCTGCAGAGGATTATAGCGGCGGCGAAGGGGGCGGTGGTTCAGCCACCGGCGCCCCATCGCCGGGAAGATCGGACGGTGACGGGGGCTCCGGATTGAGGGCATCGCCGCCATGTTTCGGGCAGTAGACTGTTGGCTGGGTTCCCTCGATAAAAAGTTCGTCGCGTTTTTCAGGGCAATCAGGCGTAGCGAGGGAACCGGTGGCGGGATCGACCGATACGGTAACAACCGTCTCCGGCTGCGGGAAGTCTGTTGCCGGCCCGGATGCCAGAGCCGGTTCCATGAACTGCCTCCAGATGGGTGCAGCCACAACCCCGCCGGTAAATCCCCTCCCCCCCGGACGGGGTTTGTCGTATCCGACCCATACGCCGGTCAGCAGATGCGGAGTGTAACCGATAAACCACGCATCCCGATAATCGTCGGTGGTACCGGTTTTACCGGCAGAGGGGCGTTTCTGGCTGAAGGGCTTGAGTGACTTTGCCGTACCGTAAACCATGGCATCCTTGAGCATCCGCGTAGTGATGTAGGCGGCTGCCGGGGAAAGAACCTGGGTGGCTGACGCTGGATTATCGGCCCAGGAGCGGTGCTTTTTATCATAGATGCGCAAAATTGTTCTCGGTTCCGACTTGACCCCTCCATTGGCCAGCGGGGTGTATGCGGCGACCAGGTCATGGAGCGTGACATCTTCGGTTCCGAGAGCCAGGGAAAGATCGTTACTGGCACGCAAAGGGAGCCCCGCATTGCGGGCGAATCCGGTGAAATACGGAACCCCGATGGTATCCAGCAACTTCACCGTAATGACATTGTTCGAGTAGGCCAATGCCTGCCGCAGCGTCAGCGCGCCGTATTTTTCCCGCCCGTAATTGAATGGCTTCCAGGTTTGATTGTTACCCCGGTTGTAGGCCACCGGAGTATCATCCCACACGCTGTCGGCAGTTATCCCCACCTCCAGCGCCGCGGCGTAAATCAACGGCTTTATGGTCGAACCGGGCTGGCGTCTGGCCACAAAAGCGCGGTCATAGTTGCTTTTGGCGAAATTCACCCCCCCCACCGCCGCCAGCACATCCCCCGTTGCCGGATCAAGAGAGATCAATGCCCCCTGGAGCTGAGGCGAAACCTTTTTGACCCCATCCCTCAGGGTCTTCTCGGCGAGCTTCTGGAGGTTCAGATCCATGGCGGCAGTCACTTCCAGCCCCCCCTGGTCGATAATTCTCGCACCGAATTTCCGGACGAGCTCGTCGCGGATATGGGCCAGGTAATAGGGGGCCTGCCCACGCTGCACCACCGTCACGGGGCGGGTTCTCAGCTTCTGCTTCTGCTTGGCGGATATCATCTCGAGGTCCAGCATTCTCGTAAGGACCACGTCCCTTCGCCTGCTCACGTCGGAGGATTTCCCCAGTGGGTTGTAACGTCCGGGGTTTTTGGGAACTCCGGCCAGGAGAGCGCATTCGGCATCGGTCAGCTCATCGGGGTTTTTATCGAAATAGATCCGGGCCGCCTGGGCGATACCCCACGCGCCGTTCCCGTAATAGATTTCATTGAAATACATCTCGAGAATCTGCTTCTTGCTGTATTTTTTCTCGTACTCCATGGCCAGCCGGGCTTCTTCCAGCTTCCGCTCGATGGTCTTTGCGCCGGTCAGATATTTGTTCTTTATCAACTGCTGGGTAATGGTCGAGCCCCCTTCGACCAGCTTCCCCTTGACTACATCCTTAACCAGGGCCCGGGCAATACCACGGAGATCTATGCCGCCGTGTTCGTAAAAGCGGGCGTCTTCCACCGCGATTACCGCATTCTGCAAAAAAGCGGGGATCTGCTCGATGGAGATCCAGAATCGTTTTTCGGGGAGAATCCGGCCGGCGAACCTGCCGTGGCGGTCAAAAACCTTGATGGAGGAATATCCGGAAGGGAGATGGGGATATCTGGCTATTCCCCCTTGGGCCAGGGCCGATGCCGCCGTGAGCATCAAGAGGGAACAGACCAGAATTACTGATAAAATCGAGCGTTTCAGCAATGAATGCATGGAAGAAACCAGGATTGTTGTTTATTCCTTCAGAATGTCGAAGCTAAAGGCGGATGCTGCATTTAAAGGATGTCTGAATCCGTAACGGATATCACCCCGCTTCGCCTTTGCCTTTACAATTCACTACGCCAATTCGCCCGCGCTGTCAATTGGCGTGTCCCGGTCATATCCCTCCCCCATTATCGGATGCCCTGTTCACGGCCCTGATACCCCGCTTGAACAGCAGGATGCTAACACCATCACCCGTGCGGTCGAATTCGAAAGCCAGGTTGTATTCGTAGGCCAACTGCGCCACCGCCGGCAGATGGTTCATCCCCCCCAGGCGGAACAGACTCCGGTTCCCCTTGTCAAGGTTGTCGAGGAAACTGGCGGAAACCTCGAACTCAATGTCGCCCGCTTCTCTGCCGAGATCCAGCACGCTTACCCCGGCACCGCTCATGGAGGCTTCGCTCAGGACGATGCGGAGGGGGGCGCCGTTCTTTGCGGCCGGCAGATCGCCACGGGATTCCGGGCGCTCATCCTTTGCCTCCAGTGGTGCAGCAGCGATCACCATGCCGGCGGCAACAGTGGCATTGCTGATGCGGTCGATCAGGATGAAACTCCCCGTGTGCCGGTTCTGGCGGTAGGGATCGAAGGAGATCGGCCGGTCGAGTTCCAGGTGAACCACGCCGATCCCGTTCAGCCCCAGCGTCGGCGCCTGCTTCTGCTCAAGGGTATTGACGTCCACGGCGTACTGAACGGAGGTAACCCGACCCGGCGCCACGGCCGTGGCCGTTTTAACCAGATATATCTGCCCCGGCTGAAGGGGCTCGTCATGCATCCAGACCAGGTGTGCCTCCGGATGCCGGGCATGTATCGGCGGGGCATCGGGTGCGGCCAGCATATCCCCCCGGCTGATGTCGATCTCGTCGGCCAGCGTCAGGGTCACAGCCTGGCCGGCAGTGGCCTCCGGAAGATCGCCATCCATGGTTACAATGCGCTCAACCCGGCTGGTGCGGCCCGACGCGGCCACAACTATTTCGTCGCCCGGCCGGATGGTGCCCGCGGCAACAGTCCCGGCAAAACCACGGAAATCCAGGTGGGGGCGGTTCACCCACTGCACCGGCATCCGGAACGGCTGAGACCTGTTGTCCCCTTCAAGCTCAAGGGTTTCAAGATAGGTCATGAGAGTGGGGCCGGCATACCATGGTGTATTGTCGCTCGCCTCGATCACGTTGTCGCCATTGAGGGCCGACAGGGGAATGGCGGTGATGGAGTCGAAGCCGAGCGGCGCCGCGAACTGCTCGTAATCCCGCAGGATAGACAGGAAACGCTGCTCATCATAGCCTGTCAGGTCCATCTTGTTCACCGCCAGCACCACGTGCCGGATGCCGACCAGGGATACCAGGTAACTGTGGCGGCGGGTCTGGGTCAGGAGCCCCTTGCGGGCATCCACCAGAATCACCGCCACCTGGGCGGTGGAGGCGCCGGTCACCATGTTCCGGGTATACTGCTCGTGGCCGGGGGTGTCGGCAACGATGAATTTGCGCTTGTCCGTGGAGAAGAAGCGGTAGGCCACATCGATGGTGATCCCCTGCTCCCGCTCCGCCTGCAGGCCGTCCAGCAGCAGGGCGTAATCTATGGCCCCCCCCTGGGTGCCGGACTTTTTGCTGTCCACCTCCAGCGCCGCAAGCTGATCCTCGAAGACCATCTTGGAGTCCCAGAGCAGGCGTCCGATCAGGGTGCTTTTGCCGTCATCCACGCTGCCGCAGGTTATGAAGCGAAGCAGCGATTTCTCCTCCTGGCTCTTCAGATATGCCAGGATATCTTTCTCTATCAATTCAGATTGATGTGCCATAAATAACTCCGATTCAGAAACGTCAATTTTTCGTTCTGGCAAGGCTGTCGAGTGATGTCGCGGAGGCGTAGCAGCGCTACGCCGCACAAGTCATCACGAAGACTTACGCCGCCAGGGCGGAAAAGTGGCGTTTCTTTAGAAATACCCCTCTTGTTTCTTCTTCTCCATGGAACCCGCTTCATCATGATCGATGAGGCGCCCCTGGCGCTCCGAGGTGCGGGTCAGGAGCATCTCGCGGATAATGGCGGGAAGCGTGTCCGCCGTCGATTCGACCGCCGCGGTCAGGGGGTAGCACCCCAGGGTCCGGAAGCGAACCGATTTGTGCTGCACCTCCTCGCCCGGTTTCAGCTCCAGGCGGTCGTCATCCACCATGATCAGCATGCCGTCACGCTCCACCACCGGCCTCACAGCCGCGTAATAGAGCGGCACGATGGGGATGTTTTCCAGGTGGATGTACTGCCACACGTCCAGTTCGGTCCAGTTGGAAAGCGGGAATACCCGTATGCTTTCTCCCGGCCTGATGCGGGTGTTGTACAGGTTCCAGAGTTCCGGGCGCTGGTTCTTCGGGTCCCAGCGGTGATTGGCGCTGCGGAAGGAGAAGATCCGCTCCTTTGCCCGCGACTTCTCCTCATCCCGGCGGGCACCGCCGAAAGCGGCATCGAATTTGTACTTATCCAGAGCCTGCTTCAACCCCTCGGTTTTCATGATGCCGGTATAAAGGGCCGAACCGTGGGTAAAGGGGGAAATTCCCTGACGGACCCCCTCCTCGTTGACGTGTACGATCAGTTCCATGCCGCTCTCGGCCGCCATCCGGTCCCGGAACTGGATCATCTCGCGAAACTTCCAGGTGGTGTCCACGTGCAGGAGTGGAAACGGCGGCGGCGCCGGGTAAAAGGCCTTGCGGGCCAGGTGCAGCATGACCGCCGAATCCTTTCCGATGGAGTAGAGCATCACCGGATTGGAAAATTCGGCGACAACCTCGCGGAGAATGTGGATGCTTTCTGCTTCTAACTGCTGCAAATGTGTAAGGTTTTGGCTCATTGTTATTGTTCTCCTTGTTCCCCCCTTTGAAAAAGGGGGGTCAGGGGGGATTTATCTATTCAGGTTCAAAAGCAAATCCCCCTAAATCCCCCTTTTTCAAAGGGGGACTTTACCTATCGCCGGTGCAGCCCGCATTCCTTATTCTCCGCACTCTCCCACCACCATCTCCCGGCCCGTACATCCTCTCCCGGTTTCACCGCCCTTGTGCAGGGGGCACAGCCGATGGAGCGGTACCCCTGGCTGTAGAGGCGGTTTTTGGGGAGGCGGTGCGCTTCGGTGTAGGCGATCAGTTCGTCTTCGCTCCAGTTTATGAGCGGGTTTATCTTCAGGATGCCGCCGTTCAGCTCGTCCCGCTCTATGGGAGCCAGTTCGCCGCGGGTTACGCTCTGCTCCCGCCGCATGCCGGTGACCCAGCCTGCCAGCCCCTTGAGGGCACGGGAGAGGGGTTCCACTTTCCGGATGGCACAGCAGGCATGACGCTTATCAAGGGATTCCCGGAAGGAGAAGAGCCCTTCGGCCCGCTCCAGTGCCTCCACCTCTTCGTGGCGGGGGAAGAACCAGTTGATCTTCAGGCGGTAGCGTTCCGTCAGGGCATCGGCCACCTCATAGGTTTCCTCGTTGAGCCGCCCGGTGTCGATGGCAAACACCCCCAGCTCCAGACCGGCTTCATGGGCGATGTGGATAATGGCCACGTCCTCCAGGGAGAAGGAGCAGGCCAGCGATACCGGCCCATCGGCGGCTTCGATGCCGGCGCGAAGAATCTCCGCCGGCTTTGCGTCCTTTGCTATGTATGGAAGCGAGTTGTTCATGGTCGAGTCCCTTTCGGTATCATATTTAGTGCATTCAGATTGCCAGCCCGAGCAGGGGCCAGATAAAACGGGCCGACAGCAGGAACAGCACCCACGAGATCAGCATGATTACGGCTCCGGGGAGCATGATGTCGCGGCTTTTAAGATAACCGGAACCATAGGCGATGGCCGTGGCCGGGGTTCCCATGGGGAGGCAGTAAGCCAGGCCGGCGGGGAGAGCTATCGCCAGCGTCATGACCTTGGGGTCGATTCCCATGCTCTTTGACAGAGTCAGGCCGATCGGCATGAAGATGGCCACCACCGCTGCATGGCTGATGCACTCGGTCATGATGATGGCGACAAACGAGATGACCGCCACCACCACGAAGGGCGACGGAGTAAAGGATTCCAGCCCCCGGTTGACTATCCACGTGGCCGCCCCGCTTTTCTCCATGGCGCCGGCCAGGGCGATGGAGCCGCCGTACATCAGGATGATGCCCCAGTTCACATCCTCTTCGATCGATTTCCAGCTAATCACCCTGAAGGTGAACAGGAACACGGCCGCAAGAATCGCTATGGCAGCCAGTCCGACCCGCTCACCCAGGGTTATCCAGCCGAGGATGGTGGCAATCATCACCAGGGCTACCGTGAACTCATCGAAGCTCATTTTCCCCGTCTCAAGCCGTTTGCGGTTCAGGTGGCGCAAGCCCCCCTCGACGCTCTCCAGATCAACCGGGAAAAACCGCAGCAGGAGCAGGAAGCCGATCACTATCAGCGGCAGAACGATCGTACTGGCGGCAATCATCCATTCGAGGAACGAGAAACCGAGACCGGTCCCTTCCCTGAGGATGCTGACCGCCAGCGGCGCCCGCGCACCGCCGAGGAACGTCGCAATGCCGCCGATGATGCACCCCCAGGCGATGGACATGAAAAGCAACCCTGCGTAACGGCTCTTTCCCCGCTCCAGGCCGAGGCTAACGGCGATCTCGGACACCACCGGGAACATCATGGCCGCCACTGCGTGCTCGCTCATGCAGTAAGAAAGGGCGGTGGAGAGCAGAAAGACGGTCAGGGCAAGCCTGATGGGGGTTCGGCCGAATCGGGCAAGCATCGCCCGCGCCAGGCGGGCCGACAGGCCGCTGCCGGTCATGGCGGCTGCCAGGATGAAGGCTCCGAGGATGAAAAAAACCGCCTCATTGCCGAAATGCCCGTAGGTTGTCCGGGCGTCCATGATTCCCAGCAAAGGGAGCATCACCATGGAGAGGAGCGCCGTGGCCGCCATGGGGAGAAGCCCGGTCACCCACAAAAATACGGTGGCGCCGAAGAGAATCAGGGAATGGTACCCCTGCGCCGAAAGTCCCCGGGGGGGATCGAGGTTGAACAACACTGTGCTGAGCAGGATCAGCCCGGCAATAACCTGGTAGCGGTGCGTACGGCCGGCCAGGATTTGCCAGAGGGGGCGCCGGTCGATCTTTAGCGGTTTATCGAGGGAAATCCGTTCCATCACAGACCTGCCGAATCAAGGGAGTCTTCAGCAGGCACGACCCGCAGGTGCCTGCGCAGGCCGGAAGCCGCCAGCAACTGCCGGTCGCGGATCCTGTCGATGAAATTTCTGAGACGCCCCGCGTTTTCTGCCGCCACCAGCGGCGTTGTCAGGGATATCAGGGGAAGAAACGGTTTCACGGCCGCACGGTGCCGCTCCCAACCCGATGCGAGATGGGCGAAGACAGAAGCAATTTCCTCCGCCTGGCGGCTGGAAACCCGTGGGGATAGCGTCACCAGCGGCACGACGCCTGCTTCCAGCAGCAGATCGATCTCCCTGGCGAGCACTGCCGGCGGTTCCGCTCCGGCTTCCAGCGTGAAAGCTGCCGACCAGCGGGGAAACAGCTGCACGGAAACGACAAGCGACTCCCGCAAATCCTGCTGATTGCCGGGGCGCGCCCCTGTCGGCGCCGGAGCCGCAACCGCGATGTCGAGCATATCAACACCGGCGGCATAGGCCCGTTCTATGAACGAAGCCGGGGGCACATACGGCACCCTCCCCATCAATCTGACGTTGAAATTTTTCTTTATCTGTCGCGCCATTTCCTCACCACGGGAGAAATCATCCCTTGCTCCGAACGAAAGATGGAACAGGTCGGTTGATTCCAGGCAATAACTCTCGAACATGGTTTCCAGAGTCTCATAGACCGGAAGGTTTCCGCCCACGAAGAAAACCTTGCCGGCACGGCTAAGGGTCTCCGAATCAGGAACCGGTTCCGGGCGTTCCATGATGTCATGCAGTTTTTTTTCGTCGACAATCATTGCCATGGCGGTTTACTCCGTCCTCGCCTCTCACCCTATCCGGCGCACGGATTCCAATAGTTCATCAAGGGTCAGCAGTTCGGCGGTCTTCTCCCCAAACCCGCCGCTGCTGCGGCGATACAGGGCAAAACGCGGCTCTTTCTTACCATCGTCGCCGGCAACCAGCCGCGAGACCGCGATGCCCACATCGGCGAGCTGAGGCTGGGTGCAGGAGTTGTGGCACCCTGAAATGGCCCAGCTCAGTTTTGCCCCCTCCGGACCCAACGCATCCCGTAAGACCCCGGCGATGTCCCTGGTCGGCGCGAGACCGGCAAGGCATTCGTGGGCGCCGGGGCAGACGCGGAAAACCGTCCCTTCCGGCCCCCCTCCCAAATTAAAGCCGGCCGCTTCAAGTTCACGAAGTGCAGCATCTGCGTCGCCATCATCAGCCAAAAGCAGGGCCAGGTTCTGGTCTACCGTGACGGCCATGGAGCCGTCGGCCCGGGCGTCGGCAAAATCCGCCAGCAGACGGAGCTTGTCGCTCGAAAGCAATCCGGCGAACACCGGAACTTCAAGCCGCCGGCGACTGACCGGCGAAGGAAGCAGGTTTTCCGGCAACGCGACAACTTCCGGCAATTCTTCCACAGCGCCCGGTTCAGCGTTGATCCTGCGCCGGAGTTCGTCTTCGCCGATTTCCCGCACCACGTGCTTCAGCCGCTTGCCCGCAGGCGCATGGGAGGCATAGACCTTCACGATTGCCTCCAGCAGAGGGATAATGCGGCGCTCTTCCACCTCTTTCTCCAGCAGAAAGCCCGCTTGCGGCTCACGCCCCAGCCCGCCGGCCACCCATACGTCGTACCAGCCGCGCCCTTCTTCGGAGCGGACAAGCACCAGCGCCGCATCCTGGATAAGATGCCTGCCTCCGGCCACATCAGCCTCAATGCCGATCTTGAACTTCTTCGGCAGGCGCTCGAACCGGGGGTTTCCGGCAAAGTGCCGCTGGAGGCGACGGGCCATCGTCTCAAGGGCCGGAAATCGCTCCGATCCCTGGGCGCCGCAGACAATCCCGCGCACCGCGCCGCCGCAGGCACCGCGAGAGGTGAGGCCCACTTTTGCCAGTTCCAGCTTCACGAGAGGCAGGTCCGCTTCGCGCAACCAGTGGATTTCCATGCTGCCGCGGGTGGTCAGGTGGACGGTTCCCCGGCCGATGGCAGCTGCAATTGCCGCCACCCCGCGGGCCTGGACGGAAGAAATCACCCCGGCCGGCAGTTTTACCCTCTGCATGAAAAAACCGTCCTGGCGCTGCCGGTAAATGCCGTCCAGACGATAATCCCGGATTCCACTAGTCATCTTCTCGTCCCCCATTTATGGTCTTTCCCGTCGATTCCACGGGATATTGTTTTTCCGCTGCACTGCGGCAGCCATCATACCCCTTCGAAAAGGGGCGTTGAGAGATAGCGTTCGGCTCCGTCCGGAAGGATAACGACGATGTTCTTCCCCGCGAACTCTTCCAGCCCGGCCAGCCTCACTGCGGCGGCTACCGCGGCTCCCGACGAGATGCCGGCCAGTATCCCCTCTTCCCGTGCCAGCCTTTTGGCGAACTCAATCGCCTCGTCGCTGGAAATCTGCTCGACCCTGTCAATGAGGGAAAGATCGAGGGTATCAGGGATGAACCCGGCTCCGATCCCCTGGATCTTATGGGGACCTGGCTTCAATTCCGACCCGGCCAACTTCTGGCTGATGACGGGGCTTTCCTTCGGTTCTACGGCGACGGAAATTATCTGCTTTCCCCTGGTCTGCTTGATGTAGCGACTGATGCCGGTAATCGTCCCGCCGGTACCCACACCGGCAACCAGTACATCAACCCCGCCATCGGTGCCGTCCCATATTTCCGGGCCGGTGGTCTTCTCGTGTATCTCAGGGTTGGCCGGATTCTTGAACTGGTTGGGAATAAAGTACTTTTGCGGGTCCGAGGCGGCAATCTCCTCGGCGCGGCTGATTGCCCCCTTCATCCCTTCCGCTCCCGGCGTCAAAATCAGGTTTGCCCCCAAGGCAGCCAGCACCCGGCGCCGTTCGATGCTCATTGTTTCCGGCATAGTAAGAGTCAGCCTGTAACCACGGGCGGCGGCCACATAGGCCAAGGCAATGCCGGTGTTGCCGCTGGTGGGCTCCACGATCTCCACTCCCGGCTTGAGAACCCCGCGTTTCTCCGCATCCCAGATCATGTTCGCGCCAATGCGGCATTTCACCGAATAGGACGGGTTGCGACCCTCGATCTTGGCGATTACTGCCGCTCGGGAGCCCTCACCCAACCGGTTGAGCTTTACCAGGGGAGTGTTGCCGATGGACTGGGAATTATCTGCATAGACCTTGCTCATTGTTGACCTCCTTGCTTAACGTTAATTGTCTATAGTTTTTATAGACGTTTTAGGCAAAAAAAATCAGATGCTGTAATCTATTACTCTTTTTGCCTTCCGCCGCGCCTGCCTGCCTCTTTCAACCATATCCGCCAGGGTCAGATTCTCCAGGGCCGAATTGAGAACTTCATTCACCTCTGCCATGGTAAGGCGGATTCCACAGCTTTCCTCATCCAGACACTCCTCGCAACGGGCATAATTATTCGTGCTGAGGCATTGTACCGGTGCTATGTCCCCTTCGAGAATCCTGACGATCGAACCGATGGTAATCTTGTCTGCCGGAAGGGCAAGCGCATAACCGCCACCTTTCCCTATCCTGCTTTTCAACAACCCTCCCTTGCGCAGGGACAACAGGATAGACTCAAGGAACTTTTTAGGGATGTTTTCGCTCTCGGCCAGCTCTGCAATCAGAACATGTTGGTCGACAGGCGTAACAGCCAGATGAATCAGCGCTTTAAAAGCGTATTTCGTTTTCTTGGTTATCATGTCTAGCTAAACTATAGATAAAGAATGTTGACCGGTCAAGTAATTTATTTACTCCCCATTCACATTTTTTAGATCGGGCTATTATGCGCCATTTCAAAGAACTTTCAGTCCCAACTAACCGTATTTGCCGGCTTTTATTTTTACAAAAAAATTTCTTTGACAAATGTTCAGTGTATAGGTAAAGATTTAAACACGATTTCTTGATTCCTCAATCAAGATTCAGCAAAAAATTGAATAGCACACGATTTCTTATCAAGAGCGACCGAGGGACAGGCCCAACGACGTCGCGGCAACCTCCCGCTGGGGAAGGTGCCAATTCCTGCGGAGCCGCAAGGTTTCGGGAGATAAGGGAGCGCGGACACACTTCGCCCAGGCAGAGAGTCCCCTTCCGCAACCCCGGAAGGGGACTTTTTCATTAAGGAGCGAGCCATGAGCATTGCAACAGCAGCAGTACAGATCGGACTTGAATGGGATACCCGCACAGGTGCGGTGACAATCCCCATCTACCAGACGGCAACATTCCGGCACCCAGGCCTGGGGCAAAGCACCGGCTACGACTACAGCCGCTCGGGCAACCCCACCCGCCAGGCTCTGGAAGACGGAATAGCGCGCCTTGACGGGGCTTCCAGGGGCTTTGCCTATTCCTCGGGAATGGCGGCCATTGCGAACCTGCTTTTGCTCTTCAAGCAGGGAGACCACCTCATTGTTACCGAGGATCTGTACGGCGGCACCTATCGCCTGTTTGAGCAGATTTTCCAGCAGTACGGCCTGGAATTCACCTATGTGGACACAAGCGACATAGCACAAACTGCGGCCGCCATCCGCCCCGAGACAAAGGCAATTTTCGTGGAATCCCTGACAAACCCGCTCCTGAAGGTTGCCGACGTTGCCGCGCTGGCGGCGCTCTGTCGGGACCACGATATCCTCTGCATCGTGGACAATACCTTCCTCACCCCTTATCTGCTACGGCCGCTCGATCTGGGGGCGGATATCGCCGTCTACAGCGGCACGAAGTACCTGGCAGGCCACAACGATACGGTGTGCGGCCTAGTGACGGTAAAGGATCCCGCACTGGCGGAACGGGTATATTTCCACCAGAATGCCGCCGGCGCCGTACTCGGCCCCCAGGATTCCTGGCTCACCATCCGCGGCTTGAAGACCCTGTCGGTTCGCCTGGACCGCCAGCAGGACAACGCCCTGGCCATTGCCCGCTGGCTGGCGGGGCACGAACTGGTGACGAAGGTCTATTACCCCGGCCTGCCGGACCACCCGGGGCATGAGCTCCTGAAAGCCCAGGGGCAGGGATTCGGAGCAATGATTGCCTTTGAGGTAACCAGTCCGGAACTGGTGGAGCGTTTGCTGATCCGCACCAACGTGATATCCTTTGCCGAAAGCCTGGGGGGGGTCGAGACACTGATAACCTTCCCTGCCGTCCAGACCCATGCCGACATCGAACCGGAAAAGCGGGCCGCCCTCGGCATCAGCGACCGCCTGCTCCGGCTCTCCGTCGGGATTGAAGACGTGAACGACCTTATTGCCGATCTGGAATCGGCTTTCAACTTGGAGGCATAGCATGAAATTCGCAACCAGACTCATCCATGGCAGCCACGCCATCGATCCCGCCACCGGCGCACTCTCCATACCGGTCTACCAGACCTCCACCTTTGCCCAGCAGTCGGTGGACCATTTCGGGAAATACGACTATGCACGCTCCGGCAACCCCACCAGGGAGGCACTCGAAGAGGCCATTGCCGACCTTGAAGGGGGAAGCCGCGCCTTTGCCTTCGGATCGGGCATGGCAGCCATATCCTCCACCCTGATGCTCTTTGCCCCCGGCGACCATCTGGTGGTTTGCGAGGATGTTTACGGCGGAGCCTTCCGGGTGATGACCAAGCTCTTCAGCCAGTGGGGGCTCAACGTAACCTTTGTGGATGCCACCAGCCGTGAAGCCATTGAAGCCGCCATACGTCCGGAAACAAAAGCGATCTACCTGGAGACCCCCTCAAACCCTCTCCTGAAGGTCACCAACCTCCGGGAGGCGGTGGAAATCGCCCGCAACCATGGGCTGCTGACCCTGGTGGACAACACCTTCATGACCCCGTACCTGCAACGCCCGCTGGAGCTTGGATGCGATATCGTCATGCACAGCGGCACCAAGTTCCTGAACGGGCACAGCGACGTGGTATGCGGATTTGCCGTGGTGAAAGACGAGCATCTTGCCCATCGCCTCGGATTCATCCAGAACGCCTTCGGCGCCATACTCGGCCCCCAGGACTGCTGGCTGACGCTGCGGGGATTGAAGACACTCAAGGTGCGGATGGAAGAAAGCCAGCGCAGCGCCGTCAAGGTTGCAGAATTCCTTGCCGGGCACCCGCAGGTCAAGCAGGTATATTATCCCGGCCTGTCGACACACCCGGGCCATGACGTCCACAATCGCCAGGCCGACGGCCCCGGTGCGGTTCTTTCATTTGAGCTGAAGAGCTTCGACTTGACGAAACGGTTACTGGAAGGGATTGAACTGGCAGCATTCGCCGTCAGCCTTGGAGGGGTGGAAAGCATCCTGTCGTATCCGGCCAGGATGTCCCATGCGGCCATGTCCCCCGCCGACCGGGCCGAGCGCGGCATCAGCGACACGCTGGTACGGCTTTCCGTGGGGCTGGAGGACCCGGACGATCTCATATCGGATTTTGCGGGGATTATCGGGTAGGATCAGATTTTCGGCTCATCGAGGGCACCACTCTACTGCGGCGTTTCGTGCTGCGGCCCACTCTTACGCACCGTCTCAAGCCACTCCGCGATAAAGAGGTCGATGTACTCTTGGCTGATGGCGCTGGAATGGGGCGTGATCAGGACGTTGCGTTGCTGCCAGAGGGGCGAGAAGGCCGGCAGCGGCTCTTCGGCAAAGACATCCAGGCCTGCGCCGGCCAGGCGGCCATGCTCCAGGGCGGCCACAAGATCTTCCTCCCGGTAGCAGTTTCCGCGCCCCAGATTGTAGAGGTGGGCCCCCGGCTTCATGGCGTTAAAGTGCCGTGCGGTGAAAATCCCGTCGGTTGCCGTCCCGCCGGGAAGCAGCAGCACCACATGGTCGGCCTCTGGCAACGCCTCCTCCAGCGCGTCAAAGGCGATTACCCCATCGACAAAAGGGCTCCCCGCGAACGATTCCGGGTTGCGCTTGACCCCGGTCACGTGCGCGCCGAAGGCTTTGAGCAATTCAGCCATGGACTGCCCCAGCGCCCCGAGACCTACGATCAATACCCGCTGGCTGAAAAGGCCCACACAACCGCTGTAATCCCGACGACCCCACCTCCGGCACCCCTGATCATCGAGCGACTTGCCCAGGCGCCGGTTGAAATACAGCATCATGGAGAGAAGGCTCTCGCGCATGATTCGGCCGTGGAAGCTGCCATGACACGTCAACACCCTCCCCGACGGGTCCGCCTCAACCCAGTCGCGCCCGGCGGCAGGGGTGAAGAGCGCCTTTAGCCGGGGAGCGGCTGCATACCACTCGGCCTTGAACACCCACACCATGGCATATTCGGCATCGGGAAGCCGGTCCATGAAATCACGGTCACTGGCAGCGACGGTAATATTCACTTCCGGGAGAGCTTGGCGTAGTTGCTCGACATGCCGTGGCTTCAGGGTGAAGGCGTCAATGCTGTTGTGCAGATGGATAAGGAGATTGCTGATCTTCATGGGTCCTTTTCGCTTTCGGGGATCGATGATTTAACACTATTACCAGCCTGGCTCCGCAAGCAGCAGCCGGTTCTTTGGCGTGATATCGCCCGGAATCTGCTGGGTAATCACCCGGTACCCCAGGGAGCGCAACCGCGACACGCGGACCACATCCATGGCCAGCGGGCCATCCAGCCACCCCTGCAGGCCGCCAAGGTCCGCACCGCTCAGGTCGTGACAACAGGGGAGTACCGCCACCCTCGCCCCGACCTCCACTGCCCGCTCCAGAACGAGGTCTGTCAGCCCCCCGCAGGCATGGGCAGAAACGATCACATCGTCGCAATGCAACGGCACGTCACGCAGGTCCGCCTCCACGAACTGTATTCGCCCCTTGAGGCGCGGCCAGCTTTCTTCCAATGACTCGACAAGGGTGGAGGAACTCTTCGGGATCCGCCGGTCAACCGCCAGGGCCGTGGTCGATGTGTCGTCAAGAAGGAGAAGTATCTGCGCCAGAAGCCCGTGGCCGCAGGCCAGATCCACGATTCGACCACCGCGGTAACGCCGCCTCACCCGCCGTGCCACTTCCCAGGCTTCGTACAGTTCCTTGCGTGGCAGACAGCCGGCGCGGCATACTGCCCGGGCGATGGCGTCGAACAGGGTATCACCGGCGAACTGTGGAAGCAGATTTACCGTAAGTCGGTTGCGGGAGGAGCGGTCCATGGCGTTACCGTCGGGGTGGCTGACACCGGTCGCACGTGTCGACGGTCGCGGCCGCAAGCCGACCCCCACAGACTCTGCATGCGTTGTCCCATTCAGGGTGGCCGACGGCAATGGCCCGATTCTTGGCCTCAAGGCGCTGAACTTCCGCCTCCATCTCATCGTTGTACTGCACTTCGAACATAGCCGACGCCCCTACCCTTTCCTGTCCCGCCAGTAATCACGCTCGAAAACCCAATGCTCTCCCATGATTTCCACCAGGCCCGACATCCTCTCCCGGAAAGCGCCGAGAAAAGGCTCCTGCTCGGGGAACTGCCGCTTCTCCCTGATACAGTGGCAGAGTTCGCGCCCCAGGGTGCGTGCCCGGCCATAAAGGTTCGCCTCATCGGGAAAGGCCCTGATGCCGGCCATGGGAGAGCCGATGCCGCCCACAGAGTTGGCTCCCAGGGTATTGACGAACCGCTCCATGTACGAAATCACCTCCGCGTCCTCTCCGCCTCCGGATGTTTCCACAACGGCAGCGTACTTCCCCTCCAGGGCCATGCAGTGAAGCAGGCCGCAGCAACGGTCAAAGAGCGCCTTCATCTGGGCAGTAACGCTGAATATGTAATTGGGGCTGGCAAGGATGAAGCCGTCGCAGGCAAGAAGTTTCTCCTTGATCCCCTCGTAGTCGTCCTTGATGGAGCAGATGCCCGTTTTGTGGCAGAGATCGCACCCGACGCAGGGTTGCACCTTCAAGGTGGCAAGGGAAAGAATTTCCGTCTCCCCCCCGGCCTCCCCTACCCCGGACAGGACCTCCTCCAGCAACCGTCCGGTATTTCCCTTCATCCCTCGGGGGCTGGCAATGATGGCGAGAATGTTCATGGTGTCTCTATCCATGCCTTTCTGAAATCCGCTTTGACACACTTTTCTCGAAAACTTCTGCAAAACCTTCATTCACAGACCATCGTCTGACCTCTTCACTATCGATATCGTGATCTCTGGCAATGAGTATCGCCTGTTCGAGACTCTGCTGGTCTTTCCAGTGATAAAAAGCTGCCAGCCTGTCCTTCACACAGCCAGTCGGGGATAATAGCCGCAGATTGCCGGTTGCAAAACGGAGCGAACTGATTGCGGACGGCGGCTCATCACCGATTGCCAAAGGGCCAGAGGGGAATTCGACAAAGAATGGAGTCTGCGGGTTGACGAGGTGTTCAGCGATGTAGGCAGCCAGCTCACCTATGGTCAGCTCGGACAGCGAGATCACAGCGGCTTCCCTCTGCGGCGGGGGCGACGACGGTTGAGCAGCAGCCGCTGCTGCAACTCTTCATCATAAAATGCAATCGACTTTTCCAGCAGAGCCGAGAGTTCAACAAGCAAAGGGTAGCGCGGGTTAAAGGTATAGAGACGGGTGCGCCCGGCAGTGCGGCTCGCGAGAACGCCGCCCGCTTCCAGTTTGTCCAACTGCTTCTGGATAGGTGCCAGGGAGCTGTTATAGAACTGTGCAATCTCCCGCGCATACCCCTCCTCTCTGGCGATCAGAAAGGTAAGGACTCGCTCGCAATTGATGGAGCCGACGATTGCTTCGATCATGGCACTTGTCCAGTTAGAATTTAATGTAGGTCACATGACCTATTTTGTAAGTCAATATATCAGTGGGCAGCGATTGTCAAGGCAAGAGTATACTGCTGGAATAGTTGAAGGAATTAAATAAACTGACCCTGGAATTCCTCAACCGGTCTTTGGCAAATTTGAGAAAGAATTCTTTCTTGTGGCATTGGTGCGTAAAATGCCACACCCGTACCGGTATGTAGTGCCTGTTCGCTCGTGCCATCTTCTTAAATGCTCGCTTTTAACGGTGAAAAGTTGGTTCTAAGGGGGAAATTCGCCCCAATATTTAGAGAAAACAATGGTGTGTCAATGATTTAGCTTGGTCCGACCCCGGACGGCCCCGCCGCTACAACGTTAAACCGTTGCAAACTGGCACCCTTTCACCAAATCGACAAACTCGACCAGTTGCAGCAGATTGCCTTGCTGTGCGGGCTTGTAGCTGGCATGCAGGCTCTTTGGAAGTACCAGCGTCAGCCTGTGCCCAGCCATCTCCGCTGTCTGGTTTTCGCTGATCCCCGGCTCAAGTGTGAACAGATGTTTCCTCTCGATACGTGCAGCCTCGGACAATACCTGCCGCCAGCGATCCTTGCAGGTTGATTTCACACCAAGCATGGTCAGGCGGACATTCGGAAATTCCGGATTGTGGTACTCACTGATGGAGGGGAAAATGAAGTCTGGTTTTGCCTTGTTCTCTGTCATCTTTCCGCGAGAACAGGAAATATTGTGTTCACGGAAAACCTGTTCAAGGTGATTCTCAAGGGCATGCCCGACTCGAGATTTACGACGATTTTGCACGCTTAGTGAAAAGTCGATAAAGGCGTCAACATCCTCGCCGAAGCCCTGCCGCAACCGCTCGCCGACGATATGACGCTCCAGAACCCGGAACAGTGCCTCTTCTTTTTCCATCCACGCTATGAGTACCTTGTCAGCGTCATCTAGAGAAGATGCTCCGACAGACTGTCGAGCAAAGGCTGAAAATTCAGCTGTTTTTGGAAACTTGCCACCGAAACGTGATAGCAGGGCGTCCAGCAGATTATCATCGGGAACCTCGATTTCGATGCCGAGCTCCTCAATGATGATTCTGCTGGCAAAGTTCAGCGGGATATCTTCCTGTTCGGCTTCATAGTCCCGCTTGATAAACTGCCGCTCGACTTCGGCAATGCCGAACAGCCAGAGCAACTGGTTCTCTACGGTGCTGCCACCCTGAACTGCAATCATCAGGATGCTGCCATCAACCTTCCTGACAACCAGCAGCAAGTCTCCTTCCTGCATTTTTTCAGTAACCGAGGTTGTGGGAAAATACAGCCGGTATTCGGCGCTACGGTGTGCCTGGTCTATTCGTGAGTCATACCAGGTAAGATAACCATCAGCCTGAACTGACTTGTCTTCTTCATCCCCAAAATACATGAATCTTGACGGCATTTTATCCATTCGTTCATCGCCGAGCAGGGAACGAAGCGGTTTGACACCATTAAACTCATGTTGATTGGATTTTTTCGGGTCCGCTTCAACTGCGCTCAGACGCTTTGCAACGACCCCGGTAAAATATTCAGACAGGCAACCTTTTTTCATTTCAGGATCACTCCCTTGATTTCCACATCAGGGTTTGAAGAAACAAGCCATGTACAAATTTCATCGGCACTTTCTTCGAGCGGTCGCCGGTGTTTTCCCTTCAGTGCACATTCCCAAACTGTGAGAATCCGCCACCCTGCAAGAGTTAACTCTTGTCTTGACCGTGCATCTACCTCTTTGTTTCTTGAAATTTTATCTTTCCAGAAAGACTCATTACTGGAGGGCCACTTGAAAAGATGGCAATCGTGCCCATGCCAGAAACAGCCATGAATCATGATAACTGCCCTGTAACGAGGCAACACAATGTCCGGCTTTCCGGGGAGTTTCTTGTCATGCAACCTGAACCTGAATCCTCGCCGGTGTAGTAAGCTCCGGATAAGTATTTCAGGCTTGGTATTCTTCCCGCGAATGCCGGACATCATCCGGCTTCTTGTCTCAGCATTAACTACGTCAGCCATTTATTGCTCTTGCAGTACCTTTCCATTGTAAGCAATCCGGGCAACTAGCTTGCCTGAAAGAAAGACTTTTCCTGCATCGCCACACCAGTTGCCGCCGCCAAGATTCCACTCGGAAATATATTCTCGGCAAGCAGTAACAGCTTCTTCTATCGATTGTACCTTTGCGACAACTGAAGGGCTGACAGCTACATATTGACCGTAATCCGGGTTTCCTGTTGAGCAGAGTATTGCTCTGTACATGCGGGATCCCTCCTTTTCTTCAGCTCCAGAATGTGCGTTTTCATGATTCTTGCTATTTCTCTTATAACCGGAACTACTACAGCATTGCCAAACTGCTTATATGCTCTGGTATCTGAAACGGGTATTACGAACTCATTATCGGGACTATCGAACCCCATCAGTCTCGCACACTCGCGAGGTGTCAGACGACGTGGATTTTTACCCTTGCCCTGATCAATAAGAATCTCGCTGCCGTCCTTGTAATAGCGGGCTGACAAGGTACGAGCTGTGTCGTCTTTCCCTACCAACCCGAAGCCAAAACCATTTCCGGCAGCTTTGTGCTTTGCTGCATAGTTTTGTAAGTATTGCCAGAGGTTATTGGTCAGAGTGTATTTATCTTCTACTTCACCTGCCGGCAACAGAATGTCCTTCAGTTTCTTTGCGTCAGGTCCGGGATGCCGGAAATTCTCCCAGCTAAAACCGGTTTCGCCATCAAAGCCAACAAGGAAAATCCGCTCCCGGTGCTGCGGTACAAAACCTTTGGCATCAATCACCAACGGATAAACCTTGTAGCCAAGTTCGTTTTTCAATGTATTCATGATTACCCGGAAAGTTTTCCCCTTGTCGTGCCGCTCTAGATTTTTCACGTTCTCAAGAAGAAACGCCGGGGGGCGGAGTTCTTCTAGGATGGAAGCGATATGAAAAAACAGGTTACCCTGTTCCTTGCATGCAAAACCATGGGGTCGGCCAAGAGCGTTCTTTTTGCTCACTCCGGCAATTGAAAAGGGCTGACAGGGGAATCCGGCCAGCAGGACATCGGGCGTTTCCGGAATGTGCTTTCGGATATCACCGATTATGTCGTTAATGTCACCGGCCAGTTCATGCTCGACATCAAAGTTGGCTCGATAGGTTTTCTGGGCGTATTCGTCCCATTCGCACGTAAAGGTGCAGTGGCCGCCGTTATCTTCGAAGCCCATTCTCAGACCGCCAATACCGGCAAACAAATCGATGAAAGTGAAATCGTTATTTCTGGGAGGGGATTTAGAGAACTGAAGATAAAGCTGCTCCAGCACCATCAAATCGCTTTTTGATGCTTTTGATTCTCCTGCGATCCAGCGTCGAATGGTACGCTGATTCTTTCCAAGGTGGTCTGCTACCTTATCAAGTCCAAGCGTATCCACTGCCTTCTGAACAAACCAAATAGGCTCATGCTCCATATTTCACACCTTTAATGGGTTATTTTGTGACAATATGTCACATATCTTCCCGTAAAACAAGGCTTCATATCAATTTCGAATTCGGGGAAAAGAATTCGAAAGAATTCGGGGAGAATTCGGGGGACACCAGGGAAGAATTCGGGGGGAATTCGGGGGAGGGAATTCGGGGTAGAGTAGAGAACAGGTTTTACCCTGTCCTCCCTCATCAAACCGTGCGTGCGGTTTTCCCGCACACGGCTTTCCGATGTTCTTAACTACAAGGCATGCGCTTTCTTCCAGACAGCTGATGTCGGCACTTTGTACAGGTTGTATCTTTTATATAGCAACCGGCTTGAAAACCTACCGGGAATTCGGGGGGCACAATCCTCTTCTCGTATCAACAGGATCCATTTTCGACTCTCACCATATCATTAAATTCATTGTGCCAGCAAAAAAAGTCTTGATCCGTTCGAGTTCCTACCCCGTTCCTTCCTGCTGCGACCAGCGTTACACCTCTTCCAAGTCAATCTCAGCATCGTGTGCCACCATGATCGTCGGCTCCAAACACTGTCGATCCTGCCAATGGTAATAACCGGACTGGCAGCTGAAGAATCCCCCCTCGTTTTCCAGGTTATCCCATATCTGCCAGACCGTATTGATCGAAGTTACAGGAAGCGAACCAGCAAAAAGAGCCCAACCATGGCAATACCGATCGCCAGCTTACCGGCAACACCGATGGCGAGGCCAACAACTGTTCCGAAACCCGCACGGCTTGCCTCATCCAGACTCCGCTGCAGCGACAGTTCGCCTATGACCGCTCCAAAGAGCGGGCCGAGAAGTATCCCTGGTATTCCGAGGAACAGGCCAACAATTCCGCCGATGGCGGCACCTGCCATGGCTCGCCGTGAGCCGCCAAACTTCTTGACTCCCAGGATGGAGGCAGCAAACTCGACCAGGTATGTCAAACCGGTCATAACGACTAGAACCATCAGGGTCCAGACGCCGACATAGTGGAAGTTATCAGCCCAGGCCCCGAACAACAGTCCCAGAAACAAGACAGGGGCACCAGGAATCAGGGGAAGCAGAAGCCCCGACAGGCCGGTGACGGTGCAGATGGCACAGAGAATCCAGAGAATTATCGAGTAGTCAGGCATGGTTGGTTTACCGTAGTAGGTCTAATAGATACCGCAGGGACATAACCTGTGGCTATCGCTCTCTTGGAATTCGGGAATTCAGGTAACACTATAACAAACTCATGAGCGCCCCGCCCAAATTCAGTGGTCTCAGCCACTCCCCCTTCTCCTCCGGCATCCCCGCTGATAATATTCAATCACCGGCACATCAGCCTCTGCCCAGTCAAGGGTGTGCAGTTCTTCCAGCGGGAGCCAGGTTACGGCAGCGTGTTCGTGGAGGACGATTTCACCGGATTGGATGGAGCAGACAAATGGATGGAGCGTGACAGTGAAGGTTGGATAATGGTGGGTGCTGGGGGGGAAGCTTTTTCCGACGGAAACGTGGATGCCCATCTCTTCCACCAGCTCCCGCCGGAGGCATTCTTCGGGCGATTCACCGGGATCGATCTTGCCGCCGGGAAACTCCCATTTGAGCGGTAGGCTCATGGCGGCGCTCCGCCGGGCGGCGAGGACGAGGCCGTCACGTTCGATGATGGCGCAAGTGACATGGAGATGATTCAACGAAGGTGACACCGATCCTTGCCTCCAGATTCAGCAGCAGAAGTTCAGCCTTTTTAATAGGCCAATTCATACCGGTGGTCAAGGCCTCTTTGCCGGACATAAATGTCCGGATTGGCGCAAGAACATCAATTCAGGATTATTTTCGCGATGCAAATGCAGCGATCACAATTTATCACGTCTTGACCTGAGTCAATAAGAGCCGGCAACCGGCAGTCTATGATCGGTGTTACCAATCGGTAACAAAGGAGCGATCATGGACTTTAAGACTGTCTCGGCTGGAAACGCTGTCTACAGAGAAATCCTGACCAGCATGGGCGAAGGGATTATTTTTGCCGATCACACCAACCGCATCATCTTCGTCAATGCTGCAGCCGAACAGCTCAGAGGGATCAAGGCCAGTAATTTCCTTGGCCGCGACCTCCTGGCGATCCACTCGCCGCCTGCCCGTGAACGGATCAGCGCCGTACTGACCAGTCTCCGTGATGGAACCATCCAGTTCCATACCCGTCCCCTGGAGGCAAAGGGCCGCATCTTCGCCAACAGCTATTACCCGATCAGGAACGAGACCGGAAGGTTCATCGGCACTGTCATGATCAGCCGGGACATCACCGAAAAGGAACATCTCAAGGAAGAAAACTCCGTCCTGCGGGACCAGTTAATGAACGAGCATACCTGTGGCGAGATGATTGGCCGCAGTCCGGTCATGCAACCGGTATTTCAGATTATTCGCGCGACAGCCTCTCTGGATTCCACAATCCTCATCAGTGGCGAAAGCGGCACCGGCAAAGAGTTGGTAGCGCGGGCACTGCATCAGAAAAGCCGACGAAGTGCCTCCCCTCTGGTCAAGGTCAACTGTGCCGCGCTCCCGGAAAGTCTGCTGGAATCGGAACTGTTCGGTTTTGAGAAAGGTGCTTTTACCGGTGCTGTCCGGGAGCGGAAGGGCAAGTTCGAGCAGGCCGGTCGTGGCACCCTTTTCCTTGACGAGATTGGCGAGATGCCCCTTTCCGCCCAGGCCAAGCTGCTGCGTGTACTCCAGGAGAAAACGGTGGAACGGGTGGGCGGCAACCGGGAAATCAGGGTGGATGTCCGGATAATCGCCGCAACCAACCGTGACCTGCGCCAGGATGTGGCCGCAGGGCGGTTCAGGGAAGATCTTTTCTACCGTCTCAATGTGATTCCAATCAACCTCCCGCCACTACGGGAGCGCCATGAAGACATCCTGCCGTTGGCAACCATCTTTCTTTCGCGATTCAGTCAGGAAATGGAGCGCCCTCCCCTGAGCCTTTCCCGGGAGGCGAAACAGGTTCTGCTCAACCATCCGTACCCCGGCAACGTCAGAGAGCTGAAAAATGCCATGGAGCGTGCCGCAGCCCTCTGCCATGGTTCCGAACTCACCATAGATGATCTGCCCCCTGAATTTTCCATGCCTCACCAGAATCAGCAGCCAGGGGTTCTCAGCCCGGCCCCCGGACAACCATCCGTGCTTGCAGAACAAATTGACCAGTGGGAGACCGTACTGATCGAACAGGCGCTGAAATCATCCGGCAATCGTCGCGGAGAAGCCGCCCGGCTGCTGGGAATCTCCCGCAAGACCCTCTGGAAAAAACTGAAGCAGCAAGCCGCTTGCTGAGATCAGAGACGATGTTACCCGGCGGTAACATCGTGTTTCCGCTTTGCCACAGTTTCCTCTCCGGCACAAAGTTTCAAACCAGTTAATTCAGCAACTTGCAACATCTTTCACATTGGTACGCAACCTGCTCAATGGTAATGCGTCCGTGACGATCCACAAATCAGAACCTTGACAGGAGGATATATGAAGCTTCTTGCAAAACGACGCTCCATCATGGCGCTGCTGATCTTTGGCTGCATCGGGATAGTTCTTACGGTGTTCCTGCTGGTAGGCCCGCCGCAGCTTCTGGCCAGGTCGGAATCGCCGGCATTTTGTGCAAGTTGCCACGCCATGGAAGAGCAACACACCGCCTGGAACCATGCCGGCGCCCACCGCCGCATCCGGTGCGTCGACTGCCATCTCCCCAACGGCAATCACCTGGAGCACTACGTCTGGAAATCAATCGACGGCATGAAGGACGTGATTGTTTTCAACAGCGGCAGGGTGCCGGAACGCATCGCCCTGTCCAGTCACGGGGCGAAAGTGGTGCAGGCAAATTGTATCCGCTGTCATGAACAAGCCGTTTCCCTGATGGATACCACCCGGCAGTGCTGGGCCTGCCACCGGCAGTTGCGCCACCGGCAGACCGGCATCGTCGGAACCAGACCATAAAAGAGAGAGGAGAAAAGTGATGAAGATGCACAAGGTAGGTGTCGCTTTGTCCATGGCGGCGTTGATCGGAGTTGCCTTCGGCTGCGCACCCAATAAGGCTGAACCGGTTAGAACCGCTTCCATCCCGGACGGTACTGTCGATCCGGCCCAATGGGGCAAGGTATATCCGGAGGAGTATGAACTCTGGAAGAAAACCGGAGAGCCGACGCCGGCGGGCAAGAGCAAGTACAAGAAAGGTAATGACGGGGAGCGTATCGACAAGCTGGACGAGTACCCGTTTCTGGCGCTTCTCTATAACGGCTGGGGCATGGGCATAGAGTACAGCGAGCCGCGGGGGCACCAGAATATGATCCTGGATCAACTGGATGTGGAACCGGCGCGCTACAAGGCCGGCGGCTCCTGCCTTACCTGCAAGACACCTTACGCGCCGGCTCTTCAGCAGAAGATGGGAAAGGACTACTTCTCCAAACCTTACAAGGAGGTCCTGGCCCAGATCCCCAAGGAACACCAGACCCTTGGCGTAGCCTGCATCGATTGCCACAACAACCAGGATATGACGCTTAAAATCTCGCGCGGATTCACCCTCGGCAAGGCCCTTGATTTGATTGGCGCAGATCAGTCAAAGCTGACCCAGCAGGAGAAGCGCACCCTGGTCTGCGCCCAGTGCCATGTCACCTACAGCATCCCCAAGGATGCCGAGATGCATTCAACCGATGTGTTCTTCCCCTGGAAGGGCAGCAAAATGGGCGGCATTACCATCGAGAACATCATCAAGCAGCTTCGCAGCAACCCGCCGAGCGGCGAGTGGACCCAAAGCGTTACCGGCTTCAAGCTGGCATTCATCCGCCACCCGGAATTCGAGCTCTTCTCCAACAACAGTGTCCACTGGCAGGCCGGGGTCGCCTGTTCCGACTGTCACATGCCCTACACCAAGGTTGGCTCCAAAAAAGTATCCGATCACCGGATCATGAGTCCGCTCAAGAACGACCTGAAGGCTTGCCAGCAGTGCCATACCGAGACGCCGGAATGGCTGCGCAATCAGGTATTCGCCATCCAGGACCGCACCATGTCCCAATTCATCCGCACCGGCTACGCCACGGCCACGGTGGCCAAACTGTTCGAAATGGCCAACAAGGCTCAGGCCGGCGGCAAGCAGATCGACAAAGAGCTCTATGCCCAGGCCCGTGACCAATATGAAGAGGCTTTCTACCGGGTGGTATTCATCAGTGCGGAGAACTCCATAGGATTCCATAACCCGACCGAGGCACTGCGGATACTGGGTGATGCAGCCATCCGGGCAGGCAAGGCCGAAGCCCTGTTGCGCCAGGCCCTGGCCAAGGCGGGAGTCAATGTGCCGGTCAAGATTGACCTGGAACTTGCCAAGTACGTGAACAACCGCGGCAGCAAGAAGCTGATGTTCAAGCCGCAGCATGAGATCAAGGACCCGCTGGCGGGGAAATAAACCGAAACGGGGGCAGGCCGCTCCTGCCCCCAACACACAGCAACAGGGGGAAAGTGCACCGGTTGCCGACGCGGCACTGGCTATGATGAATGGATTTTCGCCATGGCCAGGTGCCGGCACAGGATGATGGTATATTTTTATCGGCTATCCGGTGGACATAACAGGAAATGGACTTTCAACAAAACACTCAGGAGGAAGCATCATGAAAGCGACGAGAAGATTTGTTACATCAATTGCAGCCCTCGCACTAACGGTGGGCATTTACTCACAGGCTTCTGCCCATTGCGACACCCTCGATGGCCCGGTGGTGCAGGATGCCCGCAAAGCCCTGAGTGCCGGGGACGTAACGCCAGTGCTGAAATGGGTGCAGGCCAAGGATGAGAAGACCGTGAAGGCCGCCTTCAAAACAGCGCTTGCCACCCAGGGGAAACAGCAGCAACAGGCAGCGGAACATAAATTTTTCAGCTCACTTGTCCGCATCCATCGTGCCGGAGAGGGTGCTCCCTTTACCGGCCTCAAGCCTGCCGGATCCGTTGCGCCGGTAATTGCCCAGGCGGATAAGTCATTGCAGGATGGAGCGCCCGCTCCCCTGATCAGCATGGTCAACGAAGCTGTCAGCAAAGGTATCCAGGAGCGGTACGACAAGGTTGCCGAGGCCTACAGGCACAAGGATGAAAGTGTGCAGAAAGGACGTGAATTCGTGGCTGCCTACGTGGAATACACCCATTACGTCGAGCGCCTACAACTTGATGCGGAAGGACATGCCGCGCACCACGGAGAACAGAAGAAGCATGCCCCGGAGAAGCACAAGCATTGAAACGTCATACGGCCGGCAACCCTTCTGCACAGGCCACTTTTAGTCGAGGTAAGCTCATTCGGCAAACAGCGGAACGCTGGTGCCAAGGCCGTGTGCGACACTGGTGAAGGCATTTCGGTTTTCCAGTTTGTCCTGACCGAACCGCTCGATGAACAGCGCCCGGATCAGGGGAATCTTCGACGTCCCTCCGGTGAGGAAGACAGTGTCTATCTGTGCCGCCGCAAGTCCCGACCGCGCGATCACCTCGTCGATGCAGGCCGCGATCGAGTGAAAATTCGCGGCATTGATCGTTTCGAACTCGTCCTTCCCGATTTCCTCCTCGATTTTCAGATCGCGCTCGGCAAAGCTGATGACCGCCCGGTTCCGGTCGGAAAGCGCGCATTTTGCCTCCTCGATGGCCTGAAAAAGGAAGAAACCGTAATTGTCGCCGATGATGTTGTCCAGATTATCGATGGCCTCCGGGCTGTCCGTATTGTTTTTGATCAGGCGGATGAGCTCCATCGTCTTGCGGGCGCGCAGCAGCGGGATACGGTGCCACTGGCAAAGGGTGTGGACGATGCTCCGCGGAACCGTGACCCACTCGTCCTTGCCCATGGTTTTATAGCGGGCATGGCGGCCGAAATGGTGCGCCACCTTGTCCCACATGATCTGGGAGTCGAACTTGTCACCCGCGATGTAGACCCCACCGAGCGAGAGGACGTCGCTGCGGCGGTCTGTCCGGCGAAAGGCGCCGCCCTGCACGCGGATGATGGAGAAGTCGGAGGTGCCGCCGCCGAAGTCGCCGATGAAGACTATTTTCTCCTGCCCGGTTTGGAGTGTCTCCTCGAACGCCAGTGCCGCTGCGACCGGTTCATACTGAAACCAGATGTGCCTGAAGCCGGCTTTTCTGGCGGCTTTTTCAAGCCGGTCCTGCGCGAGGGCATCTTTATGGGGATCCTCGGAAAACACGACCGGCCGGCCCAGAACCACGGCGTCGACGGCGCGGCCGACATAGGCTTCGCCGCGCGCCTTGAGCTTCCTGAGTATGATCGCTACCAGGTCGTCGATGGTGTAGCGCTTGCCGAAGATTTCCGTGGCATCGAAACTCGAATTCGGGAGAAAGGTTTTGATGGACTGCATGAAGCGCCCGGCGGCGCCGTCGCCGACGTACTGGCGAATCGCCTCATGACCGGCGAAAATTTCGTTGTCCTCGTTGAAGTAGAGCACGGAGCGCATCAACGGCAGGTCGCAGTTGGCGCCATCTACGGGAACGACCTCGACCGTTCCGTTACGGTATATCGAAAGCGCCGAGTTCGTGGTTCCGAAGTCGATGCCGAATGTTGTATGCATGTATGGTGTTTTCCTGTCGAAAAAGTCTCAGGGATGTCGCTGTGGTGCTGTTCAGGGGAAAGACGCGGGAGGGAGGCGGTACTTCATCACGCGGCACTGCAGTTACAGTTCCTGTACCCGGAAATTGCGGTGCTCCGGGCGATGGCTGAGCGGCGGGCAGGGTAACACAACAGCGCCGGAAAAACGAGAGCCGATTTTTAAAGCTGGGCACAGGATGGGCACAGACCTGACTGATTCGGTGGTGAAGAAAGGCTGAAATCGCTACCAGACAGCAAATACAAACGAAAAAGGGGCCAGATTTTTATCTGGCCCCTGGGCTTTCATGGAGCGGGAAACGGGATTCGAACCCGCGACTTCAACCTTGGCAAGGTTGCACTCTACCACTGAGTTATTCCCGCGAAAAGTGTTCCCGTTATATAGCAAATGAACCTTTCACCGTCAACACTTTTTTTCGCAAAAATGAAAAACCGTGGGGAGCTCACCGCGCTTCAGGCGGCACTTCGCGTAGTTACGGTGTCTCCTTGTTCATCAACAACGAGTCCGTCGCGCAGGACGATGGTCCGGTCGGCGTAGGTGCAGTTCCCGGGATTATGGGTGACCATGACCACGGTCTGCCCCTCGTCGTTGAGCCGCCGGAAGAGTGCCATGACGTCTTCGCTGGTCTTCGAGTCCAGGTTGCCGGTGGGCTCGTCGGCAAGGAGTATCGGCGGCTTCTTGACGATGGACCGGGCAATGGCGACCCGTTCCTGCTCGCCGCCCGAAAGCTGGTTGGGGAGACGGTCGGCCTTGCCGGCAAGCCCTACCCGCTCAAGGGCTTCCCGCGCGGCCTGAACCTTTTCCACCTTTTTCATCCCGGTGATTACCAGGGGGAGCATGACATTTTCCAGGGCAGTGAGGTACTGGATGAGATGGAACGACTGGAAGACGAACCCGAGGTTCTCAGCCCGAAAATCGGCAAGCCGCTCGCCGCTGAGCTCATAAAGCTTTACGTCGGCCATCTCTACGGTACCGGCAGTTGGGTGGTTCATGCCGCCGAGCACCGACAGAAGCGTGCTCTTTCCCGAGCCCGACTGCCCCATGATGGTGACGAATTCTCCGGCTTCGATGGCGAGATCGACCCCCCGCAGGGCCTCGACGGTTTCTCCGCCGCTCACATAATGCTTTTTGAGATTCTCTATTCTTATGAGTGCCACGTTTCCCCCTAAATTTTGGCTTTTTCCGGTCCCTGGTCCCCGATTCCCGGTCCCCGCCTTTACAGAGCCCTGAGTGCTTCTGTCGGGTCTATCCTGCTGGCATGGAGGGCCGGATAAAGGCTCGCCGCCATGCCGACAATGAGCGAAAGGGCTATTGAGCCGGCCATTACTGTAGTATCCCAGACAAGGGCCGCATCCCTGGTTTCCGCCATGAATGGCAAAACTGCCTTTGCGCCACCCATTCCTGCCAGGTAACCGAGAATTCCGGCCAGCAGGCTCACCAGGGCCGCCTCCAGCAGGATGATCCGGATAATGTGGTTCCTGCGGAAACCTATGGCCCGGAAGACGCCGATCTCGGTGGTTCGCTCGGTGACGCTCCCCATCATGGTAACGAAGACGATGAGGGAGCCGATGAAGATGACGACGCCGGCCACGGCAAAGGCAAAGCGCTTGAAGTGGTCGAGGGTCTGGAGACGGGACTCCACCACCTGCTGGATGGCGGTCACCTTTGCTTCGGGGAGCTTTTCGGCGATCTGCACCACCATGTCGCCGATGGGGCAACCGGAACAGAGGGCCGCCACCTCGACGAGGGTTATCCGCCCCTCTTTGCCGAGAAGTTTCTGGGCGCCGGCAAGGGGCATGAAGACGAGGGAGTCGTCCTGGGAGCCGGTCTGCTCCAGGACGCCGGCCACGGTGACGCTGCGCCCCCCAAGCTGAACGGTATCGCCCGGCGTCAGATGAGCCGTGTCGGCAGCAGAGCTTCCGAGGAGTATTTCCCCTTCTTTTTTGGGAAGTTCCCCAAATATCCTCCACCACTGCTTCATCTTCAGCTCGTTGTCGAAATTGACCCCCACCAGGAGCGCGTCCCGGTCGCCGAGACGGACACCGCCGAGAACCTTGGGCGAGACGGCGAGGATGTTCTTGTTGTTCTTGATGGTGGCGATCTTTGCCAGGTCCGCCTCGCGGATTTCCCGCTGGTCGAAGGTGACTCGGCCGAGACTGATGCCGCCATAGCTCATGGACAGGTCATTGCTCTGGGGCATGATGAGGATATTCGCCCCGAACTCGTCCATTTTTTTGCCGATATCGCTGGACATGGAGGCGGTCAGGGTGAGCAAGGTAACGATAGTGGCGATCCCCACCATGAGCCCGATGGTAAGGAAGGCCATCTTCGCCTTGCGCCGTCTGAGGTTGTTTATGGAAATGGTGCGCAGTTTCATGCAGTTCCCCCGTCGAAGTTACTAAAAATACCGGGCGCCCGCCTTGAGATCGGCAACGCTTATTATCACGTTCCCGCCCGACTGTTTGCTGGGAAGATACGAAGGGTTGCAGCCGCCAACGGAGTGGGGGCCGATCCGGTTGGTATCGAACTTCCTGTTGCACTGTTTGCAGACCATGAAGGAGCCGTCCTGCGTGTACCCTTTTTTCTCCCGGAAGCAGACGTCACAGGCGTCAAAGGCCGTCTTGACCGCTCCGTCAGGGGCCTTGACCAGAAAGAATGAAATCTCCTTCCCTCCATCCGCAAACCGGAAAAAATGCGCCTTGCCGTCCGACACGCCGGAGAGGGGGATGCTCACCACGCCGCCCGTTGCCTTCACCGTGTCGGATTTGCCGAACCCGGGAAGGGTGAACGCCGCCACGGTGCCCGCAACGGCAATGATTGCGACCAGTGCTGCCACCCAGTACTTCACGAAACTCTTTGCATTTTTACCGCTCATATTTACGCCTCCAATGGTTACCTGCCCCTTCACGGGGTCCAGGTTTATTGGGTTTATCATTTCGTGCCGCAGCACCCTTTGCCGCAACCGCCCTTCCGGATGCCCGCAGCGATGTTCTTGCCGGTCAGGGATGCATATTCTTCGGGCGTCAGCACCTGGATAATACTGCTGCCGTAGCCGCTGCCGGTCACCTGCTCGGCAATTGCTTCCGGTTTTACCAGGCTGGAATCGTAGCCGACCACCACCTGCCCATCGTTCACGTTGACCTGGACGGAGGAAACGCCTTTCGCCCCCTTGAGGGCATCCTCGATCCGCAGCGCGCAACTGCCGCAGGTCATCCCCTGAGTACGCAGAACCGCCACCGAATTGACTGAAGCCTCCAGCCGGACGGAGAACGCGAGGATGCCGACAACCACCACGGCAGCAAGAATCAGCAGCATATTGACGATATTTTTAGTTCTGAACACAGGAACCCTCCTTGCTCGAAATCTCTTTTCAAGGGACACTATCAAGCTTTGTGCCAACGGCCACAAACTTATAACCGTCTGATTTGGCGACAGAAAAACCACAGCCTCCCATGGACGTGCAAACAATGTGATGAATAGTACCCAGGAGTACTGAAGACTATTCCACAACGGTGGGAAAAGGGCTTACGACTGCGGATTACGGCCGGCCTTCACTTCGTGAAATTGCAGTTGACAGTGCCGGGACGCCCCGGTATATGTGTCCACCGTTAAACTACCCATAAAGGAGTTCCGGATATGGAATGGCTCAGCGACCCCCAGGCATGGATAGCCCTGGCAACCCTTACGGCACTTGAAATTGTTCTCGGCATCGACAATATTGTTTTCATTTCGATACTTGCGGGTAAATTGCCCGCCGAACAGCAGGAAAAGGCGCGCATCACCGGCCTCGCCCTGGCCATGTTCACCCGCGTGGGGCTTCTGTTCTCCCTCACCTGGCTCATGGGGCTCACTGCTCCCCTCTTTTCCGTTACAGGGCGGGAGATTTCGGGGCGCGACCTCATACTCATCGCGGGAGGTCTGTTCCTGCTGGCCAAGAGCACCATGGAGATTCACGACAAGCTTGAAGGGGAGGAAGGGCACTCTTCTACCAGGGCAGCCGCTTCCTTCGCCGGCATAATTGTTCAGATTCTACTCCTTGACATCGTATTCTCCCTCGACTCGATCATCACCGCCATCGGCATGGCCAACAATCTGGCGGTCATGGTTCTGGCCGTTGTCATCGCAGTCGGGTTCATGATGTTCTTCTCGGGCAAGATCAGCGCGTTCGTTGAAGAACACCCGACCATCAAGATGCTGGCCCTCTCCTTCCTCATTCTCATCGGCGTGGCGCTCATCGGCGACGGGATGGGCATGCACATACCCAAGGGCTACATCTACTTCGCCATGGCGTTCTCGGTGGCGGTTGAGATGCTTAACCTGAAGGCCCGCGCCAAAGGTAAGCCGGTGAAGCTCCACCAGGCCTATACGGAGGATGACGCGTAGATTCGGGATACCGGGGGAAAAGGATCAGAAGGGAAGCACCAGGGGCGCCGAACGGGTGGGAACCAGGGAAAGATCGAAGTAATCCGCCGTCCAGGCAAGGATTTCCCTGCCTGAAGCACCTTCAAGGGAAACAGGGGGATGCTGGCCCAGGAAGCGAAGTGCCGCCAACAGCAACAACCCGCCATCGGCAGCCAGGTTGCGGCCGGCGGCCAGGGAAACGGCATTATCCCGCTTCGACAGCTTTCCGCCGCCGGGAGCGGTTACCAGGGGGAGATGGGCGTAAACGGGGGTTTCGTACCCCAGGAGCCGCTGAAGATGAACCTGCCGCGGCGATGAGGATAGAAGATCGCTCCCCCGCACCACCTGGGTCACCCCCTGCTCCGCATCGTCCACCACCACGGCGAGCTGATAGGCGAAGAGGCCGTCGGCCCGCTTCACCACAAAGTCCCCGCATATCCGGGCCAGGTCGTACCGCTGCTCTCCCATGACGAGATCGTGGACGGTAATGGGCTCGGCACCCACCTTCACGCGGTAGGAGCGCGCGTCTTTCCCGGCCGCCAGGCCATGGCGACAGAGATTGGGATAGGGAACCTCGCCGTCGCCGGTATGGGGAGCCGAGGCAACCCGGGCGATTTCCGCCCGCGAGCAGCCGCAAGGATAGGCGTCCCCTGCGGCAAGCAGCCGGTCCAAGGCAGCCTGGTACGCCTCAGTCCTTCTGCTCTGCCACATGATTTCCCCATCCCAGGCGAAGCCCAGAGCTTCCAGAGTACGCAGGATGTCGTCGGCCATCCCCTTCACCACCCTGGGGGTGTCCAGATCCTCCATCCGCAGCAGCCACAGGCCACCCGAACGTTTCGCCGCCCCATAACTTCCAACGGCTGCCACCAGCGAACCCAGATGGAGAGCGCCCGTGGGAGATGGTGCGAACCTGCCGGCAACGCTATGTTTATTGTGCATTAGTACGGACATGGCGGGAAAATAATACGACCTCTGGTGTAAAAATCTTCATCCTGCGATAGAGTTGAACCGGGAGGCTGCCATGGTGACAATCCTGACCAGGCTCTGCGCCGCAATCGGTATCCTCGCCGGACTGTTCTTCGCCCCCGGGCCCGCCCACGGCGCCGGAGACGGCACCGCCGGTGAAGCGACGCTGTATTTCTTCTGGGGCGAAGGCTGTTCACACTGTGCCAGGGCGAAACCGTTTCTCCATGAGTTGCAGCGGAAACACCCCGCCCTTCGGATTCGCTCTTACGAGGTTTTCTCCGTCCCGAAAAACATGGAACTGCTCGTTGCCATGGCAAAGGAGCGTGGCGTCGAAGCAAGCGGTGTTCCAACCTTTATCGTCGGCAACCAGGTCATCGCCGGTTTCACCGATGAAAAAAGGTCCGCCATCGAACGCCTCGTTTCCCCGCTGCCGCCCCCCCGCACGGCAGAGACACAGGCGGCGGCAAAGGCATCAGCAATCACCCTCCCCGGCATCGGCGCCATCGATCCGCAGACCCTGTCGCTGCCGGCGTTCACCCTCATCATCGCCCTGCTCGACAGCTTCAACCCCTGTGCGTTTTTCGTGCTCCTTTTCCTTCTGAGCCTGCTGATCCACGCCCACTCCCGGCGCCGCATGGCAATAGTGGGGCTAACCTTCGTCTTTTTCTCGGGGCTGGTCTATTTCCTCTTCATGGCGGCCTGGCTCAACCTCTTCCTGGTGGCGGGCACCCTGAACGCCGTCACGATTGCCGCCGGAATAATCGCCCTTATCGTTGCCGCCATAAACATCAAAGACTTCTTTTTCTTCGAAAAGGGGATTTCTCTTGTCATCCCCGAAGCAAAAAAGCCCAAACTCTTCGAGCGGATGAGGAACCTGGTCCGGACCGGGTCCCTCCCTTCAATGCTGGCGGGAACGGTTGTCCTGGCGGTGGCGGCAAACAGCTACGAACTCCTCTGCACCGCCGGTTTTCCCATGGTCTATACCCGGATTCTGACCCTTCGCGGGCTCACGCCCACAGGGTATTACCTCTACCTGACGGCTTACAACCTGGTGTACGTGGTCCCCCTGGCCGTCATCGTGGGGGTTTTCACGGCGACCCTCGGCAACCGGAAGCTGACGGAATGGGAAGGGCGGGTTCTGAAACTCCTCTCCGGAGTCATGATGCTCATGCTGGGGCTGGTCATACTGTTGAAGCCGACGCTGCTGAACAACACCCTCGTTTCGCTGGCGCTCCTGGCGGCCGCACTGCTGGTGACCGGAATCGTTGCCCTGGCGGCACGCAGGTTCGGGCAAAAGGAAGAAAAGCCCCATCCTCAGTGAACGGGGCTCTCTTTACCTCCTGAAACCCTACCCCACGAAGGAGCAGCAGTAATCGGTGAGGGCGTGGACGCGCATGGTAAAAGCGGAGTTGGCCGGGACGTCGAACGACTCGCCGCCGCCGATGCGGTCCCACAACTCGCTGCCGGGGAGCTTGAGGTCCAGCTCGCCGGAAAGGATCTCCATAATCTCGGGTGCGCCCGTGTTGAAGGTGTACTCTCCCGGTTGCATGAAGCCGAGGGTCTTTTTAGTGCCGTCGGGGAAGATGACGGTGCGGCTCACGACTCCGCCATTGAAGTAGACATTGGCTTCGCGAACGATGGTTACATTGGTGAATTCGGACATTGGTTCCTCCATGGGTAAATGGGTGCTGCAAAATGGTCAGGCGATTCCGGCCAGCTCCAGCCTCCCGCCCCAGCGGCGAAGCAGTTCGGCCCGGAGCAGTTCGTATTCGGGAAGCCGCAGGTCGGGGTCCTTCTCCGCAACGGCGAAGGCCTCCTTGCGGGCCTCTTCGAGAATGCGGCCGTCACGCAGGATGTTGGCGACGCGGAAATCGGGGATTCCCGCCTGGCGGGTACCGAGAAAATCACCCGGTCCGCGTATTTCAAGATCGGCCTCGGCAATTTTGAAGCCGTCGGTGGTAGATTCCATGACCCGCAGCCGCTTCTCGGCGTCCTCGGAGAGGCGCTCTCCGGCCATGAGAATGCAGCGCGACTTGGCGCTCCCCCGCCCCACCCTTCCCCGCAGTTGATGGAGCTGCGACAGGCCGAACCGCTCGGCATGCTCGATGACCATCACCGTGGCATTGGGCACGTCGATGCCAACCTCGATCACCGTGGTCGCCACAAGGATATCGATCTCGCCGGCCTTGAAAGAGCGCATCACCCCTTCCTTCTCCTCGGGCTTCATCCGGCCGTGGAGAATGCCGAGCCGCAGATTGGGAAAAATCTCGTTGGCCAGGTGTTCGGCCATCTGGGTGGCGGCTTTCAGGTCCGATTTTTCCGATTCCTCCACCAGGGGGTAGATGACGTAGGCCTGGCGCCCGTTGGCGATTTCATCGCGGATTATGCCGTAAACCTGATTGCGGCGCGACTCAAAGCATATCCGCGTTTCAATGGGGGTCCGCCCCGGCGGCAGCTCATCGATAACGGAGAGCGAAAGGTCGCCGAATACGGTCATTGCCAGGGTGCGGGGTATGGGCGTGGCGGTCATCACGAGGATGTCGGGGTTTTCCCCCTTCTTTTTCAGGAGCCCCCGCTGGATGACGCCGAAGCGGTGCTGCTCGTCCACGATGCCGAGACCGAGCCGATGGAAAATCACCTTCTCCTGGATCACCGCGTGGGTGCCGATAACGATCTGTGCCTCCCCCTGCGCCACCCGCTCCAGGGCCGCCTTCTTCTCCTTCCCCTTCAGGGACGCGGTTATGAGGACCGTGGACACGCCGATCTCGTCGCACCAGCGGTGGATATTCAGGTAGTGCTGCTCGGCGAGGATCTCGGTGGGGGCCATGATGGCCACCTGGTAGCCGTTCTCCACCGCCACAAGCGCCGCCATGAGCGCCACCAGGGTCTTGCCGCACCCCACATCGCCCTGAATCAGGCGGTGCATGGGATGCGGCGCCATCATCTCATCCTTGATCTCGGCAAGGACGCGGCGCTGGGCCCCGGTCAGCGAAAAGGGAAGCAGCTTGAGGAGCGGCTTGGTATAGAGATGGCTGACCGTGAAAGCAATGCCGGTCTCCAGCGTAACGCCCCGCCTCTTCAGGGCCAGGCCCAGTTCGAGGAAAAAAAATTCATCGAAAATCAGGGTGCGGTTGGCGGGGTCCTTCCCCTCCTCCAGCAGTTGCGGGTCGGCATCGCCATCGGGAAAGTGGACCCGGCGAAGCGCCTCGTTAAGGGGAAGAAGCCCCTGGCGCGCCGCCACATCGGGAGGGAGGACGCTCTCGACGCCTGGCGCATACTGGTCCACCACCTCTTTCATCACCTTCCGGAGGGTCTTCTGGTGAAGCCCTTCGGTAAGGGGATAAACCGGCACCACGCGCCCGAAACTGACGGGGTCCCGGGCCATGACAGCCTCAACGCTCTCCCCCTCGGCAAGCCATTCGACGTCCGGGTGATGCACCTCCCGCTGGAGGCCGAACTGGGAGACCAGCCCGGTAAATATCCCCCTTTTCCCTTCTTTCCAGCTTTTTTTCAGAAAGGCGGGGTTGAAGTTGAACCACTTGAAGGAAATGGTGCCGCTGCCATCGCGCACCACCACCTCGAAGAACCGACGCCCCCCCTTGGTGGTCACAACATTGGCGGCAATCACCTCGCCGGTAAAGACTGCGGTCACGCCGGGACGGAGCCCGGCAATGGAAACAATCCGGCGGCGGTCCTCATAGCGGTTGGGAAGCAGGTAGAGGGCGTCCTCCACCGAGGCAATCCCCTTTTTGGAGAGAATCTCCGCCAATTTAGGGCCTACTCCCTTGATAAACTTGATGGGAGTTTCCAGATTCTTGCGGGCAATGGACTTCTGCAGGCTGATTCCGACCGCGGGAGGGTCGGGGGAAATGTGGCGAGAGATGCGAATGGCGCCCGGAACGGGCTCGAGGTCAAGCAGATCGCCCGGACGGAGCCCCAACTCCGACAGGAGGTCATCGGGTATGATTATCTGACCGTTTTCGGCAAGCTTGACGAGCGGCATGACCCCTCACAGCGGATAGACGAAGGGCGAAGAGGTGGCTCCCCTTCGCCCCGTGAACGGCTTACTGACCGATGGCGTTCAGGTCCTTGAGGACCTCGTTCACATCGAGGCCATGGGCGCTGCATCCCTGTTCGAGGGATTCGTTCTGGGCTCCCATGCAGCCGATGCAGCCGAGATTGTACTTGCGCAGTACCTTGGCAACCTCGGGACTGGCCTGGAGGGCCTGGGCAAATGTCATATCCTTGGTGAATTGCTGGCTCATTGTGTTGACTCCTTTCAGTCGTCAGCGAGATAGCAACACTACCTCACATTCTCGCCAACTCGCTATCTTACAGGTATTTGATGTCGATAATCTCGTATTCCTTGACGGACCCCGACGGCACCTTGATCTTCACGCTGTCGTCGAGCTTGTGGCTGATGAGGGCCTTGCCGACCGGTGACGTGCAGGAGATTTTACCCAGCTTGATGTCGGCCTCCTCTTCGCCGACGATCTTGTAGGTTACCTCCTCCTCGGTCGCCGTGTCGTACAGGGTTACGGTAGCGCCGAAAACTACCTTGTCAGGCTTAAGGCCGGAGAGATCAACCACATGGGCCATGGCAAGCTTCCCCTGAAGCTCCTGGATCCGCCCTTCGATGAATGCCTGGCGGTTCTTGGCGGCATCGTACTCCGCGTTCTCCGAAAGGTCTCCGTGGCTGCGGGCCTCGGCAATATCCTGGATAACCCGGGGCCGCTCTTCACGAATCAGGCGCTTCAGCTCTTCCTGAAGCGATTCGTAACTCTCTTTGGTCATGGGTACTGAATAGGTCATCGTACTGACTACTCCTCTATGAAAATCGCGGGGCAGCCATTTGGCCGCCCCGTTGGTACACTCAGCAATTACGTTATGGAAAGATCCGGCTTTTCGACCTGCTTCACGAAAGATAGTCCTGCAGCGGCTTGACATCCATCTCGCCGTTGAGCATGACCACAATGCCGTCTGCCGCCGCATTAGCCCCGGCAACGGTGGTGTAGTACGCAACATTGTGCATGAGCGACTCGCGGCGGATAGAGAAGGAATCGGCCACGGCCTGGGCCCCCTGGGTGGTGTTGAACACCATGCAGATCTCTCCGCTCTTGATGGCGTCAACGATATGGGGCCTTCCTTCCGCCACCTTGTTGATCACCTCCACCGCAACCCCTTTCTCCTGGAGATAGGAGGCGGTACCGCGGGTGGCAACCAGTTTAAAACCGGCATTATAAAGTTTTTTCGCTGAATCGACAATAAGTTTCTTGTCGGCGTCATGGAGGCTGATGAAAACCTTTCCTGAACGGGGAAGTTTAACGTTGGCGCCGAGCTGGGCCTTGGCAAAGGCCGTGGCAAAGTCGGGACCTATCCCCATAACCTCGCCGGTGGACTTCATTTCGGGTCCGAGCAGCGTATCAACGCCGGGGAACTTGACGAAGGGGAAGACCGCCTCCTTGACCGACATATGCTTCGGCTCGATGTAACCGGTAACGCCGAGTTCCTTCAGGGTCTTGCCCGCCATGACCCGCGCCGCGATCTTGGCCAGGGAGCGTCCCGTGGCCTTTGATACGAAGGGAGCGGTCCGTGAAGCACGGGGGTTCACCTCGAGAATATAGATGGTCCCGTCCTTGATGGCGTACTGGACGTTCATGAGTCCCCTGACGTTCAGCTCCAGGGCCATGACGGTGGTCTGGCGACGGATCTCATTCACCAGCTCCTGGGAGATGGAATGGGGCGGCAGGCAGCAGGCCGAGTCGCCCGAATGGATGCCGGCCTCCTCGATGTGCTCCATGATCCCGCCGATTACCACGTCGGTCCCGTCGCAAAGGGCGTCCACATCGATCTCGATGGCCTTGTCCAGGAACTTGTCGATGAGGATCGGATGCTCCGGCGACGCCTGGACGGCGGTGGTCATGTAGCGGCGCAGGTTATCCACGTCGTAGACGATCTCCATGGCCCTGCCGCCGAGAACGTAGGAGGGGCGCACCACCACGGGGTAGCCGATACGGTTCGCCACCTCTTCCGCCTCCTCGAAGGAGCGGGCGGTGCCGTTCTCGGGCTGCAGCAGGTTCAGCTTGTGGAGCATCTCCTGGAAGCGCTCCCGGTCCTCGGCCCGGTCGATGGCGTCGGGTGAAGTGCCGATGATGGGAACCCCGGCTTTCTCCAGGGCCACGGCCAGCTTGAGAGGCGTCTGGCCACCGAACTGGACGATGACCCCTTGGGGCTTCTCCAGATCGACGATGGAGAGGACATCCTCATAGGTCAGGGGCTCGAAGTAGAGGCGGTCGGAGGTGTCGTAGTCGGTGGAGACCGTTTCCGGGTTGCAGTTGACCATGATGGTCTCGTAGCCGTCTTCGCCAAGGGCGAAAACCCCGTGGACGCAGCAGTAGTCGAACTCGATCCCCTGGCCGATCCGGTTGGGGCCGCCGCCGAGAATCATGATCTTCTTCCGGTCGGTCACCTCGGCCTCGCACTCCTCCTCGTAGGTTGAGTATAGGTAAGGGGTATAGGCAACAAACTCGGCAGCGCAGGTATCGACCCGCTTGAACACGGGCTTGACGCCGAGGGAGAGGCGCAGTTGGCGGATCTCCTCGTCGTTCTTTCCCCAGAAACGGCCGAGTATCTTGTCGGAGAAGCCGTACTGCTTGGCCTCGCGGACGATGGCAGCCAGGTTTTCCCTGGTTTCCGCCGCAACATCGACCATCCGCAGTTCCTTCTCCTTATCGATAATCTGCTTGATGTTGTGGAGGAACCAGGGATCGATGGCGGTGAGCTGGAAAATCTCTTCGATGCTCATGCCGCAGCGGAAAGCGTCACCCAGGTACCAGAGCCGCTCCCAGTTCGGTACCCGGAGCTTGTCCTGAACAAGCTGCTGCTCCTTGGCGGTGAGGGCCCGGCGGGTATCGCCATTGGTGAACAGCCGCGATTCGAACCCGGCCGAACCGATCTCCAGGGAGCGGAGCGCCTTCTGGAACGACTCCTTGAAGGTGCGGCCGATGGCCATGACCTCACCCACCGACTTCATCTGGGTGGTCAGGGTGCTGTCGGCAGCGGGGAATTTCTCAAAGGTGAAACGGGGAATCTTGGTCACCACGTAGTCGATGGTCGGCTCGAAGCAGGCCGGGGTCTCGCGGGTGATATCGTTGCGGATCTCGTCCAGGGTGTAACCGACGGCCAGCTTCGCCGCGATCTTGGCGATGGGGAAGCCGGTGGCCTTGGAGGCCAGGGCCGAGGAGCGGGAAACCCGCGGGTTCATCTCGATGACCACCAGGCGGCCGTTGCGCGGGTTGATGCCGAACTGGATATTGGAGCCGCCGGTGTCGACCCCGATCTCGCGGATGATCTTCAGAGCCGCATCCCGGAGAATCTGGTACTCCTTGTCGGTGAGGGTCTGGGCCGGAGCAACGGTGATGGAGTCTCCGGTGTGGACCCCCATGGGATCGAAGTTCTCGATGGAGCAGATGATCACCACGTTGTCGGCGGTGTCGCGCATCACCTCCAGTTCGTACTCCTTCCAGCCGATGACCGACTCCTCCACCAGAATCTCGTCGGTGGGAGAGGCATCAATCCCCCCCACGGCCATTTTCTCGTACTCTTCCATGTTGTAGGCGATGCCGCCGCCGGTCCCCCCCAGGGTGAAGGAGGGGCGGATGATGGCGGGAAAGCCCACCATCTTGATAACTTCCATCGCCTCGGCGTAGTTGTGGGCAAGGCCCGAGCGGGGGACCGACAGGCCGATCTTCTCCATGGCCTCCTTGAAGAGGGTCCGGTCCTCGGCCTTCTTGATGGCCGGCAGCTTGGCGCCAATGAGCTCCACCCCGAACTTCTCCAGGGTGCCGTTCTCGGCCACGGCCACGGCGGTGTTCAGGGCCGTCTGGCCGCCAAGGGTGGGGAGCACCGCATCGGGGCGTTCCTTTTCGATAATCTTGGCCAGCACCTCGGGGGTTACCGGCTCCACGTAGGTCCGGTCGGCAAAGTCGGGGTCGGTCATGATGGTAGCCGGGTTAGAGTTCAGCAGCACCACCTCGAACCCCTCCTCCTTCAGCGCCTTGCACGCCTGGGTGCCGGAGTAGTCGAACTCGCACGCCTGGCCGATTACGATTGGGCCGGCGCCGATGATGAGAACCTTTTTGATGTCTGTTCTTTTTGGCATTGCAACTCCTTGCTGATTGTATCGTCGTTAACGAAAAAATTATCCGCGAAATATGAAAAAAACCGCTCCGGCCAGGCAGCACCCGGCCCAGAGGTAGTCGAGCTTCAGGGGCTGGCCCATGTAGTAGACCGCAAAGGGGACAAAGACCGCAAGCGTTATGACCTCCTGCATGATCTTGAGCTGCCCCAGGCTGAAAGTGCCGTACCCCATCCGGTTAGCCGGAACCTGGATCAGGTACTCGAAGAAGGCTATCCCCCAGCTCACCGCCACGGCAATGTACCAGGGAGATGCCTTCAGGTTCTTCAGGTGCGCATACCAGGCGAAGGTCATGAACACATTGGAAAGCGCCAGCAAAACGATCGTTCTCATCCTAATCCTGCACCCAGCCGTTCTCCAGACCGTACTCCTCCAACGCTTCCACCGCTTCGCCGTACTCCTCGTCGGTAATCTTGCGGTGTATTCCCGGCGTTTCAACGGCCCGGTGGGCCGGGAAGAACTGGTTCATCAGGGCGATGTGGGTATCAGTGCCCAGATTCCCGGCAATCCAGGAAAGCGTCTCGCGGCTTCCCGCACCACCTTCCGGCAGCACCAGATGCCGGATGATGAGACCGCGCTCCGCAATTCCTTCATCATCGAGCTTCAAGTGTCCCACCTGGCGGAGCATTTCGGCAACCGCCCGGCGGTTCGCCTCCCTATAGCCGGGAGCCGACGAGAACCGGACCGCCGGTTCTTCCGCCGCGTACTTCATGTCCGGCAGGTAGATATCCACGACACCGTCCAGGAGCCGGAGGGCATCCTCCTTCTCGTAACCGCTGGAGTTCCAGACGATGGGGAGCCGGAACCCACGGGGTATAGCCAGCCGGAGCGCCGCCAGAATCTGCGGCAGGAAGTGGGTCGGGGTGACGAAGTTTATATTGTGCACCCCGCGCCGCTGGAGCCCGAGCATCCGTTCCGCCAGTTCCAGTGTGGTCAGGTCGGTCCCGTTCCCCTGCTGGCTGATGGGGAAGTTCTGGCAGAACCGGCAGTGAAGGCTGCACCAGGAGAGGAAAATCGTTCCCGACCCCTTTGTCCCCGAGATTGGCGGCTCTTCGCCATGGTGAACATTGGCCGAGGCAATTCGCGGCAGCCACCCCGCCCGGCACACGCCGGTCTCTCCGGCCAGCCGGTTCACGCGGCAGTCGTGGGGGCAGAGGTCGCAGGAGCGGAGCCGTGCATAGGCCTCCCTCACCCGCTCCAGCAATTCACCCGAATTATAAAGATCGATGTACCGCATGGTTCCGTAGAGGCAATCTTTGCGATCGCCGTCATCCGTGGGCGAATACAAGATTCGCCCCTAAGCTTTGTACCTCTCCATCAGTTCCACGAACCGCCCGAACAGATAATGGGAGTCGTGGGGACCGGGCGAAGCCTCGGGGTGGTGCTGTACCGAGAAGATGGGGAGTTCTTTGTGCTTCATCCCCTCAACGGTCTGGTCGTTCAGGTTCTCGTGGGCCAGCTCGCAGACATGACCCAGTGATTCGATATCCACCGAAAAGCCGTGGTTCTGGGCAGTTATTTCCACCTTCCGGGTATCCTGATCCATGACCGGCAGGTTGGAGCCATGGTTGCCGAACTTGAGCTTCATGGTCTTGCCACCCAGGGCAAGCCCCAGGAGCTGGTGGCCGAGACAGATGCCGAAGATGGGCTTCTTGCCCACAAACTTCCTGATGTTTTCGATGACGGCGGTCATGGGCTCCGGGTCGCCGGGGCCGTTGCTGAGGAAGATGCCGTCCGGGTTCATGGCCAGAGCCTCCTCCGCCGGGAAGGTGGCGGGGACAACCGTCACGTCGCAGCCGGCCGAGACGAGGCAGCGGAGAATGTTGTACTTGATGCCGAAATCGTAGGCCACAACCTTGTACTTCAGTTCTCCCGCCGTCGCAGCAGTGTACCCTTCCTCCAGGTCCCAGAGCTTCTCGGTCCAGTGATAGGGTTTGTCGCAGGTGACGCCGGAGGCAAGGTCGAGTCCGGCCATGCTCGGAATGGCCCGGGCCTTCTTCACGAGGCTTTCGTGGTCGAAATCAACGGTGGAGATGATCCCGTTCTGGGCTCCCTTGTCCCTCAAATGCCGGGTAAGCGCCCGGGTATCGAGCCCCTGGATGCCGACCACGCCGTTTTCTTTCAGATAGGCATCGAGGCTCATGGTGGCACGCCAGTTGGAATAGCAGTCGTGGTACTCCTTGACGATGAAACCCGAGAGGTAGAGCTGCTTGCTCTCGATGTCCTCCGGGTTGATGCCGGTGTTCCCCATCTGGGTGTAGGTCATGGTGACCATCTGCCCCTTGTAGGAAGGGTCGGTCAGGACCTCCTGGTAACCAGTCATGGCGGTATTGAATACCACCTCGCCGGAAGCCTCGCCGCCGGCACCGAATGACTTTCCTTCAAAGACGCGCCCATCGGCGAGCGCTAAAATTGCTCTCATGCTTTGATACTCCCGAATGATTTCAAATGCGAAAAAGCTTTAACCACGGAGGACACAGAGTTTACAGAGGGAAAATAATCGAAGACAGACCTGAATTGCCGCCCCAACTTCCAGCCTTTCCTCGGTGTCCTCTGTGGTTAGCTGATTTTCAGGCCTTTTTGTACACAACTTTGCCGGAAACGATGGTGTACGCCGCGGCGCCCTTCATTTCCCGCCCCAGGAAGGGGGAGTTCTTTGACTTGCTGGCAAGCTTGTCCGCCTCCACCGTCCAGACGGCATTCGGATCGATGACGGTAATGTCGGCAACCGATCCGGCTTTGAGCGTTCCACGATTAATACCCAGGATTTTTGCAGGGTTGCATGCCATTTTCTCCACCAGTACCGGAAGGGTCAGAACCCCTTCTTCCACCAGTCGAAGCGACAGCGGCAGCGAAGTTTCCAGGCCGATGATTCCGTTCAGCGCCTCATTGAACTCCACGTCCTTCTCGTCCAGATGATGGGGAGCATGGTCGGTGGCGATGGTATCGATGGTGCCGTCCTTCAGGGCCTCTTTCACAGCGGCAACATCATCGGCCGTACGCAGCGGCGGATTCATCTTGGCATTGGTGTCGTAGCCCCGCACCGCATCGTCGGTAAGGCTGAAATAATGGGGCGCCGTCTCGCAGGTGACCTGCACGCCACGGGCCTTGGCGTTGCGGATGATGCGGAGCGAACCCTTTGTGGAAACATGGGCGATGTGCAGCGGCGAACCGGTGAACTCCGCCAGATAGACGTCGCGGGAGGTCGCGGCATCTTCGGCGGCCCACGGAATCCCCTTCAGGCCAAGCTCGGTGGAGACGAACCCCTCGTTCATGACCCCCTCTCCCACCAGCGTCAGGTCTTCCGCATGGGAGATGACCATGATTCCCATCCCCTTTGCGTACTCAAGGGCGCGGCGCATGAGTTCCGAGTTGATTACCGGCCTGCCGTCATCGGATACGGCCACGCACCCGGCTTCTTTCAGCTCCCCCATCTCAGAGAGGCGCTCGCCGTGGGATCCCTGGGTAATGGCGCCAATGGGGAATACATTGACCAGCCCCTCCGCCTTCGCCTTAGCGATAATATAGGTCGATACCGCCTTGTTGTCGTTCACCGGCTTGGTGTTCGGCATGCAGGCGACCGATGTGAAGCCCCCCGCTGCTGCCGCTCTCGAACCGGAGACAATGTCTTCCTTGTACTCGAGGCCGGGATCCCGCAGATGAACGTGCATGTCGATAAGGCCCGGCGTCACGATTTTGCCGGAGGCATCGATCGTCTCGCCACCGGCCGGAGCCTTCAGCCCCTTGCCCAGCTCCTTGACGGCGCCGTTCTCCACAAGAATGTCGAGTACTTCATCAATTCCCTGAGACGGGTCTATCACCCGTCCTCCCTGTATCACCATATTCATGGGTCACCTCGTATTCTGGCGCAGGGGAAACATCCCCTCGCAATAAATGGATTTATTCCGTTACGACGGCACCGCCGCTTACATGGTAAAGCATGGCCATGCGCACCGCCACGCCGTTCTCGACCTGCTTGAGAACGTGGGATTTGGCGCAATCGGCAACGTAGGAGGAAAGCTCGACGCCACGATTTATCGGTCCGGGATGCATGACGATCGCATCAGGCTTTGCCCACTTGAGATTCTCGGGATTGAGGCCGAAATAGCGTGAATATTCACGGGTATTGGGTATAAGGGTTTTACCCTGGCGCTCCTGTTGGATGCGAAGCATGATGACCACGTCGGCGTCCTGGATGGCTTCCTTCATGGTGGTGCAGACCGTTACGTTGCCAAGGCGCTCCACACCGGGCGGCAGCATGGTGGGAGGTCCGGCCAGATACAGATGGGATCCCATCTTGGTAAGCCCAGCGATATCGGAGCGGGCCACCCGGCTATGGGTGATATCGCCGACAATCGCCACTTTGAGGCCATCGAGGCGGCCGTACCGGTCCTTGATGGTCAGCATGTCGAGAATCCCCTGGGACGGGTGCTCGTGGGCGCCGTCACCGGCGTTTATGATGGAGCAGGAAAGCCGCTTGGACAGATAATAGTGGGCTCCGGATACGGCATGACGCATTACGACGATGTCCGGCTTCATGGCTTCCAGGTTCCGGGCGGTATCGAGGAGCGTCTCCCCCTTGGTGGCCGAACTCGTGGAAGCGGTTATATTCACGGTATCCGCCGAAAGGCGCTTGCCCGCAATCTCGAAAGAAGTGCGGGTGCGCGTGGACGCTTCGTAAAAAAGATTGATGATGGTCTTGCCGCGCAGGGTCGGCACTTTTTTGATATCGCGGCTGTTAATCTCCCGCATGTTTTCGGCGGTTGAGATCAGGAGTTCGATCTCATCCTTGTTGAGGTCCTTTAGCGCTATGATGTCCTTATGCTCGAATCCCATCGCTCTCCCCCTGGTAGTGTAGGGTCAGGCCCCATGCCTGCCCCGGCAATTCATTTTTCCAGAACCACTTCCACCGGTTTGTCATCGGCGTCGAACTGAACGGTAATTTTCTCGCGACTGCTTGTGGGTACGTTGCGACCCACAAAATCCGCCCGGATGGGAAGCTCCCGGTGGCCCCGGTCAATGAGAACCGCCAGTTGGATAGATGCCGGCCTGCCGTGGTCCATGAGGGCATCCATGGCGGCACGGATCGTCCGGCCGGTAAAAAGCACATCGTCTACGAGGATCACTTTCTTGTTCTCCACCGTGAACGGGATGTCGGTTTTTCCCACCGGCAGATGCTTGGAGTGCCCCTTGAAGTCATCCCGATAGAGGGTGATGTCCACCTCCCCCATCGGCACCGACGCACCTTCGATCTCCTCCAGCCGGGAAGACAACTCCCTGGCCAGATGGACGCCGCCGGTCCTGATGCCCACAAGAACCAGATCGGCAACCCCCTTGTTCCGCTCAAGGATTTCGTGAGCAATCCGGGTAAGCGCACGCTTCACGCCAACCCCATCCAGTATGGTCGTCTTCTCTTCAGCCATCCTGTCCCTCCTTTGCACTCGTTGGGCAAACTCTGTCGGCAGGCACGAAAAGAGCCCTTCCGCAGAACGCGAAAAGGCTCAATAAGACTATGTTGTTAGTCTGTAGTCGGCACCTTTTCTAACCTCACGGGGTTAATTTAAAAGGCTCAGTATAGATGAGGCTTAAAATTTTCAGCAGGGTATCACCCGGCCGACAAAAGTGTCAAGACCAATTTCAGTGAATGATATCCCCGATGCTTTTCCAACGGACCCGCATTGCATCATGGTCCCAGGACCAGTACTTTATAAAGGCAAGTCCCTTGATTTGCTCGCTTTTGACGAATCCCCAGAAGCGGCTGTCGTAAGAGCGGTCGCGGTTGTCGCCCATGACGAAATAACAGCCGGCTGGCACTGTCCTCGGAGCGAAATTGTCACGGGGGTTCATGGCGATCGGAAGGATATCCGGCTCCTTGTGGACTTCCTGAGGTATCTTGAAAAGCTTGCCGTTCACGTAAATATTTTTGTTTATTTCCTGAACTACGTCGCCGGGGACGCCGATGACCCGCTTGATAAAGTCCTTGCTGGGGTCTTCCGGATATTCGAAGACGATGACGTCACCCCGCTGCGGCTGGCGAATGGGAGCGATTTTGGTATCGGTGAACGGAATCTTTGTACCGTAGATAAATTTGCTGACAAGGATATGGTCGCCGATGGCAAGGGTATCCTCCATGGAACCGGAAGGAATTTTGAATGCCTGCACCACAAATGTCCGGATAATGAGAGCGAGGATGACGGCGATGATAATCGACTCGGCATACTCCCTGACAATGTGTTTCTTCTTTACCTGCTTGTCCTCGGCCGCCGAGCTCCCGCCCATGCTGCCGTTCGTGCCGTACTGCGTGTTCTTGTAGTCCATTGCGGTTCCTTTTCGGTGAATGTCCCTACCTACTCTTCAACCTTTAGAATGGCGAGGAAAGCCTCCTGGGGTAATTCCACGTTCCCCACGTTCTTCATCCGCTTCTTCCCTTCCTTCTGCTTCTCGAGAAGCTTGCGCTTACGGGTGATGTCGCCGCCGTAGCACTTGGCGAGAACATCCTTGCGCAGCGCCTTGACGGTTTCGCGGGCAATTATCTTCGTGCCTATTGCCGCCTGGATGGCGACCTCGAACATCTGGCGGGGGATAAGTTCCTTCATTTTGGAAACGAGATCCCGGCCCCGATAGTAAGCCTTGTCCCGGTGAATAATCAGGGAAAGCGCATCAACCACTTCGCCGTTGATCATAATGTTCATCCTCACGAGCTCGCTGCGCCGGTAATCCAGGTGCTCATAATCGAGGGATGCATACCCTTTGGTGATGGACTTGAGGCGGTCGTAAAAGTCCAGCACCACCTCGTTCAGGGGAAGTTCATAAATAATCATGACCCTGGTCGGGGTCAAGTATTTAATTTCCCGCTGGACCCCACGCTTCTCCTCGCACAGCGCCAGAATCCCGCCGACAAACTCGTTCGGGGTGTGGATTGAAGCAAGGATGAAGGGTTCCTCGACGTAATCGATCTCCTGCACCGGGGGAAGCTGGTTGGCGCTCTCGATGGAAATCACATCCCCCTTGAGGCGATGGACCTTATAGACAACCGTCGGCGCGGTGGTGATGAGATCGAGATTAAACTCCCTCTCAAGACGTTCCTGGATAATCTCCATGTGGAGCAACCCCAGGAAGCCGCACCGGAAGCCGAAGCCGAGCGCCAGGGACGTCTCGGGCTCATAGGAGAAAGAGGAGTCGTTAAGCTTCAGCTTGGCCAGAGCGTCGCGCAACTGCTCATACTGGGCGGTATCAATGGGATACAACCCGGAAAAGACCATCGGCTTTACTTCCTTGAAACCGCCGAGGGGGGTGGTGCAGGGGCGCAGGGTGTGGGTGACGGTATCGCCGATTTTGGCGTCGGCAACGTCTTTGATGCCGGCAATGATAAACCCGACCTCGCCGGCAGACAACTGGGGCACTTCGCGCATGACCGGGGCAAAAACACCCACCTTCAGGGCCTCGTAACTGCGGCCGGTGGAGACGAGCTGAACCTTCTCCCCTTTTTTCAGGGTGCCGTCGATGAGCCGGACCAGGATTATGACCCCCTGATACTGGTCATACCAGGAGTCAAAGAGCAGTGCTTTCAGCGGAGCCGTCGGGTCGCCCTCGGGCGGGGGAATTTTTTTGACTATCTCCTCAAGAATCTCCCTGGTCCCGATCCCCTCCTTGGCGCTGGCAAGAACCGCGTCGTGAGCATCCAGACCGATAATCTCTTCGATCTCGTTCTTGACCCGCTCGGGTTCCGCCGCAGGCAGATCGATTTTGTTCAGAACGGGGAAAACCTCGAGATTGATATCGATGGCGAGATAGACGTTGGCCAGGGTCTGGGCCTCAACCCCCTGGGAGGCATCGACGACCAGCAGCCCCCCTTCGCAGGCGGCCAAGGACCGTGAAACCTCATAGGTGAAGTCCACATGCCCGGGGGTATCGATCAGGTTAAGGATATAATCCTTGCCGTCATCGGCACGATAGTTCAGGCGAACAGTCTGTGCCTTGATGGTAATGCCGCGCTCCCGTTCCAGGTCCATCTTGTCGAGGAACTGATCCTGCTTTTCACGCTCCGACAGAGCACCGGTATATTCCAGCAGGCGGTCGGCAAGCGTCGACTTGCCATGGTCAATGTGAGCAATAATAGAGAAATTGCGAATGTTTTCTATCTTCATAGACACCTTGTAGTTTACTGAGCGTAAGCAATAAATGGTATCCGAAAAAACCGTATATTGTAAAGGAGATTCTCCGGTAGCCCCGGCAACACGCCAATACGCGTCACCCCTCGATTAATCGAAGACGACACGTGTTCGCGTTGCCTTCCCGCATGATTCATGATATACGTCCGGCACGCCGACCAAATAATACAAAGGAAATTACATGCTGACCGGAAAACAAAAACGCTTCCTCCGAGGGCTGGGACACAGCCTCAACCCCGTAATCACCGTTGGCAAGGGGGAAATCTCGGAATCTCTTGTTCACGAAACCGTTGAAGCCCTTGAACACCATGAACTCATCAAGGTGAAAATTCTTGAGAGCTGCTTGATGGACCGCCACGAAGTGGCCGGAGAACTGGCGGAAGCCTGCAGCGCCGAAGTCGCCCAGGTACTTGGCCGGACTTTTCTCCTTTACCGCGCAGCCTCCGAACCCAAGATTGAGCTTCCGAAGTAAACGCGGAGCCGCCATCCCTATTCAAAAAAAAAAGCCCGGATTTCTCCGGGCTTTTTTCATGCATTAATCGCTGATTCCACGACAGTATCACAGATCAATCGTCGTGGCCGTGACCTTTTCCCTTGCCGTGGTGCTTGTATTCGCTCTTATCATGCTTCCGCTCCTGCTTATAGTGCTTCTTGTACTCTTTTCCCGGCTTGAAACGCTTGCCGCGGTAATGATCGCGGTCTCTGTGATAGGAGCGATACTCATCATCACGATAGTAGCGAATCCGCTCAAGTTTATGCTTGCGAAGCCCCGGAGGAAGATTCTTGTATTTCACCACGCCCCACGGGCCGCTGTAGTGGGGAGCCCGGTACCAGTGATTGTCCTGCCAGAGGTAATAGCGGCCGCTGATGTAGAACATGTCATAGGGGATATCGACCCCGACGTAGAAACCGAGACGCGGCGGAGTGATGAATAACGGCGGTTCGTCGATAATAATACGCGGTCCGGCCGGAACAACCACTGCCGGCGGCGCCGGGACAACCACGCTTGGGCGGTTTCCAACGCTGATATTCACGTCGAAACCGACATTGGAATCAGCGAGCGCCGGAGACACTGCCGCCAAAATCAAGGGAACAACTGCAAGAAACTTCTTCATGAGATCTCCTCTCTCGACTAGATTTCCCTGAGGCTTTCGGCCTGCAAGGGTTCAGATGCAAAAAAGCCGGGGCCGCACCATTCTTAAAATGATATTTCGGCAACCCGGCTGTCTGCGTGAGACCCTGTAGGCTTTCCGCCCCATCCTCGCGGATGGTTGAGTATTATCGTATATCAACCCGCTTTTCAGAGGGATATAGCGCAATCCCCGCTCCGCGTCAAGACATTAGGAATTCCAACGCAGCATCCGAACTCTTCCGGTCACACTCTTTCATAGGGCTCAAAGAGGCGCTTGAATTCATCCAAAGCAAAGCGGTCCGTCATTCCGGCAATATAATCGCACACAACCCGCTCACGCCCCATTGCCTCCATTTTCATTTGATACTTGCGTGGCAGGAGCGTGGGATGCTTCACATAGGTTTCGAAGAGCTGGGTAAGATAGCGTTCCGCCTTCACCCGCATCCGTTCCACCTTATGGTGGCGATATAGGTTTTCGAAAAGAAACCGTTTAAGATTGCGGTTTTTGCCGGCGACGTCTGGACTGAACGCCACCACCGGACGGTTAATCCGGCGCATGTCGTCCAAGGAGGATATATTCAGCCGGCGAATGTTCTCCAGTGTGGTCGCAGTCAGGTCTTTGATGAAAAGCCCTATCAGGGCGCTAATTGTCTGAAACTTCCGGCGTCCCGGCGCAATATCGGGGTGAGCGCTGCCGATTCCTTCGTAAACCTCACGCCAGAGTTCCACTTCATTGAGCTGCTCCAGAGTAATCAGGCCCGATTTCAGGCCGTCATCGATATCATGGTTGTTGTAGGCGATCTCGTCGGCGTAGTTGATTATCTGGGCCTCAATCGTCGGCACTACGCCTGGCAAGTAACCTTCAATCACCCCGACCGGCCGGTCATAGGGCGATGAATGCTTGATAATCCCCTCCAGCACTTCCCAGGAGAGATTCAATCCGTTGAAGCCGGGATAGCGTTCCTCCAGTTGATCCACAACGCGGAACGACTGAAGGTTGTGCTCAAATCCCCCCGCCCCTTCCATGAGACGGTTCAGGATCTCTTCCCCGGTATGGCCAAAAGGGGTGTGCCCCAGGTCATGGGAAAGGGCCAAGGCTTCGGTCAGCTCTTCATTCAGCCCGAGACGCCTTGCGATTGCTTTGCCGATCTGGGCAACCTCAAGGGAATGGGTGAGCCGGGTCCGGTAGTAGTCCCCCTCATGGTTCACGAATACCTGGGTCTTGTACTCCAGCCTTCTGAATGCCGCACAGTGGATAATCCGGTCCCGGTCCCGCTCGAAAGCAGGCCGCGTATCGCGGAACACCTCCGCATGCTTCCTCCCCCTGGATTCGGCGCTGCGTGCCGCGTATCCGGCCAGATCCGGCCGTTCCTGCGACCGGCCGCAATAATCTTCTTCCATATTCCCTCCCCCTGCCGTTCCGTCACCACTCTAATGCTGCCTCCAAGGGGTGTCAACCGCGAAAAGATATCCTTGACTACACCTGACCTATCATGCTAGTTTTTTAAGGCTTTTTTAAGATTTTCCCACTCCGCGCCAAGGACTGTGTGCACTCATTATGACAACTGACCTCCTGGGACGGGTTCCCAAAAGGATCCGCAACAAAATCGGATCACAAACCCGTATTTGCCTTCTCAATGGCCGTGATCTCTTCAATATCCTGAAAAATGAAAAATTGATTCTCATGGCCTGCAACCCGCGGATCAAACACGTTATTCCCGGCATCATGAAAGCTGCCGAAGAGCTTGACGCCATAGTTGCCTTCGAACTCACCCGCACCGAAGGCGGAGTCGACGGAGGCTACACCGGCCAGACGCCGCAGTTGTTCTTCGAAACGGTAATCGAGTACGCCGAACGGTTCAGCTTCACAAAGCCGTTCATCATCCACGGCGATCACACCACGGTCCAGAACACCTCCAGCGAAGAGCAGGAATCCGCCCGGCATCTCATTGAAGCACAGATCGAAGCAGGATATACCTCTTTCGCCATCGATGCTTCCTTCAACCCCTTGCCCGACAACATCCTGATTACCGCCGACCTGGCCGCCCAAGTGGAAAGTGAGGGGTACGGCCTTGAAGTCGAACTGGGCGAAGTGCGGCAAGCCGGATTGGCATCAAACCTGACCACGGTTGAAGAAACGGAGGCGTTTCTCTCGGGCCTCGCGGCCCGGGGAATCCATCCGCAGCTCCTGGCCATCGACAACGGCTCCAAACGCGGCAACTACCTGGATGGCGAAATGGTCAGAATAGATCTCGAGCAAACAAAAGCAATCTACGAAACTGTCATTCGCCATGGCCTTGCGGGACTTGTCCAGCACGGAATTACCGGAACGCCGCTACGGCTCGTGGGCAAGCTTGCCGGCTACGGGATCCGCAAGGGGAACATCGGCACGCTCTGGCAGAACGTTGCCCACGCCGGACTTCCCCTGGACCTCATGGATGCCATGCGCCGCTGGGCAAAAGAGAACGGCAAGGACATCAAGTTCGCCACGAACGTGTTCAAAACCGACATCGACAACATCCCTGAAGAAAACGCAAAGCAGATTCTCGACATGGCCTATCGGGAAGCAAAGGAATTTCTCCAGGCATTCCATGCGAAGGGGAGCGCCTCGCGGCTCGCGGCGTCCCTGATCGAGGCCCGGTGAGAGTCGCAGGCGGAACCGCCCGAGGCCGCCGACTTGCCGCTCCGCGGGGGGAGCGGGTACGTCCCACGTCCGATAAGGTCAAGGAAGCCCTTTTCAGCATTCTGGCATCACTTCTGGGAAATCTTGAAGGGCTGAGGGTTCTCGATATTTTTGCCGGCACCGGCAGCCTGGGCATCGAAGCCCTGAGCCGGGGCTGCCACGAAGCGGTCTTCGTCGACAATCATCGCGAATCGGTTGCCGTCATTCGCCAGAATCTCAAGCAACTGAACCTCGAAGATCGGAGCCGCGTGATAACCAGGGAAGCAACCGCGGCCATCCAGGCGCTTGCCGGCGAAAGTCCGTTCCGGATTATTGTCCTCGACCCACCCTATCGACAGGGCCTGACGGAAAAGGTCCTGCACAATCTGGCATCAGCGCCGTTTGTCGCGGCAGAAACGATTATCGTAGCGGAATCGGATTCCGGCGAAGTGTTTGCTGAAGAATTTGGCCCCTTGAGGCAGTTCGACCGGAGGATATACGGCGACACTGCACTTACCTTCTTCAAGAAAGGGATACCTGCCGACCATGCCTAGAAAAGTCGCCGTTTACCCTGGCTCATTCGACCCCATCACCTACGGGCACCTGGATATTATCGACAGGGGCCTGAGAATCTTCGACGAAATTATCGTTGCGGTGGCCAAAAATTCGGCCAAAAACTCACTCTTCACCATCAATGAACGGGTAGACCTTATTCAGCGGGTACTGGCGGACAATGTCAGGGCGAGAGTCGATACTTTCGACGGCCTTCTGGTGGATTACGTCCTTTCCCAGAACGCCACGGTCATCATCCGGGGGCTGCGGGCTATTTCCGATTTCGAATACGAATTTCAGATCGCCCAGATGAACCGCAGCATCTCCCAGGACGTTGAAACGCTTTTCATGATGACATCGGTCCCCTACGGTTACCTGTCGTCGTCCATTGTCAAGGAAGTAAGTTCCCTGAACGGCCCCATCGAAGACCTGGTCCCCCCCCTCGTGCGGGCGGCACTCAGGGATAAATTCTCCAAAACCACAGTCTAAGTGCAGAGCAGACGATCCAAAGAATCTCCTCGACGATACACTGACCTAAAGCATCCGCCATTTCTGCCGATAACATATATGTAACGGCAGCATGGCGGAACCAAGGCGGAGCCCATACAGGCACGCAAAGGAGAAGGCGATGATCTCCAAGACCATGACCATCGGCGACATCATCCGCACCTATCCCCAAACCCTGAAAGTTTTTGAAAAATACGGCCTAGACTGCCGTGAATGCCAGGTTGCCGATTATGAAGAGCTTGAGCACGGCGCCGGCGTGCATAAAACCGACCTTGAGAAACTTCTGAAGGAGCTTAATGAAATCATCGTTTCCTGAAACCGCGAAGGCGACATGAAAGAAGAATTCACCGATTACCGGAAATACTTCAGCCCCGGCTACCGGATAGAAGTCCGCATACCCCGGGCAACAGGAGACCCGTTCCGCGACGGTGCAACCATCGCACGGCTGGAAGAGGACCTTGTTCAGTTCCAGCTTTCCCGCGATGTTTTGCCGGCCGGCATCAAAGCTGATGCCGGTACTATTGTCGACGTCAGAATCGGAAAGGACGGGGCTGCTTACTGCTGTCGCGCCATTATAGTTACCCAACGTGAAGGAGCCAACGTAACCGCCCGTTTCATCGGGAAGGTAATCCCTGAAGAAATGAGGGAATATTACCGGATCGACACCTACATTCCGGTCCGATACAGAATAGAGCCTGACACACCTCCCGAACAACTCAGGAAGAAGTGGCATGCAAAACGGTACCCGGCATCAGACAAGACCGACGAAACCCTTTCCGGCATCCCTCCCGCAGCAGGACCCCATCACTCAAGTACAACCCCCCTGGCGGCAAACCTGAGCGGATCTGGGATAAGGCTCAAAATCCCTGAAGAACTCCCCATCGGCACCCTCCTCCCCATGGAGCTATATCTCGCCCTTGACACCCCTGAGGTTGTGCAGATAATTGCCGAAGTCGTCCATGTGTCACCCCTTCACCCCAGCCTGAACACGCCACAATTATTCAACACGGCGCTCCATTTTCTTTGCATCGACGAACGGGACCGCGATTCCGTAATCAAGTTCATATCCATTGAGCAGATTGAGAGGCTTCGAGCCACCCAGGGCAGCGCCGTCAGCCTCTCGAACCTCGGCGGTTACGCGGCCTACTCCAAGAGCAGGGAGATTCGGCGAATTGCCGTCACGATAACAATTATCCTTGTTATCGCAGCCATAGCGGCACTGCTTATTCTATCCAGGCGCAACAATCCCAAGGGTGAAATAGAGCAAACGTTCGAGGATGAAATCCGTAAATACCGCAAGCTTGTCCCTTGGCGCTGACCCCACGCTCCAGACTGAGTAAAGCATGTAGTCTGTTTTTGCACAGCTTCAACTCTCACACATGACGGACCCGCCACAAACCCCTCGCGTATACGCCTAAAACAACCTTCAGGGCAAAAGCAGTAAATATTTTACACTGTATTTCCGAAGTGTTACCAATTTACCCACTGATTAATTAAAACTTGGCACCTCTTTTGTAAATATCTGGAAATTTGAAGCACGAGAGTACCCACACACTCGCGCACCCGCTTTCAGGAGGTTCCAAGGTGCTCTACAAATCCGTAACGGAATCATTTAACGAATTCATCATCGACCGCAGCGATGCCAAGTGCATCCGCTGCAAGGTCTGCATCCGACAGTGTGCCTATGAGGTCCACGACTATGAGGCCGCGGCAGACACGCTCACCGAGGACAACACCCGCTGCATCGGCTGCCGGCGCTGCTCGGCCCTCTGCCCCACCGGCGCCATCACCATCCGGAGCAACGAAGAGGTGTTCAAGCGTAATGAGTCGTGGTCCAACGCCCACATCCGCAACCTCTACGCCCAGGCCGACACGGGGGGCATTCTCCTGGCGGCCATGGGCAACCCGGCCAAATACCCCATCTACTGGGACCACATGCTGCTGGACGCCTCCCAGGTAACGAACCCCTCCATCGACCCCTTGCGGGAGCCCATGGAGCTGCGGACCTACCTGGGGAAAAAGCCCCACTCCATCGAGGTGGTCCGCGACGAGCAGACCGGCAAGCCCAAGCTCGCCACCAAGCTCACCCCTCAGATCAAGATGGAGTATCCCTTCATCTTCTCCGCCATGAGCTACGGCGCCCTCAACCTCAACGCCCACAAGGCCATGGCCATGGCTGCCAAGGAACTGGGCACCCTCTACAACACCGGCGAGGGCGGGCTCCACAAGGACCTCTACCAGTACGGGAGCAACGTCATGGTGCAGGTGGCCTCGGGCCGCTTCGGCGTGAGCGAAGCATACCTTAATGCCGGGGTGGCCATCGAGATCAAGGTGGGCCAGGGAGCAAAACCGGGCATCGGCGGCCACCTCCCCGGCGAGAAGGTCAACGACCAGATCTCCGAAACCAGGATGATTCCCATGGGCGCGGACGCCATCTCGCCGGCGCCCCACCACGACATATACTCCATCGAGGATCTGCGCCAGCTGATCTTCGCCCTTAAGGAAGCCACCGACTACACCAAGCCGGTATCGGTCAAGATTGCGGCGGTCCACCACGTGGCGGCCATCGCTTCGGGCGTGGCCCGGGCCGGCGCCGACATCATCACCATCGACGGCTTCAGAGGGGGGACCGGCGCGGCCCCCCAGGTAATCCGCGACAACGTCGGCATCCCCATGGAGCTGGCCCTTGCAGCCGTTGATGCCCGGCTACGGGACGAGGGGATCAGGAACCAGGTTTCCATCGTGGTGGGTGGCGGGGTCCGCTCCTCCGGTGACGCCATCAAGGCCATCGCCCTGGGTGCCGACGCCATCAACATGGGGACCTCGACACTCCTGGCTCTGGGCTGCACCCTCTGCCAGCGCTGCTACACCGGCAAGTGCCCCTGGGGAATCACCACCAACAACCCGTATCTCGCCAAGCGCCTCAACCCGGAACTGGGTGCCGAGCGGCTGGTGAACCTGGTCCACGCCTGGGGTCACGAGATGAAGGAAATCCTCGGCGGCATGGGGCTCAACGCCCTGGAGTCGCTGCGGGGCAACCGTTACAAGCTCCGTGCCCTGGGACTCACCGAAAAAGACATGAACATCCTGGGCGTCATGCCCGCTGGAGAATAATGTATGAAGCGCATTTACATGATTGAAGAAGCCTGCATCGGCTGCCACCTCTGCGAGGTGGCCTGCATCACCGAGCACTCCCAGTCCAAGAACCCGGTCAAGGCTTTCCTCCACGAGGAAAACCGCCCCATCTCCCGCTGCACCGTTGAGGAGTGGGACGGCGGGGTCGTTTCCTTCTCCACCACCTGCCGCCACTGCGACGAACCGGACTGCCTGCGGGCCTGCATCTCCGGCGCCATCCAGAAGGACGACAAAGGCGTGGTCCGGATCGACACCGAGCAGTGCGTCGGCTGCTGGTCCTGCGTCATGGCCTGCCCCTACGGCGCCGTGCAGCGCAACCTCACGAAGAAGAAGGCCAACAAGTGCGACCTCTGCCCGGACCGCACCAGCCCGGCCTGCGTCGATGCCTGCCCCAACCGGGCGCTCGTCTACAAGGAGGGGAGCCAGAAATGAACTACGTCATCATCGGAAACTCCGTGGCCGCAGTGGGCGCCATCCGGGGAATCAGAAGCATAGACCAGCAGGGGAACATCACCGTCATCTCCAGGGAGCGCCACGTGGCTTACGGCCGCCCCCTCATCTCCTATCTCCTGGGGGGCCTCATTACGGAAAAGCGGATGGCCTACCTGCCGGAGGACTTCTACGAGAAGAACCGGGTGAATCTCCTCCTCAACGCCGAAGTGGTCGGCGTCGATACCGCAATCGGCAAAGTGACCATCGCCGGCGGCGACGTGATCGCCTTTGACAAGCTTTTGGTGGCAACGGGGGGCGACCCCTTCGTCCCCCCCATCGAGGGGATGGCCGGCAAGGACAGGATCTTCACCTTCACCACCTGGGACGACGCAGCCAAACTCAAGGGGATTGCCGACGACATCCGGAAGGTGGTTGTAATCGGTGGTGGACTCATCGGCCTCAAGGCTGCCGAGGGGCTCCATCTCCTGAACAAGAAGATTACGATCGTCGAACTGGCTGACCGGATACTCTCCGCCGCCTTCGATCGCCCTGCCGGGCGGGTAGTGGCCAAGAAGATGAAGGCCAACGGCATCGATGTCATCACCGAGGACACGGTGGTTAAAATCGAGGGGGACGGCGCCGCCATTACCGGCGTCACCCTGAAGTCGGGCGACTTCATCCCCTGCGACACGGTCATCGTCGCCATCGGGGTGCGTCCCGCGGCCGGCTTCCTCAAGGGGAGCGGCGTTGAGGTGAACCGGGGCATTGTGGTGGACGACCGCATGGAGACAACCGTTAAGGGAGTCTTTGCCGCCGGCGACGTGGCCGAAGCGAAGGACTTCTTCTCCGGCGTCAAGAACCCGATGCCCATCTGGCCCGACGCCTACATCCAGGGAGATATTGCCGGCGTCACCATGGCGGGAGGCGAGAAAGGGTACGACGGCGGCATTGCCATGAACTCCATCGAACTCTTCAAGGTTTCCACCATCTCCATGGGGGTCACGAACCCGGTGGACCCCACGGAATACGAGATCCTCACCTATCAGGATCTGGAGAACTACCAGTACCGCAAGATCGTCCTCAAGGACGGTCTCCTGGCCGGCGCCGTTCTCGTGGGGGCCGTGGACCGGGCAGGCATCTTTGCCGGTCTAATCCGCGACCGGATCGGGGTGGACTCCTTCAAGGACCAACTCCTCACCCCCGACTTCGGCTTCGTCAATCTCCCCCGGGAGATCCGCTCCGCCCTCTTCGCCCCCGCCGGCAAAATTACGGGGGCCGACGAGCCGGCCATGAATGTCGGACACTGACCCGGCGCCGCTTCGTGACGACCAGATAGAGGTTTTGACCATGATCAGATCACAACAACCGACCCATTATTTTCAGAAAGACATCTCCAACTGCGGCCTGACCGGCTTCATCTCCACCGCCGGCAACCTGGTTGAGGGGAATGTCATCATCAAGTCCATCGCCCTGATGCACGACCGTGGGAACGGCCTCGGCGGCGGCTTTGCCGCCTACGGCATCTATCCGGAATTCAAAGACTTCTACGCCTTCCACCTCATGTACGAGAACGGCATGGCGCAGCAGCTCACCGAAGAGTACCTGGAGCAGCACTTCTACATCGAGCACTATGAAGAGATCCCGACGCGGCGCACCCCGGCCATTGCCAACCCGCCGGCCTTCAAGCGCTACTTCGTAAAGCCTCTCCAGACTGCCGAATACAAAGAAGCCATCGAGTTTGAAAACATGACCGACGAGGATATAATCGTCCGCCACGTCATGCTGATCAATAACGAGATCGAAGGCGCCTTCGTCGTATCTTCCGGCAAGAACATGGGCGCCTTCAAGGGGGTCGGCTACCCCGAGGAAATCGCCGATTTCTTCCGGCTAGAAGAGTACAAGGGTTACATCTGGACCGCCCATAACCGCTTCCCGACCAACACTCCGGGCTGGTGGGGCGGCGCCCACCCCTTCACGCTCCTGGACTGGTCCATTGTCCACAACGGCGAAATATCGTCCTACGGCATCAACAAGCGGTATCTTGAGATGTACGGCTACCTTTGCACCATGCTCACCGACACCGAGGTCGTTGCCTACACCCTCGACCTCCTGATCCGCAAGCACGGCCTCACGCCGGAACTGGCGAGCCTTGCCATGGCTTCCCCCTTCTGGGACATCATCGATGCCCTCCCCGAAGACGAGCGCCAGCTGCTCACAGCAATCCGCCAGTGCTACGGCAGCGCCCTGCTCAACGGCCCCTTTGCCATCCTCTTTGCCAGCAACGAAGGGCTTATCGGGCTCAATGACCGGGTCAAGCTACGCCCCCTTGTTTGCGCCAAAAAGGATGATTTCGTCTACATGGCCTCCGAAGAAGCGGCCATCCGTGAAATTTGTCCAAAACCGGACAAGGTGTGGACGCCCCGCGGCGGAGAGCCGGTGATTGCCAAAATGCAGCCGGGAGTAATCTGACATCCGTGACCAGGGACCGGGGATGACTGGGACTAACTGTCTCACCCTCGCCTGGCCTCTTCGAGAGAGGTTCATATGACAAAAATTGACGCTCAAGGTCTTTACTATCGGGACCTGAATCAGAAAATCCGCGAGGCAGTTGCCGCAGGGGCGACAGAAATTGTCCTCGATAACGTTAATGGTCAGTATTTCATCGGCGACGGCATCAACAAAGCCGTGACCATAACCATAAACGGCGTTCCCGGCAACGACCTTGCCGCCTTCATGAACGGCGCGGCCATAATAGTCAACGACAATGCCCAGGATAACATCGGCAACACCATGAATGCCGGCAAGGTGATCGTGCATGGCCATGCGGGCGACGTTCTCGGCTACGGCATGCGCGGCGGCCGCATCCACATCCGCAAGGACGTGGGCTACCGCGTCGGGATTCACATGAAGTCATACGAAGACAACAAGCCGGTACTTGTTGCGGGAGGCAAGGCAGGCGACTTTTTCGGCGAGTACATGGCTGGTGGCGTCCTCATCCTTCTCGACATGTTCAGCGACGAGCCGGAGAAACCGAAGCACGGCTTCCGCTTCGGCACCGGCATGCACGGCGGCACCATTTTCGTACGGGGCGGCGTGGACGAAGCCAAGCTTTCCCGGGAGGTGGGAGTCTTCGATCTTACCGATGAAGACCGGATTGAGCTGGAAGGTTATCTTAAGGAATATTGCGACGACCTCTACATTGATTACGCTGAAGTGGTTCAGGAGAAGTTCGTGAAGATACTTCCCCGGAGCAAGCGCCCCTACGGCAACCTCTATTGCCCGATGCCCCGCTGAGGCGCACACTGAATATCCCTACTGAATATGCAAAAGGAAGGCTGAATGGCCTTCCTTTTGCATTTGTAAAAATCCTGTGGAGTTCACCGTGTCAGTGTCCACCAGAAGTGTCAATGGGTCGAAATAATTGACATCGCAAACTGGTTTCTGATACGAATAATCGTTCGTTTCATCGGAACAAAAATGTAAGGCGGGTAAATAGCAATGGACTTCAAGATGTTAAGCAGGAGAAATTTCCTTAAGGTCTCCCTCACAGGGGCACTTACTCTCATGACCGTAGGGCCGTCATTCGGAAGCTTCGAGGCAACACCGCAAGAAATCCTCCCCCCCGGCCAATTATCCCTTTTCAATACTCACACGCAAGAAAGAATCTCCTTAACCTTCCGGGACGCAGATGGAAATTACGATCTTGATTCCCTTAACACTCTCAACTGGATTCTCCGCTGCCACTACACCAACGAAGCAACGGAAATGGATGTCAACACCCTCGAGTTCCTGAACCTTGTGGACAAAAAGCTCGGCGGCAACAACGAAATTCACATCATCTCAGCCTACCGTTCTCCCACCTACAACAACCTGCTGCGCGAGTCCGGTCACGGAGTTGCCTCCAAAAGCCTCCATCTCTCCGGTAAAGCCATAGACATCTCCATCCCAGGGAAAAGCACTGCACTGATTCGCGAAGCTGCCGTTGACCTTCACCGGGGAGGAGTAGGTTTTTACCCCAGTTCCGGTTTTGTCCATATCGACTCGGGCAACTTCAGAACCTGGTAGATTACTCCGGAACAGTGCCCCCATTCAGCGGGCAGTATCACCCATTGAGGAATCCAGTTCATAATTGACACTGAAGCCGCCATCGCGCCGCGCCGCTGCGCTGAAGATGCCGGACACCTCCTCAAGCAGCAGTTCTCTCAGGAATTTCCTCTTTTTCGGCGGCATTATCAGCGTCGGCTCCCCCTTTATTCCCGCCAGCCGCCCCGCTTCCTCAACGGCATCCTCAAGGGTGCCAAGCCGGTCCACGAGCCGCAGGGCCAGGGCCTGCTCTCCGGTATAGACCCGGCCGTCGGCAAGGCGCCGGACCTCTTCCACCGGCAATTTCCTGGACTCTGCCACAGCTTTCACAAACTGCTCGTGGAGGTTGCCGATTACCCCCTGCAGGAGAGCCTTGTCCTCGTCGGTAAGAGGACGGACGGGCGAACCGGTATCCTTGAATTTCCCGCTTTTGAGGGTAAAAGCCTTCATCCCCACCTTATCCATGAGCCCTTCGACATTCGAAAGCTTCATGAGAACACCGATGCTCCCGGTGATGGTACCCGGGTTGGCGTAGATTACCGCTGCGGGAATGGCGACATGATACCCGCCCGAGGCAGCAACGCTTCCCATGGAAACAACCACTTTCTTCGTTTTGGCGAGCTTTTTCACGGCAGCGTAGATTTCCTGGGAAGGGCCGATGACCCCGCCGGGCGACTCTATCCTTAGAACTACCGCCTTCACGTTCGTTTTCTTCCGCATCTCCGCAAGCTGCTTCACCGTCTCGCCGGAATCCAGGATCGGCCCCTTGACCTCTACATAACCGATACCATCTCCGGAACTGTTGATAACCCCGTCGCCAAGGACAAGACGGGCAATCTGAACAGACATGGCAAACAACAGCAACAGGGTCGCCACGATGACTACAGCTATAATGACATGGGATTTTTTCATGGGGGATTCTCCACAAAATTTTAGCGCTGGCAGCAGGACATCATCCTTCACCAATTAAATCAGAGGAACGATTTGCCGCAAGTGAGGATATGATGAAGAGGTATTCCAACCTACAAACGAGTTGACTGAAATATGCACTTTGCTACAATCAAGCCATGAAAATTGCGGTTCTATCCGATACTCACGGCAATCAGGCCCTTGCAGCCCAAGCACTAGACATGGCAGGTGATGTCGATCACATCATTCACCTGGGTGACGATTTTGATGATGCCACATTTCTGGAAGCTTTAAGCGGCAGGGCCGTTACCAAGGTCCTCGGCAACTGCGACTTCGCGGCAGGCACCCCGCGGGAAACCACCCTGGTACTGGAAGACAAGAAATTTCTACTTACCCACGGTGATCTTTATGGAGTAAAGGGGGGGTTGGAAAAACTCGCCGCGAAAGCCGCTGAAGAAAAAGCGGATGTGGTACTTTACGGCCATACGCACCTTCAGTCAGTGCAAACGATTGGCGGAGTCCTCTACATCAACCCCGGTTGTCTCAAAAAAGGATTCAGCAAGCCGAGCTTTGCCTTGGTATCGCTGGAAAGGGGGACCCTCGTCGCAGACATTGTCCATTTGCCCCCCGCCTTCCCCTGACACCCGGCCTTAAGCGGATCAGCAGCCGCAGCCGCAGTTGTGGCAAACCTTACGGTTATGGTCTTCGGGCGGAACCGTTTCCGGAGCAAAGGCAATTCGGACCACCGCACGCCTGATGTCGTCGAAGAGGTCAAGCTTGGGGCTTTGGCCTATTATGTGCCCGATACAGACATTCCCGAAGCCATCTTCGGGAGAGGATATCCGCACCGCATTCAACAGGTCCGAGTAGCTGTTGATATCAATCGTGAAAGCATCGTTGCGGGTTCTCTTCAACGAGACACCGGCACGGGAAAGTTCTTCCTCAAGATTGGTGAAAAAGCTTTCCGCCTCAACACCGTCAAGGTTCACCTTCCAGTTATCTCTCACATGATTCTGGTGATAGAACATCACCGTAATCTCTTTTTCCGCCATAAAACAGATCCTCGCTGTAAGAAATATCTTTATCCGCCGGACGCTTTGCGCTGCAACGAACTGAACACCATGTCGAGGACGGCCTTCTGCCTCGCCTCGTACTTGTTCATGACCGCCAGGCAGGTCCCCAGGGGAAAATGCTCGTGCAGATAATCTGCGTCGCGACTTGAAAGGACAATAATTCTACTTTTGTCCATTCCCACCTCGCACGCGTATTTGACAACCTTGTCCCCCGCAAGCACGGGCATCTCGAAGTCGACCAGAAGCAAGTCCACATCTCCAGCGCTGATAATAGGGAGCGCACGGACAGGATTAGTGCAGATCTGAACCTTCAGTACAGGATAATGCAGATTTATGTATCGCTTCAGAAACTGCGAAAAGGACTTATCGTCATCGACGATCAGAATTTTTCCCATCCTTACCTCTACCGGGACTGCGGCTTCTCACCTCTTCAGCATAATTACTTCAGCACCTTTGTGGCAACACTTAAAACGCGGAACGGGATTTGTACATCCAGAGCCTTGGCGCTATGCAGGTTAAGAACGAGATCAACCTTTCGCGGCGTCAACACTGCAAGCTCTCCGGGCCTATTCCCCTGAAGTATCTTGGCAGCATGGGAGGCAGCCAGCAGCCCCTGTTCCACAGGGCTGGCCTCAAGGGTTAAAAGCGCGCCTTTCTCGGCGGAATCGGGCACCAGGGAGATTACCGGCACCCTTGCGGCAGTAGCCCTGTGAACAATTCTCTCCAGACTACGGTTGACGACAGAACTTTCTGAAACGAAAACGCAGTCGCAACGCGCCAAAAGATGCCCCAATGCAGCGTCAAGCCCCGAAGCAACCGGAACGTTGGCCTCGACTACGGCAAAACCTTGCTGGGCGGCAAGACGCTTGATCTCCTGCATCTGCACATAAGAACCCCGCTCTCTCCGGTTGTAGAGAATCCCCAGTGTTTTGACCGGGCGTATCGCCACCATGGTTTTTACCAGCGTTGCCATGGGAACCTTGGAGCTTACACCGCAGAGGTTCCCTCCGGTTTTGGACATGCTCCGGGAGATTCCAGTCTCGACCGGACCATACACATCCGCAAAAACGATAGGTACCCTGACGGCCTCCTGGGTAGCTGAAATGGTGGCAGCGGCCCCGAACGTTACCAGCAGATCGGGTTTGAGGGCATTGAATTTCCTGACGCTGTTGGCCCATGAGATGGGATCCGGGTTCGGTGTCTGGGTGATGAATTCAACCTCCCCTTCGCCGAAGCCCTTGGCGGCAAGCCCTCTCACAAAAGCACCGTATGCTTCCTGATAGCGCGGAATGTCACTGGTAAGCACAGCAGCCACAAAGATTCTGCCGGCGAACGAAGGGGTAACCCCGACAATCGAGATCACAACTATAATTATGTAGATAAGCCTTTTCAGTGCCATGGGGCAATACCACATATCAAAGTTACCACGTAGTCTTCAAGAGTGCGGTAACTGCATGAACCGCACCATCACCGTCTGAAGACAGCCTGTTGTTGTAGGCACGGTAAGTGTAATCCAGCGCGCATCCAAAATGCTTTGTCACCCGATAGGTTACCCGGGCCGACAGGGAATGCTCCTGGGTTTTTACCCGTGAAAGCGTGCTGACACCCGCCGTGGGAGTACCATCGGAGGTTGAGCTCTCGGGTTTGAATACCGACCGGGACCGGACCAACTGATACGCAAGGGAGAGATCGACATCCTCGGTGGCATGGTAAGCGGCATTGACGGAATAGATTTCGCCCTGGGAGACATATTCGGCATCGGCATCCTGGCCATTGAGCACGCCGGCGAAAAGTACCGCCTGGTCAGCCTTGTCCCGGAGAAAACCAAAATTGCCGCTCACCGTGAATCGTTCGATTGGGGTTACCCATAATCCGGCAGAGGCATGAATATAGCGGCGATCACCCGGCAGAACATATGTCAGCGGATCCTCAGTCACTTCCTCCGGATGAGTCGTTCGTGAAATATGATCGTTGAATTCACGCGTTATGAGATATTTTGCCGACAGGCCCCAACGGCTGGAATTCGTATAGGAGGCAAGCAGCCTCCCCTCATGCTTCTGCTCGGGATCGGAATCGTAGAGAGGGTTATTTGTGGTCGTGTACCCGTAGAGCCCCCTGATCCTGAGCCCCTTGAACGGCCGAAAAAGCACCGTCAGGGTGCCTCGGTGCGTATCGGAATTTTCCGGAAGATTCCACCTGTCAGCGGAGTCCGGGGTACCGGTCCCGTCACGGTGATGGAACTGCCCCCGATACTCGCCGTTGAAGCTGATGACCGTATTCGGCCTGATGGTGAAGTTGGCGGATATGATGTCGCGGCGCGTATCCATGGCCTGTCGCAGCACTATGGGCGATGATGAAATGGCAGGAGCCAGCAGGGAAGAAGGGGTATCGCGGTCGATCTCCTGGTGCCGGTATTTAAGCACTGTAGTGAACCAGGCACATGGAGAATAGGTGAAATCACCCGCAGCATTCTGTAAAGTGTCGCTGGCATCGTCAGCCCCCCGGACTGTTGCCAGCGAAGAACGGTTTTCCCGCGTCCCGTGGGAGTAGGAAACAGCTCCGGTCACCCCGCCTGCCGGAGAGGTGAAAAGTTTCACGGTATGGGCATAGTAACGGCTTTCGGGGGTATCGTTGTGCTCCGCAACACTTTCGATTTCATCCAGGACAAAATACCGGTCTAAAGGAGTTGACTTGTCATCGTCAAACTGCCGGTACTGGAACGCATAGACAACGTTTACCGGTCCGAGATGGGCATCGAACCCCGCAGTGGTCTCCTGGGACGAACGGTCGATGCGCCTGGACTGTGAGCGAAGTCTGCTGACAACGGGGTCTGTCGAATCGGCGGGATAGAAGTCGTCAAAGCTGAAGTCGGCGTAGCGTAGCTGTTGGGACCCTTTCCGGCCGATAAACCAGTGACTTAAATTAAGATGAATCGGGTAATCGTGAAGCTTATAGCGGAACTGAACCATGTCCTGGCGGGTGGTAATGCCATAACGCTCTTCAGGGTTCGGATCGTCGAATATTAAATCTCCCTTTTCGTGGTCGAGGTTGTGGTAAAGGGACTCCGTCCAGGCCGTCAGACGGTAGTAGCCGGCATAGTCAAACATGAGATTCGCAGCATAATCCTTGCGGTTCAGAAAAGCGCCGTCCACATCGACCTTCAGGTCTTTTCCCAAATGGACCAGGCGCGCATCGCCGGTAACGCTCGAATGAAGGTAGTCATATTCGGCGGCCCTGCCCCCCGCGTCGCTGACGCCAACAAAGCGATAACCGGCAGAGGCGTCTGCGTGGTTATAGGCTTCGATTTCTACTTCGTCATCGGGCTTTTCGACACCCTGATCAAAAACTTCTATTTCTTCCTGTTGTTCCTCAACAACAGATATCTCATCACTCAATTCTTGGGCAGAAACCATCTCGTCGGCATGCGCCGCGCCAACCGTAGCCGCCAGGGAGCATACCGCTATCGCACAGGCATATCTTATGTTCTTACGCCTTATCACAATAAAAACTCCTTACGGCCTGTCCGAGGCTACCGGATGAAACTCCCCTTTTTCTCGGTCGGCGTGGGAATATCGGTCCCATGTATCTGCGAATGACAGTCGGTACAGCGATTGTTATACAACGCCGAGCCATCCCATCCCACAACATGCCCTGCATGGCACTGAAGACAAAGAAACGGCATGGCCGCATTCAGGAGATAGTTATTGACCGAACCGTGCGGCGAATGGCAAGTGGCGCAATTCTCGGTAACATCGCCGTGTTCGAAGGCAAAAGGCCCCTGCTTTTCCATGTGGCAGCGGGTGCAAAGCTCCTTGGGAGTATTCCCCTTAAGGAGATGGGACTGAACCGTTCCGTGGGGATCGTGGCAATCGGTGCAGGTCATTTTCTTCTCCCGCAACGGGTGGTGCGAGAAGAGACTGTTCTCCGCCTTGACCTCGGGATGGCAACTGTAGCAGAGTTCCGCGGTCTCTTCCCGCGTCACTTTTTGCCGTGCGCCCCGGTGGAGTTTGTGGCAGTCGAAGCACCCCACGTCGTTCAGGGCGTGGATGCTCCCTTTCCAGTGGGCAAGGGTAGGAACCGACGCCGCAGCGTGACACTTGAGGCAAATGAGTGACTGGGCAGGAGTTGGAAGATTGTGGATATCAAGCAGTGCTTTCGTGTCGCATTTGACCTTTTGCTCGTCATTAGACTCAACATCATCCCCGATCTTCTCTATGGCGAGGCTCCCCGGCCCATGGCACGACTCGCAGTTCACAAGCGGCAGGCCTGTCTCGGGCTTAATCTGTTCACCATGGACGCTATGCTTGAAGTCGTCGGTTATCTTTTCGTGCTTGTGGCACTTTGAGACACAGTTGTCCGTCCCAACGTACTCTGCATCGAGGCGCCCCACTATCATCCGCTCGTACTCGCGTACGGGACGGAATGGGCGATCCTGCTTGAGTTCGGCGCAGGAGGCGAGAAGAATCATTGCGAGCACTGCTGCGATGAACTGTATGATGGTTCTAATCTTCAGGGACACTTTAAGCATTGCGATTATCCCTTGATTCCCTTGGTAGTGGTGTAAATGAAACCTTTTATGATCGGATTTTCGCTCGCCTTCATCTCGGCGGGAGTTCCGACATCGACAATGGTTCCGCCGTGCATCATGGCAATACGGTCTGCTATGTACAGGGCGAAGTTCAAGTCGTGGGTAACAATTACCGTCGTATTTTTCGTGGATTTCTTGAGATCAAGAATCGTATTGGCCAACTCGTCGGTGGTGACAGGGTCGAGTTCGGCGGTGGGCTCATCGTAAAGAATCAGGTCGGGATTCATGGCCAGTGAGCGCGCGATGGCAACCCGCTTTTTCATCCCGCCCGAGAGCTCCGAGGTTTTAAGATTTTCCGTCCCCTCAAGCCCCACCATGGCCAGCTTCTCGCGAATCATTTCCCTGATCCGCGACTCCTTGCAGACCCGTTTTTCCCTCAGCCACAACCCAACGTTTTCTCCCACGGAAAGCGAGTTAAAGAGAGCCGATGACTGAAAAACCATGCTGTAGCGGTAATCGAGGGATGATTTACCGCCGCTGCCGCCAAAAATCGGATTGTTGTCTATGTATATCTCTCCGCTGTCCGGACGCACCAATTTCACAATGTGCCTGAGCAGCACGCTCTTGCCGGTACCCGAAGGTCCGATAATGGCAAATGTTTCACCGGCATGTATCTCCAGGCTCACATCCTTGAGGACATGCTTTTCGCCGAAGAACTTGTTAAGGTTCTCAATCCTGATCGATACGCCGCGAGTATCGCTCAAATCTATTTGACGGTACGTTTGTTCGTTAGGGAATATGGAGCCGGCAAGCCCGTGCATAAGTTTATGGAACAATCCGCCTTCATCATTTTGCTCAGCCATTGATGTAACAATCACTAGAATCCTCCAACTAACCGCCGGTACCCACGAAAGGCGCTGCATAATACCAGACAGTTCCCGCCTGCCGCAAGGCCGGCATCAACGGGTGTACCATTCAGAAAAGATACTTTCGCTTGTTGGTAAAGTAATGCCGATGCCGGTAAATGTACTGAGTAAGGAGAATGATTGCCAGTGCGCTCGCAATATTGTTGACCATGAGCGCCTCCTGGTCCACCGGCTCTCCGATAATCCGCTCCAACTCCGCCGGGGTGATGAAGTTCAGGTTTACAATGGTATTGATTACTTCGAACAGGTTGTAACCTATGAGCAGATACCAGGTAATAACCTGCCGTTTCATAATCCCGAGAAAGAGATAAAGGCAGATGAGGCTGTCAACGAAGATGAGCGCCTTGGCAGTCGTCCCCATGTATATTTTGCCGAGAAACGGGAACGGGCTGCCGTAAGTCGTTGCCGTAACGATAAAAAAGAAGAGATAAAGCCCGGTCAGTAGCACAAGGCCCAATGGCCGGCGCTCGTCATGCTCATCCGTCATATCGCTGTTGTCCATAACTGATATCCCGAATATGCCGCGCTATTTCTTGCGCATATCGCTTAAGGCGACAAAGAAAAAAATGGTTGCCATTACCAGACCGATGAAAATCCAGTCTGCAAGACTGAAACCGAACATGAAGCCCCCTGTTGAAATTCTAGGCTGTGGCGACCTGATCCAGGAGCTCCCTTGCCTCTTCGTGGGAAGGATCAAGCTCAAGCGCCTGCCGGAACTCCTCCTCGGCATACTTAGGCATTTCGAGCGCCGTAAAACCTTTGCCCATAATGCAATGGATCTCCGGAATGGGGAATTCCTCGCGGAAAACCGGATCCATCAGAACATCCTGGAGAATGGCGATTGCCTCTTCGTGATTGCCGGCCTGATGGTTCGCAAATGCAACGCCAATGGCTTCCAGATAGTCAACGGGAGGAATCTGGGGTAGCGTCCCCTTTTCGATTTTCTCGATCCGCATGTGCAGGCTTTCTGCGTCCGATTCCTCATTCCCCGCCAGGGCCTCCAGCAAAAAACCCTTTGCTTCGTCATATTTGCCGAGAAGATAATTCGCCTCTCCCAGGTAGCGAAGAATCTTGCGGTCATCCGGTGCAAGGATGTGGGCCCGCCGCAGGAAATGCTCGGCCCGGTAGATGCTTACTGTGGCGAAATGAAGCGCTGACAGCCGCATCCCGCGGTCGAGAAATGATCTGCCAATCTCAAGGGGAAGAGCGGAGTTATCCGGTTCCAGTAGCGCAAGTATCTTTAGGCAGGTAATTTTGCGATCCAGGTAGGGGACTTCCACATCCTTGCTGTCGATCATGATGGCATGGCTCGCCAGTTCAGCCAGGTAGTGGGGGTAGGCATCCCGCAGCAGCGCAGCATACTGGTCGCCCAGGATACAGTCGGGGTTGCTCCGGAGCGCCTGGTATATGCCCCGGCCGACGGCGTCGTAAGAGGGTTCGCCGTCAAGAGCTTCAAAATCCGCTTCCAGCAGCGGTACCGGCATCCCGCCGTAAGGAATCTGCTCCTTGTCATCCTTGAATATCAAAACGGCATCGTCGGGAGGATAATAGTATCGTATTCCCTTGATGGGGGTAAGCTCTCTCATCTGCGCGTGCATGTCAGTGGTTTCCTCCTTCGTTATTGCGGTCGGCAAAGGTGTCGATTCCTGCATGTTCACCAACGGTTTTGTAGATTCGCACCTCGTCCCACGCCTCGTCCATGATTCCGTCGTGGATGGCCCAGCTTCTCCCCCGAACCGTACGCTCGGCGCCGGGCATCCTGAAAGGGTTTGACCCATCGAGCCGCCCGAAAAGAATCCCGCCGGGGCGAAATTCCCGGTCAATCTCCAGCATCAGCCGCTTCCCTGTTATATAGTCGAAACCGTACCTTTCGTAACGGATGGCATTATCATAGGTCAGCGGCTCCGCCACGATCATTTCCATGCCGAGAGAATCGACAAAACGCTCGAAAATTGGGAAGAACTCTCCGAAGAGGTGAAGCCCGCGCCTCGTCTGGTTGGGGAAAAGACCTTCCGCCATGGCCCTGAGCTCCTCCGGAATATTCCGCCCCAGCGTTGAGAAGTAGTTGTTGCGCCCAGCGTCGTCCTTGTCCACGTCGTAGCGTGGAGCCGCCGGATCGGCGATTATGCAGAACGATAGCTCCATCTGGCCGTAGTGGGTATCGGAAATTTCCAGAAAAAAAACCGTATCGGGGTCCGATGGCTGACGTCTGACCTCGATACGCACAATCCCCATACCCTCCGGGGCGATGATTCTGACGCGCTTCAGGCCATCGGGCCCGCAGAGAGTTCGCGGTGAAATCCCCAGTACCGAAAAAAGCCGGAGGGGAAGTATCCCGGCATAAAGCCGTTCCCGTTCCTCGGAGGGTAAATAGCTGATTTCCCTGAGGGAGTGGATCGCCCGCCCCGCTACGTCAGCGAGTTGCCTATTCCCCGGCAGCCGCGGCATACCGTCCAATAATGATGGGAAAAATCGACGCCCTGATGGCGGCAATGCTCCGTTCAACGGCATCAAGCGCCCTGTTCCGGTCATCCTCCTCCGCCCAATGCATGGCATCGAGGAGCATCCGGTTCGGATATCCCAGCGGGCCTATGATGTCCACAAAGGACTCCGGCAGCTTCACTGGCAGCTCTACGCCGTTCATTATCCCCCAGGCCAGGGTCCAGGCCCGCGCCACGTTCACCATGTTGTACCCGCCGCCGCCGACCGCCACCCACGGTATCTTGAGCGCCTTCAGCTTGCGCAATATATACGTATAGCTGTGGGTGGTAATCTCAAGCCGCGTTAGGGGGTCGGTGCGAAAAGTATCGGAGCCGAGCTGGGTTACCAGGACATCGGGATTGAACGCGGCAAGCAGGGGGTAAGCCACCTCGTCGAAAGCTTTCATGAAAAGGGCATCGTCGGTGTGTGCCTCAAGGGGAACATTTACCGAATACCCCCTCCCCTTGCCGGTACCGATTTCGTCTTCGAACCCCGTACCCGGAAAGAAGTAAATGCCGCTCTCGTGGATGGAAACGGTAAGTACCCGGTCCGTATCGTAAAAGGCCTCCTGAACACCGTCACCATGGTGGGCGTCAATGTCCAGATACGCAACCCGCAGCCCCTTCTCCAAAAGGGTATTTATGGCGATAACCGCATCATTCAGGTAAGAGAAGCCCGCTGCCTTGCTGCTATGGGCGTGATGCCAGCCGCCGGCCATGGAGAACGCGATGTCATAACCTTCCTCAGTCACAAGACGGGCCGCTTCGACAGTGCCGCCGGTAACAAGGGTAGACCAGTCATAAAACCCCTTGAAAACGGGATTATCCAGATCCCCGAGCCCGTAGCGGAAATCGGCGCGGGGTTCATCGGAAGAATTGAACTCGCGCAAACGATCCAGATAGTCTGAAGTGTGGAAGGTAAGAAGAGCCGACTCGTCCACCCTTGGGCAATCAACAATATCGGCGCCGGGAAGTTCCGTCAGCCCGAACCGGCGCATGAGTTCAAAGGCAAGGTTAATGCGCTGGACCTTGAACGGATGTTCATCGCCATAACTGAAATGACTGAAGTCCTGCGAGTATATGAGGGCGGTTTTTGCAGACAATCGGCATCCCGGACAATATTGGCTTTAAAACCTAATTTTCTTTTAATGCCGCGACTTTACAACGTAGACACACAAGCGTCAACTCCAAAGTTGCTTCCGTATAGCCCATTCCTCGGGCAGAGATGCTGAAGAAACAGTCATCATCCAGCCCTTCAAAATGTTCAAAATAGCCGTTTTCCAGTATTTACGGCATGTTGGCTCATTGGCAGGAAGGTTGCTATATGGCTCATGACCCAACCCGACGGCGGGTTAAAAGGGGTCGCAACACATGCCAACGGAGGTATGCCCATGGATCAGATGTCGATGGCGACAGGTCTCAGAAACAGCTCTGACGTGCTCTTTCTTATGCTCGGCGCGGTCATGGTTTTTGCCATGCACGCCGGTTTCGCCTTTCTCGAAGTTGGGACGGTCCGCAAGAAAAACCAGGTCAACGCATTCGTAAAAATCCTTACCGACTGGTCGGTGTCCACAGTCGCCTATTTTCTGATCGGTTTCCCCATCGCCTACGGGATATCCTTCCTCGTACCGGCAGGCGATCTTCTGGGGACCACCCAGGGGTACGACCTCGTCCGCTATTTCTTCCTCCTCTGCTTCTCGGCCTGCATTCCGGCCATCATCTCCGGAGGGATTGCCGAGCGTGCGAAATTCTGGCCCCAGGTGCTCGCGGGGGCAATCTTCGCCTCCCTGACCTACCCAATCTTCGAATCCCTCATATGGGGGAAGAACGCCTCGTTCCTCCAGGGGTTATTCAAGAGCATCGGCGGCGCCGAATTCCATGATTATGCCGGTTCAGTTGTGGTCCACTCCATGGGCGGGTGGCTGGCTCTTCCCGCAGTCCTCATCCTCGGCCCACGGATGGGACGATACATAAGAGGCAAGTCCCACCCGATTCCCGTCAGCAATATCCCTTTCCTGGCCCTTGGCTCCTGGATCCTGGCCGTTGGATGGTTCGGCTTCAATGTCATGAGCGCCGGCCACCTGGACAAGATATCAGGCCTTGTTGCGGTGAATTCCCTGCTGGCCATGGTGGGTGGCGTGCTGGCGGCACTTGTTGCCGGCAGAAACGACCCCGGCTTCGTGCACAACGGCGCCCTCGCCGGGCTCATCGCAGTCTGCGCCGGCAGCGACCTCATGCATCCGCTGGGAGCGTTCGTCACCGGCGCAATCGCCTCCGTCATTTTTGTCTACGGCTTCCAGATCGAGCAGGAACGTCTCAAGATCGACGATGTCCTCGGCGTTTGGCCCCTGCACGGCATCATCGGCTCATGGGGGGGGATCGCTGCCGGGATCTTCGGCCAGCCTCTTCTCGGCGGAATGGGTGGGGTATCGTTCGTTTCGCAATTTCTCGGCACAATCGCCGCCATTCTTTTCGCCCTGGCCAATGGATTCGTAGTGTACGGCATCCTTTCCAAAACCGTCGGCATACGCCTGTCCGATGAGGAAGAGTTTGCCGGCGCCGACCTCTCAATTCACAAAATCGGCGCTTACCCGGAGGACCATGTGCGCTGACGCTGCGCCGGCTCAGTACTTCTCTATCCCCAGTATCCGGCTATTTTTGCATATGATTGGCAGATGCATCTTGGTAAACATCTTCAACTTGTGGCACAATGCAGGCGAAGATACCTATCCAACCTGTCATTCGAGTAAAGGGAACCGTCGATGGTAGAAAAGAAACAACTGGGCGACCTGCTTGTGGAGGAAGGGATCATCACCTTAAAGACGATCGAGCGGGCCTTGGAGCGTCAGAAGGGTAGCGGCAAACGGCTTGGCCAGGTTCTGGAAGAGATGGGGGTTATCACCGGCGAGGAACTGATCGATGCCCTTTCAAAGCAAATGGGCATCAAAACCGTGAAAGGTTTTGTCGACTACGCATTCCCCCCCGAACTGCTATCCCTGGTTCCCCAGGACATGGCGGTGCAGCGGCTTGTATTCCCGCTCAAACTGAAGGATGGGAAACTTGCCCTTGCCCTGAACGATCCCTTTGACCAGGATATTGTTGAATTTCTGGCCAAAAAGCACCGGATACAGGTCATACCGATTCTCGCAACGCGGCAGGAACTCATGACCGCCGTGGAAAAGCACTATCTCCATGGCAAGCTGAAAGATACGGCACGTCAGAAGGTCCTTGTGGTTGAGGACTCCCTGCCTGTGGCAACCATTATCCAGGTGGCGCTCCAGAAAGAGGGATATGACGTGGTGGTGACCCATGACGGGGTTGACGGTCTCAAGTCAGCCGTGACTGAAAAACCCGACCTGATTATCTGTGATGCGGTCATGCCGCGCATGGACGGCCATGGACTCTTCCGGGCATTGCGGGCCAACCCCGCAACCGCAAACATTCCCGTTATCCTCCTGACCTCCAAGGCCACCGGTGAGGACGAGCAGCGGGCGCTGGATGCCGGCTTCATGGACTTCATCGCCAAACCGGTTCAGCCGATACGCATCGTTACAAGGGTTAAGAGAGCCTTTGACTTGATAAAACATTACAAATAGACTTGTCTTCAATCAGACACCAAAGACGAAAAAGGGGCGGCACGATATCATCTTCGTGCCGCCCCTTTCGCTTTCCGGACTTTCCCGGCGGAACTTCTACACGCCGCCCATGAATGCCACCGCGCGCCGGACCCTCCGCAGGGTCTCCTCCTTGCCGAGAGCCTCTATCACCTCATAAATGCCGGGCGAAGCAGTGCCGCCACACAGGGCAACGCGAACCGCCGGGCCTACCTGTCCCAGCTTTACTCCTTGTTCCGCAATGAATTCCTTGAACGCAGCCTCAATGCCCGCCTGGCTGAAATCGGCAAGTCCATCAAGCCTGGAGGCAAGGGCCTCGAGCAGTGGCCCGGCAGCCGGGACCAGGTGCTTTGCGGCCGCCTGCTCATCATAGCTCACCTCGCCCTGATAGTAGAAGAGAGCGCCATCTGCCATCTCCACAAGGGTGCGGGAGCGCTCCTGGAGCGTTTTGACCACGAGCGGAAGGCTCGGTCCCGCCGCCGTATCGACTCCGCGCTCCGCAAGGAACGGCACGAGGAGTTCCGCCAGCCGCTCGGGATCACTCTCCTTGATGTAATGATGGTTGAGCCAGAGGAGTTTGTCAGGATTGAAAACCCCGGCCGACTTACCCACCGCCTCGATGGAAAATTTCTCGATGAGCTCTTCCTTGCTGAAGATTTCCTGGTCGCCGTGGCTCCAGCCGAGCCGCACCAGATAGTTGACCACGGCCTCGGGAAGGAATCCCATGTCCCGGTAAGCCATGACGCTGGTGGCGCCGTGACGCTTGGAGAGCCGGGTCTTGTCGGCGCCGAGGATCATCGGCACGTGGGCGAAGCGGGGAACCGGATACCCGAGGGCCTCGTAGAGAAGAATCTGGCGTGGGGTATTGTTAACGTGGTCGTCACCCCGGATGACGGTGGAAATCCCCATGGTGGCATCATCGATGACCACCACGAAGTTGTAGGTGGGGGTACCGTCGCTGCGCTGGATGATAAGGTCGTCGAGCTCGTCGTTGTTGAATGAAATGCGCCCCTTGATGAGATCGTCAAAGGCCGTTACCCCCTCATGGGGGGCCTTGAAACGAATGACATAGGGCTTTCCGTCGGGCACGTCGCTTCTATTGCGGCAGGTGCCGTCATATTTGGGCTTTCTCCCGTCCTTCATGGCCTGCTCGCGCTTTGCTTCAAGCTCTTCGGGGGTGCAGTAGCACCGGTAGGCCTTGCCCTCGGCGACCAGTTTTTCAACGAACTCCTTGTACACCGGGAAACGGTCTGACTGGTAGAAAGGCCCCTCGTCCCAATCGAGGCCGAGCCAGGTCATACCCTGGAGAATGGCGTCAACCGATTCCTGGGTGGAACGGGCAACGTCGGTATCCTCGATCCGAAGGATGAAGGTCCCCTGCTGCCTGCGGGCAAGAAGCCAGTTAAAGAGCGCGGTACGCGCGCCCCCAACGTGCAGGTAGCCGGTGGGGCTCGGCGCAAAGCGAAGACGTATGTCGGACATGGGAACTCCTTTAATGGTGATCGTCTGATTCATCCTCGCCGGGCGAATCTTCGCTGGCGATGCGGTATTCTTCGTCGGCCCAGGCGGCAAGGTCCATGGTCTTGCACCGTTTCGAGCAGAAAGGGCGAAAGGGGTTCCCCTGCCATGGAGTTTCTTTGCGACAGTGCGGGCACTGGATTATGGTTGTCGTAGTATCGCTCATTTACACAAACAAAAACCCCAGGTTATGCGGCATACCCGGGGCTGATTCAGGATAACCTGCCAGTTCAACGGCCAGATTTTAACGCCAAAAAACAGAGCAAGTCAACGGCTAAGACCTTAGAAGCCGGAATTAAGAAACCACATCACAGGGACTTCAAGGCATCGTTCCGGCTATAATCCCGGCGCCGTTAGGAAGCTCCAGGGGCAGGCGCCTCACATCGCGGAGCCCCGCCGCGGCCAGCATGGCGCAAAGTTCCCCTTCGGCATACGCCTGACCGGCAGAGGTCCCGACCAGCATATTCAGGGAGAAGAGTGCCGGGAAAAGCGGACCGCTTCTATCGTCATTCAGGATGAACTCTTGGACCAGGAGCACCCCTCCCGGCTCCAGGGACGCGATCGCCTTTTGCAGAATAATTTCACACTGGTCCGGACCGTAGGCATGGAGAATCTGGGAAAGCCAGACCACGTCAAAGCCCCCGGGGATCCCGTTATCAAGAAAATCTCCTGCAACGAATCCAATCCGCTCTGCCAGGCCGAAGCGTACGATCGTCTCCTCGGCAAAGCGGCGCGTAGCGGGAAAGTCGTAGACAACCGCCTCAAGGGCGGGGTTCTGCATGCAAAAATGAATTGCCCAGGTGCCGGGGCCCCCTCCAAGGTCAAGAAGACGCCCGCGACCGGAAAGATCAATCAGGGGCGCAACTCTCGGTGCACTCTGCATGGCCAGGTTGAACATTCCCATGAGGAAGCTCTCGCGCTCCCCCTCATCATTGCCATGGGACGAGCTTTCCCTGACAGGGCCTCCGCTTCTCACGGCCACGTCAAGCCTGGACCACCCCGGCATGAGATAGTGGTGATGCATGATGATATACCCCAGATAATCCGGCGAGCATTTCGCAAGGTACTTTGCCGCAAAGGGGGTGGCTTCGAACCTCCCGTCGCGCTTATACACCAGCGCCATGGCTGCCAGGGCGTCGAGAAGCATGGCAATACCCCGCGCGTCAGCACCGAGAAAATCTGCCGCCTCCGCCGCAGTGAGGGGCTCCCCCGCCAGGGGGGTTACAACATCCAAAGCCACCGCCGCATGCAGCGCGCAAACGCTCCAGTATCCTCCCGAAAGTTGCAGCAATTCAGCCGGAGTCCAAATCTTCTCATCCATGACAACCTCCTGGGGAATGGACGTCAACCACACGCAAAAGTCTAACTGGAATTGAGTTCATGGGCAAGCAGGTCCAGTCCGGGAAAAACGCGACTTTTTGCCCGAACTATATGCGCGCAGGCTCAAAGAACTGGCGCAAGCTGCCTGAATCTGCTAGAACGAGGGCACCATGACAACCGTAAACCCTATCTTTGAAGCCACATATACCATTCGCTCCTTCGATGTTGATGCCAATGGTTTTGTCCGCCCGGCTACGCTTCTCGGCTATCTTCAGGAAGTCTCAACAGAGCATATCGCGCTCCTGGGAGTATCGGTCAGAGATCTCATGGCCAAAGGATTTACCTGGGTATTATCGCGGGTACATCTCCAAATTGAACACTATCCGAGACGGGGTGATGAAGTAACTATCCGTACCTGGCCGTCGCAAAGGGAGGGGCGATTCAGCTCCCGCGAATTCGAACTGTTCGACCGTAAAGGGGCTGTCGTGGCGCGGGCGACCACATCATGGGCCGTCATTGATTTCAAAAGCCGGAAGCCGGTGCATGTGGACCATCACCCCCCCTACCCCCTCACCCCGCGCCGCGTCATTGAAGACCGTTTCGCAACGCTCCCGACCATCGAAAAGGAACAGGGGGGAACGCAATTTACGGTGCGACGTTCTGATCTGGATCTGAACCGGCACGTTAACCACATGGTCTACGCCGGCTGGGCGCTGGACGCCGTGCCCGACGAACTGGCCGCAAAGTACAAGCCCGTATCGCTTGAGATCGGCTATCGTGCCGAGGCCCTGGCGGGCGAAGAAGTTACCGTCTCCAGCAATTGCACCGAAGAAAACGGCAATATACTAGTCATCCACCGGATCTCCGCTTCGGACGGCCGTGAACTCACTCGTCTGCGGACCCGCTGGCAGCAGTGATTTCAGCCTGCGGCTCCGCAGACATTATCCCTCCCATGAAAATCGCCAGATACTGGTGAACAAGCTGCTCGTCCAGGTCAGGTGAATGGGTGATCAGGTGTTCGGTGGCCAGGGTGCTCAGAACGTAATAGTTCACCATGCCGGCAAGGGCCAGCACGGCATTAACAGCATTGACATCTTTACGGAACCGCCCCTGCCGGATTCCATCCTCGACTATATCCGCAAGTATCCCGATTACCTTGCCGATTGCAGGCGAAACGATTGAATGGAAATAGGGAGTCGGATTGGTGAGCTCGCTGGTATAGAAGCGCAGCAGGTAAGGATTGTTCCGGTGCCTCTGCAAAGTCCAGCGAATATAGGCCTCTATCATGGCCACGGGGTCCGTGCCCTGCTGCCTTATTTCTTCGATCTCATCGAAACAGGCAAACTGCTCCTTCAGTACCGCTGAGTACAGACCTTCCTTACCGCCGAAATAATATGAAATCATGGAAATGCTGGCCTCGGCAGATTGGGACAACTCCCTGATGCTGACGCCGTGCAAACCCCGTTCGGCAAACAACTGCGTACCCACCTCCAGCAACTTGTTCCGGCATTCCGCTTTTGTCATTTCATTACCCGACCGAGTATTTTGTAACTTCGCCAAGAGTAGCAAAGTCTTTCAATAAAGCCAATTTTATCGGAACCACACCCTCATAAGTTATTGCACCAAAAACAGCGTGCTGTTATGATGTTTTCAAACGAACGTTCGATTTGCGACAATTATATCGAATTAATAGTTATTTACAAACCAGGGCAGGTTCAAGTGCCTCATGGAGGCGCTCCTGGCCCAAATTACATGATTGAGGAGGAATAGCCAAAGATGTCCGAACTACACAGCAGAATTAGAAGAAAAAGTCTGCACGCCAAGATCAAAAAAGTCGATGAAGTCATCCCCATGTTCAAGGACGGCATGAATCTCGGCTGGTCAGGTTTTACCCCCGCCGGTTACCCTAAAGCTGTTCCCATCGCTCTGGCAGATCATGTGGAAAAAAACCAGCTTCAGGGCAAGCTCAGGTTCAACCTTTTCATCGGCGCATCCGTCGGCGTGGAAACCGAAGACCGTTGGGCCTCTCTTGACATGATCGACCGCCGCTGGCCCTACCAGACCGGCAAGAATATCCAGGCCGGCATCAACACCGGGCGCATCCGCATGGGTGACCGACACCTCTCCATGTTCGCGCAAGACCTTGGTTATGGCTTTTACACCAAGGAAAACGGCGGTAGCCTTGACATCGCCATTATCGAATGCTCTGCCATAACCGAGGACGGCGGCCTTGTGCTCACCGCTTCCTGTGGTGCCGTGCCGGAAATAGTGCAGATTGCCGACAAGATCATCATCGAAATAAACACCGGGATTCCCAGCTTCGAAGGGCTTCACGACATCATCGAGCCCATCAGCCCCCCCAACCGTCCCCCGTATCTCATCAGCCGCGTTGACGACCGTGCCGGCTCACCCTACGTCCGCGTCGACACCGACAAAATTGTCGCAATCATCGAATCCAATCACCCGGACAACGGTCGCGCTTTCAGCGAGCAGGACTCCACCTCCGAAGCCATTGCAAACAACATCCTCGAGTTCTTCAAGTTCGAAGTAAAAGAAGGACGGCTGCCCAAGAATCTTCTCCCGCTCCAGTCCGGCGTCGGCTCCATCGCCAACGCAGTCATCGGCGGCCTGGCCAACGGCCCCTTCTCGGGACTGAAGGTCTGGACGGAAGTTCTGCAGGACACCATGCTCGATTTCATCGACTCGGGAAAACTGGATTTTGCCTCCACGGTCTCCCTCTCCTTCTCGGTGGACGGCTTCAAGCGCTTCTATGAGAAATTCGACCATTACAAAGATAAAGTAATCATGCGCCCCCTCTCCATCGCCAACCACCCGGAGCCGATCCGGCGCCTCGGGTGCATCGCCATGAATACCCCAGTAGAATTCGACATCTATGCCCATGCCAACTCAACACTCGTTGGCGGGACCAGGATGATCAACGGCATCGGCGGTTCCGGAGACTTCCTCCGCAATGCTTATCTCTCCATCATGCACACCCCGGCGGCCCGTCCGACCAAAACCGACCCGACCGGCATCACCTGCGTCGTGCCGCACGTACCGCACGTGGACCACACCGAGCATGACCTGGACGTACTGGTTACCGATCAGGGGCTGGCAGACCTCCGTGGCCTCGACCCGAAAACCCGTGCCCAGCTCATCATCGACAAGTGCGCCCACCCGGATTACAAGCCGATTCTTCAGGAGTATTTCGACATGGCCAAGAAGGATTGCCTTGCCCGCAAGGCCGGCCACGAGCCGCAACTCCTTGACCGGGTCTTCAAGATGCAGGTAAACCTCGCTAAAAACGGCACCATGAAGATCGACAACTGGGACATCTAAGATCCTGGATAAAATGCATGAATAACAAAAAAGGCCGCTGATAGCGGCCTTTTTTGTTATGTTTTCCCTTGCAACAGCAGCCTCTCCAGAGAATCAGCGGCAGTTTTCGGGCCATCATAGGTCCCCAGTATCTTCATGTAATTGCCGGCATTCTCCCGATAGCTCTTTTTCGACAGCACTTCATTAATAGTCTGGATAATTATACCGGGATCGGCAGTGACAGACTGTGGAGATATCCTTTTGCCTACGCCAAGAGCCTCCACCCGCCTCATGTTGAATTCCTGATCCGGAATAGTGGGAATTCCGATAACAGGCTTGCCATGCTGCAAAGCCTGATAGATGGTCCCATTCCCCCCATGACAAATCACAAGATCGCATATCTCCATAACGCTATCCCCATCCAGGTAAGGTTCCACGTAAATTTGTCCCTCGATGGTATGGAGAGAGGATTTTTGCCCTCCCGTCGTGATAATTGCCGCCAATGACTCTGAAACAAAATGCCGGTACATATCATTGAACAGTTTTTCGACACCGGTGGACCCCATGGTGAAATAGACCAGGGGTGAACATTTTTTTGCACTCTCCCACCAAGGAGGAATCTCACATGGTGAATTCCAGGTTATCGGGCCTATGTAAATGTAATCTTTCGGCAAACTGCGCGTCGGGAAATATTCGGGAATATCGGCAAGCAATGTGAGATCTTTTCCGGCCAAACAATTAGTTGCCGTTATCAGTTTCTTCACTCCATATTGTTTACTTAATTTTTTGAACACGTTCATGACATTGTCAAAGATCAACATCTCCAGCCAGAGGTTAAACTTGTTAGCCATGGAACCACTGCGCTGTATCGCTGAATCGGGCCGTCCGGAAAATGGCACGTACGGCAGAGCCCTGTATTCAGTTGAAGATACATTCACAATTGCCGCATGCTTCAGGTCCAGAATGTGGGAGGAAATCGGTGCGGAGAATCTTCCATCAGTCAGAACAACATCGGGGCGTACATTCTTATATAGTTCGATGTCCGCCTCCATAAGCTTGATGACTTCATCATCGGAAACGAACTTGAGCTTACCGCTTCTGATATTGCCGTATAATTTGTCAGGAGGCGTCTCGTAAACATCAAATACCTGAAATCCTTCCTCTTCAATGAAGGTCACCTTGTCGCCCTGACCGGCAAAAACTACATCGTGACCCCTGTCGCGCAGCATCTTCGCAACGGCCAATGGCCGGCTCACATGCGACAGGGTATGGGTATATGGTTGAACCAATACTTTCATATGAACTGCCCTATCCGGAAAATCATCATGAAATGGTTAATGGCCGACAACACAGTGGCCTTTCAACTCCTCATCGGCATTTTCGAGAATTTCGGCCAACCGGTTGAAAAACTTGGCAGCCGGAACGCCGGCCATGATCCGCCGGTCGAAAATAATGATAAGGGGCATTGTTTTTCTAACGCAAAGCTCTCCTTCGACTACACTCGGCCTATCCTTTGCCCACCCGTAAGACACCGTCAACGGCCACAACATATCCGCCACAAGGAAATCAACACCGTATCTCGCCGGTGAATTCACAAAACATGCACCTCCCCGGTGCTTTATCCACAATCTGACGGAATATTTCGGCATTCCGATAATGAGTTTGCTCAAGAAGACCGGCAATTTGGTCAAAAGATTATAAAATAGGGTCCATCTGTCATTGGCATCTGTTTTAGGATTGCTCATTGCCATAACTTCCTGCTGCATTGTCTTCATATCTTTTTCTTCAACGCCATATATAGTCTCTGCCAAAACTATAGCTTCATTTTGTTCAACATTTTTTTCCACTGCAACAGTAATATCGCAGTTGTGGAACTGAACCATCCTCTTTCTGAAAAAGTTATCCAAAAGAAGTCTGTTGGCATAGGGATATTCTTTCAACGCCAGAGAAGCCGACTTGGTTACTATTGTTGCATAGGAAGGCTTGAAGCCGAATTTTTCAGAAGCGTATCGCCTTAATTGCTCAATGCCTGCACAATCGATATATCTTATAAATGAAACCTTGTTGGCGGGGTTCATTTCACGATTCAACGACCAGAAAGCCCTGCTTGCCCTATCCGGCTTTATGGATTCGTACAGGTTGCCAAAATCCTCGCTACTATCCCTCATCATAGCCCCCCCTAAAGCTTTAGAACGACAAAAACTCTTACATTAAATATTTTTACTTCTAATCTGCCGCAAGTGTAAAATTCCATAAATAAAATGTCGGAAATCTTAACACCATGCATTCCAATTACCGGCCGCAATTCTATTACCGACTATAATTACATACAGTTACGACATGGCATCAATCTTGTAAACCTACCTCATTTAAAAGGAATCGAAAGTAATTTTAACTGAAACAATATTAACCACAAGGAGGAAAATTATCATGAAAAAGATGGTAAAAACACTAGCAGTTGCCGCAGCACTGGGCGCCGGCAGCTTTGCAGCCGATGCTTCAGCGGTAACCTTGGGGACTCTCGCTGACAACGCCCTTTTTTACAACAACTTCGAGAACCTTTATTCAGCGGATGGCGTATTTAAGGCCCCTGGTTCAGCAGTAGCAGTCGGAGACCATCTCTTCGGCATACTCAATGTCCAAAACATTGAGGCAGATGGCCTGCAAACATTCTTTTCGGGAACGCAAAGCCAGTTGACCGGCATCTTTGCCCAAAGGGTTGAGGCGATCATTATGCCGGACACCACCGACCCGCTGAACACTCAACCACACCTGGTTTTCGGCAACCCGACCGTATTCAACTTTGGCGGCGTTGATGTCTCATCATATCTTGCAGCCGGCGAAATGTTCGCCCTCTTCACTCAAACCGGTGTCGGCACAACCGTGTTCGAATCAAACGGCTCTATCCTTGACGATGTAACCAAGGCCACCGACGGAACCAAATGGATGTCGCTCGGTTATCTGCCAGGCGCAGATGGCACTTACGGAACGGCTGACGATGATGGATATTTCTACAGCCATGCCAGCCTCGGCACACCGCTGCAAAACTTCACCGGTGAGGCGTGGGGCGCTCTCAACATCGTGTTCAACGGCACAGGGTATGATTTCACGGCCATCAACGATCCCAACGAATCAGAAATCGGCGACAATGTTCTGGGCGGCGTTCTGACTTCGCTTCATCTCAGCAGCGAACTTGAGGGGAACCCTGGGTTCCTCAGAGGAACTTCCCCCTGGGCATTCCGCAGCAACGATCCGGCTCACCTGGCCCCGGTGCCTGAACCTTCCACTATGATTCTCCTGGGCCTCGGGCTCGCCGGTTTTGCAGCATACAGCCGTAAACGCATGAAATAGATCAACCATTTACATCTTAAAGACGCAGGTTAACCCTGCGTCTTTTTTTTACCCAAAATCGGAATTTTTACTCTCGGAAAGGGGTATTTTATGATCTCAGTACGAATTTTTAAAGAGATCCTGCTAAGTGCATTATGCTCAGTACTGCTGATTGCAAATTGCTGGGCAGCAACGCCTCAACTGAATATTGGCCAAATGCATGATCTATACTACCGACAATTTGCCAATATCTATGATTCAAACGGTAATTACAAAGCACCTCTAACAACACTTAATGGTGTTAATACAATAACAAGATTGAATGTTGGAGATCACATTGCCGGCATTGTCAATTTTCAACACATAGATGCTGACGGCTTAACTATCTGGTTTCAATCACCGACAGACCAGATTACGGGAATATTTGCTCAGCATGTGGAAGCGGTCTTTGACAATGATCCCTTTGACCCGAACCAAACTATGCCGCACATAGTTTTTGGTCCGCCAACAATTTCAACTTTCTGCAAAGGTGGCGATTGTTTCTCGACCACGGGAAAAGACGGGGTACCAGGAACTGAGGATGATTTAATCAAACCTGGTGAGATAATGACGTTATTTCATCAGTCAGGGACCGGCACTACCCTATTTGAAAATAACGGAACCCTTGCAGACGACATCGCCAAATCAACAGATGGTCAACAATGGTTATCCCTGAGTTACGGCCCCGGCACTGACGGCATTTATGGGACAACTGATGACGAAGGGTTCTATTATGATCACGCAATGTTCGGCCGCCAATTGTTGCAGTTGAACAATTTGGGTGAAGGATGGGGTGCGTTTAATTCTCGTACCAACAATACCGGATATTATTTTTGTGGCATAAATGATCCTAACGAAGTTGAAATCGGCGGAATGAACAAGCTCAATACCCTTGTCCTGTCATCAGAGCTTGAATTCAACGTCGATTCTCAGTTATTCGGCAAGTTTTCACCATGGGATCTATTGTTCAATGATCCTGCATCGTTCCAGCCATGTGCCTGTGGCGGAATAATCGGCGATTTCGTATGGGAGGATCTGAACAGCAACGGAATTCAGGATGCTGACGAACCTGGTATCGGCGGCGTTACCATGATCCTGAAGGATAAGGACGGAAACCAGATAACCACCGTCACCACCGATGCGAACGGTTTTTACTCATTTACCGGATTGTGCCCTGCACAATATACTGTAGAAGTTGTAACTCCCGATGGTTATTTGCCAACGAGCCCATGCTCTCTTGATCAAACAACCGGCAATGACAGTAGTTGCAGTCCTGCAACTGTTGACTTGATTTTTGCGAACAGCTCTAATCTAACTATCGATTTCGGTTTTACTACTGAGAACGAACCCGCCGCCATCGGCGACTTCGTCTGGAACGACACCAACAAGAACGGCCAGCAGGATAACGGTGAAACCGGCATCGCCGGCGTAACGGTCAATCTCTTCGACTGCACCACCGACACCCCGGTCGCCACTACCACCACCGACGCCAATGGCTTCTACAGCTTCACCGATCTTATACCGGGAAGCTACCGGGTCGAGTTCGTGGCCCCCACGGGTTACACCTTCACTCTGCCGAACGTGGGCAACGACGCCAGTGACAGCGACGCCAGTGTAACAGGCGTAACCGCATGCGTCGATCTCATCGCCGGGCAGACCAACAACACCGTCGATGCCGGGCTCTATGTGATGCCCGCCGCCATCGGCGACTTCGTCTGGAACGACGCCAACAAGAACGGCCAGCAGGATAACGGTGAAACCGGCATTGCCGGCGTGACGGTCAAGCTCTTCGACTGCACCGGTGACACCCCGGTCGCCACTACCACCACCGACGCCAACGGCTTCTACAGCTTCACCGATCTTATGCCGGGAAGCTACAGGGTCGAGTTCGTGGCCCCCGCGGGTTACAGCTTCACAATCACCAACTCCGGCAACGACGCCACTGACAGCGACGCCAGTGCCTCCGGCGTAACCGCATGCATCGATCTCATCGCCGGGCAGACCAACAACACCGTCGATGCCGGGCTCTATGTGATGCCCGCCGCCATCGGCGACTTCGTCTGGAACGACGCCAACAAGAACGGCCAGCAGGATAACGGTGAAACCGGCATTGCCGGCGTGACGGTCAAGCTCTTCGACTGCACCACCGACACCCCGGTCGCCACTGCCACCACCAGCGCCAACGGCTTCTACAGCTTCACCGATCTTATGCCGGGAAGCTACAGGGTCGAGTTCGTAGCCCCCGCGGGTTACGCTTTCACTCTGCCGAACGTGGGCAACGACGCCACTGACAGCGACGCCAGTGCAAGCGGCGTAACCGCATGCGTCGATCTCATCGCCGGGCAGACCAACAACACCGTCGATGCCGGGCTCTATCAACTTATTCCGTCCATTGATATCGAAAAGTACACCAATGGCGAAGATGCCGATCTGGCTCCTGGCCCCACGGTCACCGTCGGCAATGCAGTTCAGTGGAAATACATTGTAGCCAACACCGGAAATGTGGAGCTTGCAGGGGTTGTTGTCACCGACGACAAAATCGGCGCCATCTCCTGCCCTAAAACCGTCCTGGCTCCCGCAGAGCAGATGATATGCATCAAGGACGGCATCGCCACAGCAGGCCAATACGCTAACATCGGCACGGTCACCGCCACATACGGCACAACCGCCGTCACCGACACAGATCCGAGCCACTATTTCGGCGCCCTGACAGGCATCGACATCCGTAAGCAAGCAGAAGGCCCTGATAGCCGCAACTACCCCGCCGGTTCCACAGTCCCCTTTGAGATTGCAGTCACCAACACCGGCAACGTAACCCTTACCAACGTTGTTGTTACCGATCAACTGGTTGCCGATTGTGCACGCAACATCGGAACGCTGCTGGCCGGACAGACGGTAACCTTTACCTGCAACGCATCACCGGTGCTTGCTGGGTTCACCAACACAGCCTGTGCTGAAGGGAACTACAGCACCTCGTCCGTGAACGATTGCGACGTGTCCACCATCACGGTAAATGTTCCTAAAATCGACATCACGAAATACATATCCATTGATGGGAATACCTGGCTCCATACTGACAGCACCAACGTCCTGACGGTCGCCTTGTGCTCAACTTGTGAAGAGGATTTCGACAAGGACCACTGCGACTACAATCACGACAACAAGTGTGATGAGAAGGACATCGACCACTGCAAGTCCAACAAGTACGACTGTGACAGGCACGATAGCGAACACGGCAGTTCCAAGCGCCATCACCGCTGCGACGACAGCTCCAACAAACCTGACTGCGATGGCAAAGCCCGCGAAGCCCATGAGCGTGATCATGGCGACTACAACAATGACGGCAAGTGTGATGAGCGCGACATAAACTACTGCAAGGGCGACCAAGAACGGTGCGACAAACACGACCAGGACCGTGGTCGGTCCAAACGCTCATATCGGTGCGACGACAGCTCAAACAAAGAGTACTGCTACTCTTACGCTTTGCGCGAGCATGACAAAGACCGCAGCGACTACAACCGCGATGGCAAGTGCGATGAGCACGACATCGACTACTGCAAAGGCAACCAGGACGAGTGCATCAAGCACGACAAGGATCGCGGCAACTTCAAGCGCTCCTACCGCTGCGATGACAGCTCAAACCGTACTCTTTGCGATTCCACCCGTTACGCTGAAGACAAGCGGGACAAAGACCTGAGCGACTACAACCGCGACGGCAAATGCAACGAACGCGACATCGACTATTGCAAGTACAACTCTTACGCCTGCAACAAGTTCGATAGCGACCGGGGCAACAAGAAGCGTACCTTCCGCTGTGATGACAGTTACGACAAATCATCGTGCGAAAGCAGAGCCCAGTGGGAGCATGAAAAAGATCATGGTGACTATAACCATGACGGCAAGGACGACGAGCGCGATATCGAACATTGCAAGAACAACTCATTGAGTTGCGATCGGCATGACAGGGATCACGGCGATTCCAAGCGTAACTACCGCTGTGATGACAGTTCGGACAAGACGCGCTGTGAAGAGTGGGCACATGGTGATAACGGTGGGGAAACCGGCTGCAACGGAGGTGACGGCTATTCCGCTGACTGCGGCAAAGTGTACTTCAAGTATGTTGTAACCAACACCGGCACATCCGATCTGACCAACCTGACACTCACCGACAACATGGAAGACTTGAGCAGCTGCGTCGTCCCGGCCACTCTGCAGCCCAATGGTTCATTCAGCTGCATTATCGGACCTCAGACTGCCCAGGCGGGGCTTCATGTCAACACGGCCACGGCAACGGGTACGTACGAAGGAATGCTGACCCAGGATACCGACCAGGCCTATTACTTCGGCTGCACCCAGTCAGAACCGCTATCTCCGGGCTACTGGAAAAACCATCAGGAATCCTGGCCAGTGGAGTCAATAACCATCGGTGGCACGGTTTACACCAAGACACAGGCAATTGAACTCATGGGCACTCCGGTCAGCGGCGACAAGACCTACACACTGTTCAAAGCACTGGTTGCGGCCAAACTGGACGCAATGGGATGCGGCGACTCATCGTGCGTTACGGAAACAATCGCGAACGCCGATGCATGGATGGCCGCTCACCCGGTCGGGAGCGGAGTCCCCGGCGACAGCTCTGCATGGATGCAGGCCGAACCGTGGTACCTCATCCTCGACGACTACATAAACGGCAGACTGTGCGGAAGCAGCAATTCATGCACTCCACCGCCTGCCCCCGCGCCCACATGCGGACAGTGCAATGGCGGAGCAACAAAACTGACCATAATGAACAAAGCATGGTCGAGCAGATCGGTGGTCGTGAAGGACAGTAACGGCCTGACACTTTTCAGCGGCACTGTTGCTTCCAACAACAGCTTCACCTTCATGGGCAAGGGCACAAACGGCACCATGGGACCATACGTGAAGATCTATGTTGACGGCAGCTACAAGGCCACGATCTACACTGATTGCTCAAAACCGATCTATCCGGGAATGGGAATCGATGGATACTTCATGGTGGTGGAAGGCTACAGCCTCAATGGCGGGAAGTTCTGCCGAATTTCATCATCATCGTGCATGGACAAAGACGACTACCATTACAGCAAGGACTACTGCGACTCGCACGATGGAGAATCAACCTGCACAGGTTCTTACAACTACCAGACCAGCTATACTTACAGTTGGTCAAGCAACGATTATGAAGAGCATGACGATTAGCAAATCATCCATCAAGCTTGATTTTTAGCAAATAAAAAGAGGGAGCTGGGAAACCAGCTCCCTCTTTTTTCAATCATTCATGCAAACTTGTTCAGCACATTTTTCAGGGGTCAATCACGCAAGATCCTGAACCGCCTGGTGGATGGTGTCAAACAGTTCGGGGATATCCTTTTCGTCAATACAGGAGAAGGCAATGCGCAGGTCAGTCTTGCCGATGGAAATGGCCCCGACACCGTACTTGTCAAGCATGTGGACGCGCAGTTTTTCGGCATCCACGGTCTTGAGTTTCAGGCACATGAAATAACCGGAGTTGAACGGGTAATAGTCCCAGGCTTTTTCATACTTGCCGCTGTTGAGCACTTCCTTCGTCTTGAGGGCGCGCCCCTTGAGCACCTGGAATTTTTCTTCCTTCTGCTGGAGGAAGTTCGGGGACCGGAGCGCCTCGATAGCAAAGGTCTGTGAGGGATGCGGACAGTTGGAGATCCGGGCGCGGATTATACCCATCGCCTTCTTCTCGAGAGCGGTGATGACCGGCGTGTTTTCATAGCTGTTGCCATCGGCAAAGGTGACGAAACCGGTACGGAAGCCCCAGACGAACTCCTCCTTGGTGGCGCCATCAAGCTTTATCGCCAGGATGCGGGGATGAATATTGGCGAGCTTGCCGAACAGGGACTCCTTCATGCTGTCTTCGTAGAAGAGGCCAAAATAGGCATCGTCGGTAATGGCTACGACGTTGCACCCTTCCTCTGCCACCTCTTTGATTGCGGCCACAAGGGCATCGCCTTCGGCAACAGTCGGGGTGTAGCCGCTCGGGTTGTTGGGAAAGTTGAGCAACACTACTGCTTTTCCCTTTTCCTCAGCGCTGTTCTTCAGCTCCGCCTTGAACGCATCGACGTCAAAGCCACCCTTTGCAGTAAAGGTATGATATTTCCGGACGACGGCCCCGGCGCAGGTACCGAAGGTCAGGTTGTAGTTCCCCCAGAGCATGTCGGGGAGGATCAGGTGATCTCCCTTGTCGACAAACATATCGGCAACGATGGAAAGGCCGTGGGTAAGGGCGTTGGTGACGATGGGATTGCTGAAGTGCTTCCCCTGCTGGCTGGGGTTTTCCCGCAACATCTTCTCCCGCCACAGGGAGCGCAGCTCCGGCTTGCCGGCTGGGGGAGCATAGGGGTAGATATCCTTCGGATCAAAGGCGGACAGCTTGTCCTGAATGCACTGCAGGTACATCGGACCGCCGTTTTCAGTGGCAATACCGATGGTTGCATTGAACTTGTGAGCCTTTTCCTTTGCTTCAGCCGACTGGGTCAGAATCCCTTTGGGGAAAAAGAGATTTTTACCGAGATCGGACAGCATCTCCAGAACATGGGGGTTGTGCTGGGCAAGCAGTTCATTCAGTTCAACAGCCAATGGGTTCATCGATTCCTCCTTGGGGCACACAGGCCTTAATCTGACGGCATTTTATTATAACATGTACATCGCAGTTTTCCCCACTACGGTAAGCCTGTCAAGGGGAAAAACTATCCCGTCTCGTAGACATTGGACCAACAGGAGCATGGGCAGACACATCAGCCCGTGATCTCCCGCAACGGTTCCTTAGTGCCACGGCCAAATGGAGCAGAGAGGGAGGGGCTGTAAGAGGTGGCCCCGCCGGACAGGACAGTTTGGCGGCGGGGATAAGGTGGAAAGCCTCCATGGTCATGCCGCCATTTTGAAGGGGCGGCCGGCGTAGCCAGGCCGCGGTTTTTGCCAATATGCCTCATCCGGTGTTCTGTCGTCCAGACTGGAGTGAGGACGGTTTGTGTTGTAGTAGTCGATCCAGCGCTTGAGACCTTGTCGCAGCTCGCTGCCGGTCTCATAGGCATGCAGATAGATGCACTCGTACTTCAGGGAGCGCCACAGCCTTTCGATCATGACGTTGTCCATCCAGCGCCCCTTGCCGTCCATGGAAATCTTGATGTCGGCATCCTTGAGCGCCCCGGTAAACGCGTCGCTGGTGAACTGGCTTCCCTGATCGGTGTTGAAAATCTCGGGCTTGCCATAGCGGAACATGGCATCTTCGAGCGCTGCCACACAGAAGTCGGCATCCATGGTGTTGGACAGCCGCCATGACAAAACCTTGCGACTGGCCCAGTCCATGATTGCCACCAGATAGAGAAAGCCGCGTCGTAGCGGGATGTAGCTGATATCGGCACACCAGACGTGGTTGGGACGATCGATCGTCAGACCACGCAGCAGATAAGGATAGACCTTGTGCTGCGGATGCGGCTGTGAGGTCTTCGGCTTCTGATAAATGGCCGACAAACCCATTACCTGTATCAGGCGGCCGATCCGCTTGCGATTGACCGCATGGCCATGCCGACGCAGGTGCCGCGTCATCTGTCGGGCTCCGTACCACGGCGTATCAAGATACTGTTCGTCGATCAGCCGCATCAGTTCCAGGTTTAGCGGCGATTCGCCCACCGGTTGGTAGTAGTATGTCGACCGATTGATCGAGAGCAGTTTGCATTGTTTGGCTATGCTGAGTCGGCCATGGCCGGGCTCGACCAGGCTTTTCCTTCGAGCGAGACTCAGCGAATGCGTCCGAAGGCTTTGGCTAAAAAATCGCGCTCCACTGTCAGTTGCCCGATTTTGGCGTGCAGATCCTTAATCTGGGCCTCGTCTGACTTGCTGCTTCGCTCCTTGGCACCGGAAAAGGCAGCTGCCATGTTCTCAATGGCTTGTCGCTTCCAGGTGGTAATCATGTTGGGATGCAGTTCGTAGCGACTGGCCAATTCGTTGATGGTCTGCTCACCACGAATCGCCTCAAGGGCAATCTTGGCTTTGAATTCGGCTGAATAGCGTTTCCGTCGGGTTGTGCTCACGGGTGTACCTCCGTCGTCAGTCTGCGGCTGTCCACCTTATCACACTGTCCGAATTCCGGGGACCACCTCTGATCTCGGGTTTTCTTCGGCCAAGTGGATTTACGGGGAGCGCAAGGGAAGGATCATTTCTGCGTTCAGCTACAACGGCGAAAATCTGCTGATCGGGGAAGATTCGCTGATGTCATCGGGCTCTTCCTATCTGAAAACGATGGAAGAGCTCGTGCGCTACTATCCGGTATTTGTGGAACAGTGCTTGAAACAGGCTGGCTGTGATGGTGACATCCTTCTTGCCGTTGGGCTGCCGTATTCCTACTGGCAGGAGCAGCATAAGCCGGGCGGCGCCGTGTCGGCCTTGGCAAAGTCACTGACCGGTGGGGCAATCAAGGAGGTGGCGGTATTCCCGCAGGGGCTAGGAGGACTGAGGGATTATCTTGACGGACTTCTGGAGCGTCCGACGGGCAATGTTCTCGGCATCGATATCGGCTTCAACACCATCATCTTCACCCTGTTCTCACCTCATAAAAAACAGATCATCCATGGCAAGACCCTCAACAAGCGGGGTGTCCACCAGATGGCCACCAGCTTTCTGCTGCCACGGATCAAGGATCTCGCGCCTTCTGGCACCTTCACCCCCGTGGAAATCGCCTTCCTGATCGAGAAGGGCTACCTGCAGTACGGCTTCGAGCGGCACGATGTCATCCGGGAGATCCAGGAAGCTGGCGTTGCCTATATTGAGCACATCATCCGTGATATTCAGGGTGAGTTGCAGGCTCATGTCGGGATGCATGCCGATTTTGATCGTGTCCTGCTGTTCGGCGGCGGTGCCGCATTCCTGAAGAACGGCCTGCCTGCCAGAAACATCGAGGTTATTGTACTACCGGAACCGGAATATGCCAATGCCAGGGGATTCCAGACGCTCGCCTTTGCCAAGGGGGTGTGATGTGCCCTTGTACTCACTCAAACTTTCCACCTATGATCCGGAAATTATCGATGCCTTCGAACGGTTACGCAAAAGCAGAAAACAGGCGACATTCACCCACGAGGCGATCAAGCAATTTCTTTCAACGGAGCGAGGAAAGCAGGTGCTGGCCAACATGGATGGAGTCACGGCAGGTCAGCAATTGCCAGCAATTCCTACATTGAGTGAAATGAAACCAGCAGATAAGCCGCAGGATGAACTGAGATCGGCTAAAAGTGCTTCTGCATTCACCCCAAACGCCGATTGTAGCGATATATTGAGCAGTATCTTGAATTAGGGACATGGTCACACTTTCACATCGGGAAAAAGTCCGAAGACGGCCAGAAGGACCATCCCCCCTTAGCACCCTTAACAAAGCAACTATATGCAGTCCTTTAGAGTGACGCTGTGCTACTGCTGTTGGTTTTTGCCGTTGCTTGCCATGAGTCAAATTCGATTTCATCATGCTTTCCGGCGGAACCATGCCAGAACCGCATCAATCGGTTGTGCTCCCGGTAATTGATCAACAACGCGTCCATGCTTCAACAGTACTATTGCCGGTATACCACGGATACTGAAGCGAGCCGCCAACGACGGGCTGTCCTGGGTATTGATTTGTAATATAGCCGCCTGGCCGGCCAGTCTTTCAGCAACTGTTTGCACCACCGGTGCGAAGGTATGGCAGTGCGGTCAGGTGGGTGCCCAAAACTCTGCCAGCACCGGACCAGGATAGGAGTTGATGAAGGAGTCGAAGGTCCGGTCGGTCACTTGCTGGGGATGGCAGTACAACGGCGGCAATGCTGACTTGCAGTTGCCGCAGCGTCCCCGCAGGCCCTCTTTATCAGCCGGGATACGGTTACCAGTACCGCAGGACGGGCAGGAAATCAGGTAGCTTGCCGTAGCCATGTCACTTCACCTCGGTTGCAGGTTGTTGTTCTTTTGGATATTGCCGACGCAGCCGTTCCAGCCCTTTCTGCCAGCTCTCGGCGTCGCCATATTCAAAGAACCGGGGATAATGCTCGTGGGCAGCCTTGATCCGGCGGGCATGCTTAATCGGGCACCAGTATTGTTCGGTCCGTGCGGCAATCTCCCGACCGTAGGCCATCAGGCCGTTGCCATAGGAACAGTAGAAACAGTTGAACTTCTCGATGACGTTCAGGTACGGGAGGTCTTCCCGGTCGAAAATCAGATAATCGGAGCGCTTTGCCTTGGGAATGCCGTACACAGGAAAGCAGATCGACTGATAAAGCCAGAGAAACAGATCCAGGATTATGAAGGGGATGAACCCCGCGTAAATAACCGGAGCGGTCAGGACATTGAGCGGTCTTGATTTGATCAGATAGCGGAACCAGCCGATTTTCAGGCGGCGTTGCTGCCGTGCTACCTCCTCGGCAAAACGAACCCGTTTCTTTTCGATGATGAACTCGAATTCGTCCCGTTTCTTCTTGAACTCGACTTCGAGTTCCTCCTGCAGTTCCTTGATCCGTCGGATGAGATCGTCAATGGTTTGGGGCATTCCGCTTCTCCCTGGCTTGATTTTGCTTACTCTGCTTGCAACTGAACGCTGCGCTGCTGTTGTTTGCCGTCACGGAGAATGGTGATGGTCACCGTATCGCCCGCCTTGAAGTCATCCAGTCGAGCCAGCAATTTGGGAGTCGTTTCGACCTGTTTTCCTTGTACGGCTATAATGATATCCCCCGGAGTAAATGTTCGGTCACGGTTAATGGTTATGCCTTTGAACCCTGCACGCGCTGCCGGAGAATTTGAACGCACCTTGAGTATTGCCACACCTTTGACGCCAAGCTGCTCGGTAATCGCCTCGTTGAGATCCTGATCAATTTCAATTCCCAAGGATGGACGAACATATTTCCCTTGACCAATCAGTTGCGGAACCACCCGGTTGACAGTATCAACCGGAACCGCGAATCCGACCCCGGCGGATGCGCCGGACGGGCTGTAGATGGCGGTATTGATGCCGATGAGCCGACCGGCGGAATCAAGCAACGGCCCGCCGGAATTGCCCGGGTTGATGGCGGCATCGGTCTGGATCAGATGCTCGATGACGCTGCCGGATTCTCCCTTCAATGACCGGTCCAGAGCAGAGACGATCCCGGTAGTCAGGGTCCAGTCGAGGCCGAAGGGATTGCCGATGGCAAAGACCTTCTGTCCGACCTTCAGGTTGTGAGAGGTCCCCACCGGCAGCGAATGCCCTTTTAAGCCGGTAGCGATCTTCAGCACCGCCAGGTCGTGCATGGGACTGGCGCCGACCAGACTGGCCTTGTACTCCTTGCCATCCGACAATCTGACCCGTGCTTCCGAGGCCCCATCGATGACATGGTAATTGGTGACCACATGTCCCTTGTCATCCCAAATGAACCCGGACCCGGTGCCACGAGGGATGGTGAAGATATTGCGGCTCCAGAAGTCCATGACCCGTTCCGAGGTTGAAATATACACGACCGAATCGCGGGACCGTTCGAACAGTTCGATGGTCGATTTCTCATCGGCGGCCAGATCGCCCCGGGCGGTTACCGCTCGCGGTGTTGCCGATTCTTTCTGGAAAGCCCGGTCCGCCCACGACAGGGCATGCCAGGCGAACAGCACGGTGATGACCGCAATGGTCAGCCAACGCAGGCGGCGCAGGAACGGGTCACTTGGCGAGTACTGAGGCATGTGGTACTCCGATCATCCAACAGGTAGTATTATCCTTCTTCTTGCCGGCCATGTTCCATGTTCCAGGCATCCCGTTCCCGCATAAGCCAGTACACGGCCCCCAGAGCGACGAGTGCCAGAGCCAGTGCCGCGATCTTGGCCGCTTCAAGGGCATGGATGTCCAGGATAATGAATTTACGGGCCAAAGCAAGAATCGACACCAGAATGACGGTTTTAACCTGGATGATATTCTGCTGCCGTTTGGTGGCGACCAAAATGGAGTGCTTGAACTCCATGGCAATGAGCAGGGTCATGATGCCGCCAAATACTGTCTGGAAGGTTTCGTGTTTCAGCGGATCGAAGGCTCTGCTCACCAGCAGGCTGAGGACATCTTCACCCAGCTTGTACAAGGCGACAACCACGATGAACGAAATGAGCAGCACCAGTATATTGGCGATCAGGTGCTCGAACAGGTGATAAGGCTTTGCTTTACTGAGCCCCTCGCTTGCTCTGTGTAACAATGATTGCAGTCTGCTTCGTTCGGTCAGCACATCCAGTCCCCACTTTTCCTCAGAATCTCCGTTCCAGCTCGTCAATGCGATCAAGCAGTTCCATCACCAGGGCCATTGCATCGAAGTTGAGACCAAGATCCCGTTTCAGGCGCAGGGCCTTCCTGGCCCTGACCACGGCGCTCCGGTCGAATAGAGGAGTTGTCCCTGCAGACAGCGGCTCGATGAGGCCGATGGAAAAGAGCCGCCTCGCCACCGAAAGGTGGCACTCGCACAGCCGGCTCAATTCATGGATGGTGATGCCCGGCACGGCGACCAGTTCATGCTTTCTGCTGATGATTATATCATACTGTTGAGCGGTCATAACTGTCCCTCGGTCACACACGCGGATCGAATCGCGATTCTTTTGCCAATTCCTCGAAGAGATGCCGCTCCCTGGCCGAGAGATGTTTCGGCACCACAATACGCACATTCACCAGCAGGTCTCCGTAGCGGCCCGACGCAACCGGCATCCCCTTGCCCCGAACCCGTAAGGTCTGGCCGCTCTGGGTACCGGCCGGCACGGTGAGATTGATCCGGCCATCGATGGTCGGCACCAGTACCTTTGCCCCGAGGGCCGCCTCCCAAGGGGTGATATCGACTGTTGTGGCCAGGTCATGGCCGTTCAGGGTGAAACGGCTGTCGGGAAGAATGCTGACTCGCAGGAACAGGTCGCCGGCATCCCCACCGCCGCTGCCGCTGCCGCCTTGCCCGGCAAGGCGGATCAGGGATCCGTCCGTAACACCCGGTGGGATGGTGACATCATAGCTGCGTCTGGTCCTGGTCGGTCTGCCTCTGCTGTCTGTTTCCACCCGTTCCAGTTCAATGGTTTTCCGGTCGCCATGACAGGCGTCGGCCAGCGTGATACTAATGGAAGTCTCATGGTCGCGGCCTCGCCGCCTCCTGGTGCCTCCGCCCCGGAATTCGGTCTCTTCGCCAAAACTCCACCCGCCGCCGAAGAGGTTCTGGAAGAAGTCACTGAACTGGCCCGGATCGGCAGTGGAGAAGTGGAATCGGACATTGTCGCCTCCCTGATACCCCTGGTTAGCGAATTGACCATCCCAGCCACTGCCGAACTGATCGTACTTGGCCCGTTTTTCCGGGTCACCCAGCACCTCGTAGGCTTCGTTGATCTGCTTGAATTTCTCCTCGGCAGTGCTTTCCTTGTTGATGTCGGGATGGTACTTGCGGGCCAGTTTACGGTAGGCCCGCTGGACCTCTTCCTGGGTTGCCGTTTTTCCTACGCCGAGGATGGCGTAATAATCCTGATACGTTGCCATGATCTTCACTCTCGCCAGAAACTATTATTCTTTCTTGTCGTCTTCCGGCCATCTGCGCATGCAGTAGATACACTGTTCAACATGATGCGGAATCGTATCCCGCAGGATTTCCTTCTGAAACTGGACGCCACAGCGCTTCGGAACGGGATAGCGATGCAGCTTGTTGTCTTTGATGAAGTAATGCATGCCATGCTCCTTTCTGGTGCGGTAGCTGGTTCGCTAAGCGAAATTCTCAACATTGTTCACATCGTTCTGTGTCCCGGCCAGAAACTTCAGCACGTTCTGAAGGTTTCGGACTTTCCTCGCCAAGACATCCTTTTTCTGCGGGTCATCAGTGGTTCTGAATTGGTGTTGCAACTCCTTGACATGCTCTTGAACGATCGTAACGGGATTTATTCTCAAATGTTTCATCTATCCTTCCTCCATGTCAGCAAGAAAGAATAAGGGATATTTCCCCCAGAACCAGCGAGGGCCGCATCAAGCGGCCCTCTATCATCCCTGCTGGTTCAGGATACCGGCACCCGGTAGCGGGCATGCCGTCCTTTGTCCGGCTTGGGCAGCCGGATGGTCAGGACCCCGTTTTTGAGGTCCGCCGCAATTGCCTTCTCATCGATTTCGTACGGCAACTGGAGAGTTCTGGCGAAGCTGCCGTACCGGCATTCTGAAATTAGGCACCCATCACCTCCTTTCCGTTCGCGTACCACGTTCTTTTCACCTTTTATCGTTAACCGCCTGCCGACAAGCTCAACCGAGAAATCATCTCTCTTCAGTCCCGGTACTTCTGCCCTGATGATCAGTTCATCAGATGTCTCGTGCATGTCGAGCGACGGGCCACCAAACTGCATGAAGGCTGGCAGGGTGTCGGCCGTGATTCGTTCCGGAGAATGCTCCTCATTTTTTCGCGGCATGAGTCTGGTCAGGAAATGGCCGACTTTGTCATGAACCCGCTCCAGCGCCTCGCTCCATTTCTCGGGCAACAGGTTTGACATTCTGATCACCTCCTCAGCAGACTCCTTTCTCAACCGACCTGGACGGCGATCCGTTTCGGTTTGGCGATTTCGGCCTTCGGTATCCGCAAGGTCAGGATGCCGTTCACATAGTCGGCATGGGCCTTTTCGTGGTCGAGGCTCTCGGGAATGGTGAACTGACGGTAGTAGTTGGCCAGTTCAAATTCCCGGTAGGCCGAGGTTCCCGGCATGGTGTGCTGCGCCGGAGCGCTGATGGTCAGGATGCCTTTTCCCACGTTCACATCGAGAGCATCCTTGGAAGCGCCTGGAATGTCAGCTGTCAGGACCAGACCTTCTTCTGTCTCGATGATATTCACCGCCGGGCGGATATATTTTTCGTTCGACCGCGTCTCTTCACGGGTCTGCACACTCCGTTCGTCGTTTCTTTCCGTCAAGCTGTTGGCTGCCATGATTGATTACCTCCTTTCCGTATCATGTCGTTCGTTATCACGAAAGTTTGATGTCGATTTTTTTTGGTTTGGCATGTTCGGCCTTGGCCAGATTGATCTGCATGATGCCGTCCCTGCAACTGGCCGTGATCTTGTCGGGATCGATGTCAACCGGCAGTTCCAAGGTGCGGGAGAATTTGCCGGATCCGAGTTCGGAGCGGTGTACGATCTGCCCTTCCTTCTCGACGAACGGTTTGCGTTCCCCGCTGATGGTGACCGTGTTCCGCAGTACGGTCAGATCGACATCCTTCGGATCAACGCCGGGAATCAGAGCCTCGATGTAGACATGCCCCTCATCCTCGCTGAAGTTGACCAGCGGGAATCGACGGGTTGTTAGCGGCGAAAGGAATGTCGGTCCAAACGGACGGTTGTAACCAGCGCCACGGAAAGCTTCGTCGATTTCCCTTCTCAGATTGTCCAGTTCTTTGAATACATCCCAGGTTGCCATGTGGATTACCTCCTTTCAATGAGTGATTTTCTGATCAAAAAATAAGTACGCATTTTCAGCGTGTCAAGAGGTGGAAGCTGATTTTTTAAACCGACTCAACCCTACGATATCATGAAGCATATTCTATTTTTATTCTTGAAATCGACGTAATATTTTGCTATATTTTTAGCAGTCAGCACTATAGAGTGCTAATCATGATACAAGTTTTTAGGAGGTGCGTCATGGTTACCAATCTGCCAGTTGTTGCCGACAGTCTTACCCTCTATCTTTCCGAAATTCGCAAATTCAGATTACTCACCGAAGACGAGGAGAGGAACTACGCCATCAAGTTCTTTGAGGAAAAGGACCTTGAGGCAGCTCATACCCTCATTACTTCAAACCTTCGCTATGTGGTTAAGGTCGCTTCCGAATATCGCCGTTACGGTCTGAAAATGCTCGATCTGATCCAGGAGGGCAATATTGGCCTGATGATGGCTGTTCGCAAATTCAATCCCTATAAAGGGGTTCGGTTGATTTCCTACGCCGTATGGTGGATTCGGGCCTATATCCAGAATTACATTGTTTCCGCTTGGAGCCTGGTAAAAATCGGTACTACGCAAGCACAGAAAAAATTGTTTTATGGGTTACGCAAGACCAAGGAAGCACTGCTTAAATTAACCGGCAGTGATAGCGACACCTTGGAAGTTTCCAGTAAGCTCCATGTGCCAGATCATGAGGTCGTTGAAATGGAGCAACGGCTTAAAGGGGACGTTTCTCTTAATGATGAGCTTTTCGAAAGCGATGGCCTGACGATACTTGATGCAATTGCTGATGACCGGATGAATCAGGAAGAAATGCTAGGCGAGTATCAAAAAGAGCGTGTACTGAAAAAAGCAATTGCTCAAGCTTTGCAGGGGTTGAATGAAAAAGAGAGGTATATTGTTGAACACAGGATCACTAGTGATGATCCCGCAACACTTCAAGATATTGCGGACCACTTTTCAATTTCACGTGAGCGGGTACGCCAGATAGAAGAGCGTGCATTGACAAAACTAAGCAATAGCCTGAAGCCCCAATTATTACTCGCTCACTAGCCAGGAGGTTAATGTTCAACTTGAGTTATTTTGTGAGGGTTGTTTATAATTATTTTAGAGGATTCCGTCATGAGGAGGAGCATAGATCATGATCCATGCGCGATCAACGATACCGAACGTGTGACGAAAATCTTCTTTTAACAGATGGAAAGGAAGAAACACTGGGGAAAAGGAGGTATCCGTCATGAAAGGGAGAATTTACGACAAACTCTGCGCCATTGATGACAGTGGAAGAGCAAGCGCTCTTGCTTCAGAACCAACTGTCTTCTGTGCGCAGTGCGGTGCCGAAGCGCACGACCCGTCGAGCGTCTGTGAGCCGGTGGATATCAAGAGCAGAAAGTAGGAACTTGATGTTTCTGGATTTGAGAAGGTGGGCTTGGTCTTTCAAGCTCACCTTTTTTGCTTATGATGAGGCTGACCACTTCCATTAACAACATTTAGAGTCTTGGGACGGTGCACCATGCGCCGTCCCATTCGTGGAACGTCTAGCTGAATATCATCATGTTGCCGATAATAGCATTCAAGCTACCACTTGGACGCATGGCCTTGGCTGTTTTTACCTTGTCGGGGTGATAGTACCCTCCCATGTCAACGGGTTTTCCCTGGGCACCGAGCAGTTCCTCATTGATCAAGGATTCGTAATTTTCAAATTGACGTGCCACGTTGGCAAAGCGAACCCGAAGCTCCCCGTCTTTTTTCTGTTCTGACAGCGCCTGTGCCCAGTACATGGCAAGGTAGAAATGGCTGCCGCGGTTGTCGATCTGCCCCACCTGGCGGGCAGGCGACTTGTTGGCGTCAAGGAACTTGGCGATGGCCTGATCGAGGGTCTCGGCGAGGACCATGGCCTTGTCGTTTCTGAAGGTGGTTCCGAGATGCTCGAGGGAAGCGGCAAGGGCCGAGAACTCCCCGAGGGAATCCCAACGCAGATATCCTTCCTTGACAAACTGCTGAACATGCTTGGGGGCAGAACCTCCCGCGCCGGTCTCAAACAGACCGCCGCCCGCCAGCAGTGGCACGATGGAGAGCATCTTGGCGCTGGTCCCCAGTTCTAGGATAGGAAAGAGGTCTGTCAGGTAGTCCCGGAGAACGTTGCCTGTGACCGAGATAGTATCCAGCCCTTTGCGGATTCGTTCCAGCGAATAACGCATGGCCTCAGCCGGCGGCAAAATCTTGATTTCGAGGCCAGTGGTGTCGTGATCCTTGAGGTATTTCTCTACCTTGGCAATAACTTGGGCGTCATGGGCTCGATTCTTGTCCAACCAGAAAATGGAATGGGCACCGGTGGCCCTGGCCCGCCTCACGGCTAGCTTGACCCAGTCCTGGATCGGGATGTCCTTCACGCGGGACATCCGCCAGATATCGCCGTCCTCCACCTGGTGCTCCATCAGAACCTTGCCGTTGGCGTCCACCACGCGGACGGTTCCATCGTAAGGGATTTCAAACGTGGTCGGATGGGAACCGTACTCTTCGGCTTTCTGGGCCATGAGACCAACGTTGGGAACGGAGCCCATAGTGGCGGGATCGAAGGCGCCATGTTTTTTGCAGTCCTCGATGATCTCCTTGTACATCGTGGCGTAGCAGCGGTCCGGGATCATTGCCTTGGTATCATGGAGCTGGCCGTCAGGCCCCCACATCTTGCCTCCGTCACGGACAACTACCGGCATGGAGGCGTCAACGATGACGTCGCTGGGCACATGCAGGTTGGTGATACCTTTGTCGGAATCAACCATCGCCAGCTTCGGGCGCTTGGTGTACTCAGACCGGATGTCGGCTTCGATCTCGGCACGCTTTGCTTCCGGCAGGCTCTGGATCTTCTTGTAGAGGTCGCCGAGCCCCATGTTGGGATTGACACCAAGCTCCTTGAAGGTTGCTGCATGCTTCTCAAACACATCTTTGTAAAAGATGGATACGGCATGACCGAACATGATCGGGTCGGAGACCTTCATCATGGTGGCCTTAAGGTGTAGGGAGAGGAGCAGATCCTGACTTTTGGCATGCTCGATCTGTTCAGTAAAGAACTGGCGAAGCGCCTTTTTGCTCATGAAGGTGCCGTCAAGGATTTCGCCCTTCTCCGCCTTCATCTTGTCTTTCAGGACGGTTGTCTTGCCGTCCTTGTTAATTAGCTCGATCCTGAACTCGAATGCGTCCTCTGCGGTTATGGACTTTTC